>JBQCIY010000034.1:0-84485 GCA_051953275.1 Devosia sp. | reverse complement strand
GTCAGCGACACGTCGTCGGCCGCCGCCGGCACGATCTTGATGCGGGTCACGAGGTTGGTGAAATCGGCGAGGTCGCCCATCACCGTCTCGGGGTCGGCGCCGGCGTCGTAGAGCTCGTGCAGCAGCGTCAGCGCGCCGGCGATGTTGCCCGCCATGAGCGCCTCGAAAAGGTCGATCGAGCGTGCGCGGTCGCCCAGCCCGAGCATGGCCTTCACCGTTGCCGCGGTGACCTTGCCGTCGCCGTGGCTGATCGCCTGATCGAGCAGGCTCTGGTTGTCGCGCACGCTGCCTTCCCCGGCGCGGACGATCATCGCCAGCGCCTCGGGCTCGTAGGCGATCCCCTCTTGGCTCAGCAGGTCGATCAGGTGCGCCGTCATCGTCTCGGGCGGGACGCGGCGCAGATCGAAGCGCATGCAGCGCGACAGAATCGTCACCGGGACCTTCCTGATCTCGGTGGTCGCGAAGATGAACTTCACATAGGGCGGCGGCTCCTCGAGCGTCTTCAGCAGGCCGTTGAAGGCCGCCGTCGAGAGCATGTGCACTTCGTCGATGATGTAAACCTTGTAGGGTGCCGAGACCGGCCCGTACTTCACCGAATCGATGATCTCGCGAATGTCGTTGATGCCGGTGTTGCTGGCGGCGTCCATCTCCACCACGTCGACGTGGCGGCCCTCGATGATGGCGCGGTCGTGGATGCCCTCGCGATCGAGGTCGAGCGTCGGGTGCCGCCCGGTTTCATCCTCGAAATTCACGGCACGGGCGAGGATGCGGGCGGTCGTGGTCTTGCCCACGCCGCGGATGCCGGTGAGCATGAAGGCATGCGGGATGCGGCCGGACTTGAACGCGTTGCGCAGCGTCTGCACCATCGCGTCCTGGCCGATCAGCGTCGTAAAGCTCGACGGCCGGTATTTCCGCGCCAGCACCAGATAGGGGGCGGCCCCCGGCGGGCTCGACGCGGGAGCGGGCGGACTCATCTCGCTTTCGGGGAACAGGGCATCTGCCATGAGGCGTATATAGCGGTCCAAACCGTGAACCGCAAAACCTCAGGTCCACGAAAGTGGGGACGACGCTATGAATGCCGGGAAGGCGAGAGGCTGGCAACGACCCGTGAAGGTCTCGTTGGGGCTGCTTCCTTCCGGACCTGACCCGGTTGGCGAGGAACACGTCCGCGCCAACCTCTCGGGCCGCTATATCGGACAGGTTCAGGGCCGGCGCAAGGGTTACCGCAAATTAACTGGCGGCCGGGATAGGAGCGGCGCAATCGGGCGTTATATCCGGCACAAGCCGCATTTCGATGGAGCCCACCATGTTCAAGCCCCTGATCGTCGCCGCGGCGGCCCTCGCTCTCGCCGCTCCCGCCGCCACCGCCTCGCCCGCCCTCGCCCAGACCTTCGAGACGAGCGGCTATCCCAAGTGCAACGCCGGCGTCCTGAGCTTCATTCCGCCCATCGTGCGCCGCGAGGCCGTCGCCGCGGTGAAGCCGGGCGCCCATGTGAGCGTGCACCAGATCTGCCGCGGCTATGAGCTCAACGACTTCGGCAATGCCGCGGGCCTCACTCGCACCATCGCTGCCAATCCGACGCTGGCGCGCGCGCTGGCAAGCTGGGGCTGGCGCCCCGACAACGTCGTCGGCATCAACATCCTCAACGACCGCAGCGTCATCCTCTACGTCTACCAGAACCCGGCGCTGGGTTAACTCAACTTGGTGAAAACCCCGGCGTTCCGCAGCTGAAACCGATAGAGTCGCCCGCGCATTAGACGTTCAGGCGGACTTTAGGAGACGACGATGATGACAGCCCCGGACTCGGAACAGCGCGGCACGCAGCGCCGGACCACGCTCAAGGGCGGCAAGATCGTCTTCAATGGCGGCCGCTCCACCATCGACTGCACGGTGCGCAACCTCAGCTCAAAGGGCGCCAAGCTGCAGGTCGCCTCGGTCGTCGGCATCCCGGACACGTTCGACCTGCTGCTCCCCGGCACGGAGCGCCAGCCCTGCCGGATCAAATGGCGCGCCCTCAAGGAACTGGGCGTCGAGTTCCTCACCACGCACTAGAATTCCGGTAGCGTAAAGGCCGGCTGCTCTTGTGCGCAGGCGGCTCCGCCAGCGGTCGACTGCCGTTTCGGGTGGAGCGTGTCACGGCGCGGGCCGAACTTTGCGGCGATGTAAAGTTCGCGCAAGGGGCGTGCAAAGCCGCCCTCCTACACAGCGCAGGCCGAGCAACGCATCGGCCGCGGTCTCGACAGCGACCGTCGATCACCCGCAACCGGAGATTTCCATGCGCAAATTCCTGCTTCCGCTGGCCATTGTCGCCACCCTCGCCACCTCCTCGATGGCGCTGGCCGTCACCAACAACTCGATCACCGGCGTGATCAAGGCGATCGATGCCAAAGCCGACACCGTCACCGTCGGCAAGACCGTCTATCACTTCGCCAAGGGCACCAGCCTCAGCGCCTTCAAGGTCGGCGAGCGCGTCGTGATCAAGGCCCACGCCTACAAGAAGATCGAAGTCGGCGTGAGCATCGCCGCCGCCCCGGCGGCTCCGGCCCCGGCTCCCAAGGCGCCTGCCAAGACCGTGACCAAGACGACGACCAAGACCACCACGACGAAGTAAGCCTCTCGTTCCCGGCGTTTTTCACGGAGCGGGGACCGCAAGGTCCCCGCTCTTTTATTTCGATCGGCTGGATTTTTCCGTTCCGTCATCCCCGGGCTTGACCCGGGGACCCAGCCGGACCCGGCAACGCCACATGCGGCGCGTTTTGCTGGGTAGGCCGGATCAAGTCCGGCCAGCGCGGACTGAGAGGACAGCGGTCGCTCTCCCCTCCTTGCCCTACCCTTATGTTCCCGTTATGTTCTGGTCTCGCCCGGCGGAGTCTCAGATGGATGCGACGATCCTGCATGCCGATCTCGACGCCTTTTATGCCTCGGTGGAGCAACTGCTCGATCCGACGCTGCGCGGCAAACCGATCGCGGTGGGCGGCGGCGTGGTGCTCGCGGCCTCCTATGAGGCCAAGGCATTCGGCGTGCGCGGCGGCATGCCGGGCCGGCGGGCAAAGGAGCTCTGCCCGCAGCTCATCTTCGTGGGCGGCCACTACAAGGAGTATTCGCGGCTGGGTGACGCGGCCATCCGCATCCTCGACGACTACACGCCGCTGGTCGAGCGCATCTCAATCGACGAGGCCTTCGCCGATGTCGCCGGCACCGAGCACCTGTTCGGGCCACCGAGCGCCATCGCACAAACCGTCCGCAGGCGGGTCCGCGACGAGCTCGGCCTGCCGATCTCGGTCGGCGTCGCCCGCACCAAGCACCTGGCCAAGATCGCCTCGCAGGTGGCAAAGCCGGATGGCCTCTGCGTCGTCGATCCCGCCACCGAGCTGAGCTTCCTCCACGACCTGCCGGTCGAGCTGATGTGGGGTGTCGGACCCGCCACCAAGGCGCGCCTCGCGACACTGGGCGTCACCACCATCGGCCAGCTCGCGGCGATGCCGGGGCGCTCGCTCGAGCAACTCCTCGGCCCCGCCGCCAGTGAAAAGCTCCACGCCCTCGCCTTCAACCGCGATCCGCGCGAGATCGACACCGGCCGCCGCGCCCATTCGGCCGGGGCGCAGTCGGCGCTCGGCCGCAAACCAGCGTCCGATACCGTCATCCGCCCGGCGCTGCGCCATCTCGCCGACCGCATCGGCTCGCGCCTCAGGGCCCGGGCCATCGCCGGCCGGCGCATCACCGTGCGAGTGCGCTGGGCCGATCTGAGCGCCGTCACCCATGCCGTCACGCTCGACGCCGCCGTCTCGGCGACCTCGATCATCACCGAGGTCGCGCACGAGCTGGTTCGCGAGGTGCTGCTGGCGCACCCCGAAGAGGCCACCATCTCGCTGCTCGCCATCTCGGTCAGCCATCTCGAGACGCAACCGGCGCTGCAGCTCGAGCTGTCGCTCGGGCTCGGCGACGAGGCACGCCGCCCCGGCAGCCGGCGTGGCGCCTCGCGCTTTTCGGCCGACCGCGCCATGGACAAGGTGCGCGATCGCTTCGGCTGGGACGCCATCGGCTACGGTTCGGTCGTCCTCGAAGGCCGCCGCCTCATCCCCGACGCCTTCCGCGAACTGGCGGAAAAGGAACTCTGACGATATTTATCGGTAACTTCTTTGATGCTTTGATCTACTCGATGGAAATTGCCTTCCCGATAGAGTTTTCAGTGCCTGGAACACCGGTCTCGTTTCAGGCCAAGAGTGCCGCGGCCAAACTCGCGTGGAAGGACCGCGTTCGCGCCGCGAGCCTGTCAGCGCTGCCACAGCCACATTTCGCATCCGGCAAGCGGATGTCGGTCGTGCTCTACTACCTTCCGCAGGACCGCGTCGAAGGCGATGTCGACAACATCGTGAAGCTGGTATTGGATGCCATGTCGGCCCATATTTACCTCGACGATGCACAAGTCGAGCGGGTCGTCGTCCAGAAGTTTGAACCCGGCAACCTGTTTCAGTTCAGCAATCCGTCCGCTGGACTGGTGGCTGCGCTAACGGGTGAAAAACCGGTACTGTACGTTCGCGTTTCAAACGACCCTTTCGAGGATCTGCAATGAGCTCGCCGACCGAAAAAGAAGTCCTGCAGCAGGAAGCTGACCGGCTGACCGCGGAGGGATACGAGGTCTTCCTTCAACCCGGTCCATCGCTCATGCCGGTCTTCCTGCACGGCTATACGCCCGACGCGGTCGCATATGGACACGGGCGCAAAATCGCTCTCGAAGTCGCCAGTCCCGTTTCGCGCGAAAGCAGCAACCTGAGGCAGCTGGCGGCGCTTTTCGGACAGCACAAAGATTGGGATTTTCGAGTTCTGTGGGCGGAGCCGCAGTCCTCACCCCAAGCGCTGCCCGCTCAATCGCCCAATAGCGTTAGAACGGCGATCGATGAAATCGTCCAGCTCCGACGTCAGGGGCTTCGCCGCCCCGCCTTCCTGCTGGGGTGGGCGACGCTTGAGGCGATCTCACGGTCCATCGCGCAGTCGCAGTTCGAGAAGCCGCAGACACCTGGCCGACTGATACAGGTGCTGGCGCAGGAAGGATATTTGACGCCGGACGCGGCGGATAGATTGCGCGATCTGGCTTCGTTGCGAAACCAGCTGGTTCACGGCGCCCTCGACGCGGATGTAAGCGATGGCGATCTGGCCGTGTTGCTGAGCACGCTCGACAGCCTATCCAGCGAGCTCACTCCCTAGGCTGGTTCCGGCAGGGGCCTTCACGTTACCTATGCCTCAGGCGTCTGCCGCGGCAACGCGGATGTACCGCTGAGCAACAGAGCGAGGTCGACCTGGCGCGAGGTGCCGGTCTTGAGCAGCACCGATTTGAGCTGCGTGCGCACCGTCTCGCGCGACAGGTTCTGCGCAGCGGCAATGTCGTCGAGGCTCAGGCCGCCAGCGATGCCGCGGGCGACGCGGGTTTCCGCCGGGCTCAGGTCGAACAGGCCGGTCAGTACTTCGGCGAGAGGCGAGGTCGGCATGGCGACCGGAGTGAACACCAGCAGCGCCGCCGAATGCACGAAGATATCGGCGGCGGCGCGTCGCACCGGCAGCACATGCGCCACCAGCGCCTCGCGCTCCTCCGATGCGGCGATTGGAATCGACTGCACATGTGGAGTCGTCTCGAGGCCGGGCGCAAGCCGCGCCAGCGCCTCGCGCAGCAGCGCGTCGGCCTGCGGACTGCGGAACTGCACGCGATCGAAGGCCCCGGTGGTGACCGTCGGAGCCAGGGCCTCGAGCTCGCCATTGAGGCTGACGGCCCGCCCGCCGGCATCGACCATTGCCGCCGGCACGCCGATGGTCGCCATCGCTTCGGTGGCGGCACGCGCCGCCCTCAGGCCCAGCCGGTGCGAGAGCAGCGCCGCGCGCGCCAGGTGCGGGCGCAACTGGTCGAGCCGCACCATGGTCTTGCGGTCGAAGACTCCATCTTCCTCGCGGCGGGCGAAATCGAAGATCAGCACGTCGCGGGTCGGCGTCGGAATCACCGTGCCCGCGGTCCAGCGGATGCCGTGCGGGTAGATGAAGTCGCGATAGATCGGATCGCGCTCCATCTCCTCCTGCGTGAGGACTTCGAGATCGTGCAGGAAGCCGTTGTGACCGCTCGCCAGCGCTCGCTTCGGCCGTTGGTTGTCGTAGTCATCGGCGCGGGCCGCAAATGCCTCGAACATGGGAAAGTAATTCGGGGTCGCGGTAAAACGCATGCGCCAGGTCGGATCGAACGACGCCACGGCGGCGCCCCACGACTGGACGCGCTCGGCGAGGCGGGCGAGGACGTCCGGCCATAGCTCGGGCACCGCCGCCGCCTCATAGATCGCTTCCAGTAACGCCGGGTCGGTCATGAATAAATCATACCACTACTGAACTAAACAATCTAACTGGCCTCAAATCAAAGATGAACGCGTCCGTGAATCCCAGCCAGAGCCACCGAGCCGCGGTAACCGGCAGACCTATGCAGGCCGGACCGCGAGCCGAAACATCGCTGCGATGGGCAGTTGCGGGTCCACGGCGGAGTCCGACCGGCAGGCTTGTGCAGGGGCTGCCGCGGCGGGCGTAAGATGCGGCGTCGAAATCCATTCTTCCGAGGAGCACCATGTTCATCCCCTCCCGCCGCCAGCGATCCGACATCCAAGAGGCCAGTGAGCTTGCGGCGTCGATCATGCTCGATCTGGACAAGATACCCGGGCCCGAGCGCCGGCAGCAGGCGCCGACCTGTCTGCGGCATCGCTGCGTCACGCTCGGCATCCGTATGCGCCGGATCCTGTCGCGCGACGCCGGGGCCCGGTCGTTCAAGCCGTTCGACGGGCGGCCGCTGACGCACGCCGAGCTGTTCATCTTCGCCGCCCAAGCGCTCAGCATCTGCGAAAGCCGGCAACGAGTCGATCGCGGCGCAACCGCGCGACAGCGCATTGAACCGGCATTCTAGGGCCGCTGCAACCCCTTGCAGGAATACGGCATATCGCTCTATCGATCGAAGTTATGCAGGGTGGTTCCGGGGCTGCTATAGTGAGCCTATCCCTCCGCCGCGCGAGGCAGTGACGAGCTGCCGGCGGGCGGCTCACCGGCAAGCGCACCCATTCGCGGGGCGCGTTTTTCGGTGGGCCGTGTTCTGGGAAAAGGGGATCACGGGAGTCGTCCCGTGGTGGGCCAAAGCGGGAGCCGAGGCGGATGGCACAGTTCCACCGCCCTCTACGCAGCGTATGCCTGAATCCACCCCTTTGCGAGGCGGGACCGAACGTCCTTCAATCGCCGACTACCGGCTTCGGATCAGTAGGTCCCGCCGCGCCGCATACCGAAGCGGCACCTTTCGCCCGACGCGTCCGGATTGGGCACCGGATACGAGGTCATGCTCAAACGGGCTTGGCCGCGGGATAAACCCCGAGCACCCGGAAATGGTCGGTGAAGAACTTCAGCTCCTCGAATGCGAACTGCACCGAACGGTCGTCCGGATGGCCCTCGATATCCGCGTAGAACTGCGTTGCAGTAAACGAGCCGTCGACCATGTAGCTCTCGAGCTTGGTCATGTTGATGCCGTTGGTGGCAAAGCCACCCATCGCCTTGTAGAGCGCCGCCGGCACGTTGCGGACGCGGAAGACGAACGTGGTCTTGACCGGCGCCTTGGTGCGCCTGGGCGTTTCGGCGGTGCGGGAGATCACGAGGAAGCGGGTGGTGTTGTGCGCTGCGTCCTCGATGTTCTCGGCGAGGATGTCGAGGCCATAGACCTCGGCGGCAAAACGCGAGGCGATGGCGCCGATGCTGCGGTCGCCGCGTTCGGCCACCTCATGCGCGCTGCCCGCCGTGTCGAGGCCGTTGATGGTCTTCAGCCGGTGCTTGCGGATAAAGGCCCGGCACTGGCCGAGGGCCACGCTCAGCGACTGCACCGACTTGATGTCCTTGAGCGTCGTCCCCTTGAGCCCGAGCAGGTTCATCTCGATGCGCAGGAAGTGCTCGCCGGTGATGAACAGCCCGCTCTCTGGCAAGAGGTGGTAGATGTCGGTGATGCGGCCATAGAGCGAGTTCTCGACCGGCACGATGCCGTAGTCGGCCTTGCCGGTCTTCACCGCCTGGATGGTGTCCTCGAAGGTCGGGCACGGCACCGGCTCCCCCTTGGGGAAAACCGCATGTGCCGCCGCATGGCTGAAGGCGCCCGGTTCGCCCTGGAATGCGATGAGCTTGGCCATGGAACGCGCCCCTTCCGTCTCGGTCGGCGGCTCTATGAACCCTGCCGCTCCGGCAAGTCAACAAAGCCTTGCGCGGCCTCAGGATTTCTCGTGCAGAGGACAATTGTCGCAGGGGGCCGGCGGCAGTTGCGGCTGGCTCCGCGCATGGACTATCTTGCCGGCGCAACGGGACGGGGGCCCTGCTCTGCACATCGGGCAGAAGCGGCGTTTGCAGCCTTGTCCCGGCTCGTCTATACCGCGCCGGAAGTGGCTTAGGGACCCCGCAATGGATTCGTTCGAACTCAACAAGATTATCGGCGCGATTCTTGGAACGCTGCTGTTCGTAATGGGCATCGGGTTCATCGCCGAAGCGATCTACGAGCCCAGCGCCAGCGGCCCCGGCTACGCGCTACCCGAGCCCAAGGCGGACCAGACGGCCGACAACGGCGCTCCCGCCGCGGCGGCCGTCGATATCGGCACGCTCCTCGCCAAGGCCGATCCGAAAGCCGGCGAAGCGGCGGTCAAGAAGTGCCAGGCCTGCCACGATTTCACCGAAGGCGGCCCGAACAAGACCGGCCCCAATCTCTACGATGTGGTCGAGCGCCAGATCGCAAGCCACCCGGGCTTCTCGTACAGCGCTGCGCTCAGCGCCCACAACAAGGACAAGTGGACGTACGAGAATCTCAATGCCTGGCTGACCTCGCCCAAGACCTTCGCCAACGGCACCAAGATGACCTATGCCGGCGACAGCGACGACAGCGACCGCGCCAACATCATTGCCTACCTGTCCACGCTGAGCCATTCGCCCAAGCCGTTCCCGGCCCCCAAGGCACCGGCCGGCGGCGAGGCCCCCGCCAGCGGCCAGACCACGTCGGGCAGCTCCTCAGTTGCGCCGGCGGCGGCCGTCCCGACCCCGTCGACCATGGAAACCAACGGCGGCGCGAATGCCGTCCCCGCGAGCTCCGCCGGCATCAGCTCGGCGGCCCCGGAGACCGCATCCTCCTCGGCGCCCGCAGCAAGTGCAACGTCGTCCGCATCCGAAGCGCCGGCGTCGTCGGCTGCCGCGCCCGAGGCGTCGTCCTCCGCCGCGCAGTAAGCGTGGAGTGCATCGAGTTCAGCGAGCCGCGCCCTCGGGTGCGGCTCTTGCATTTGCGAGGCCCGGAATGACCACCCTCCTGCTGCATCTGAGCGACGTCGACGAGGCCGCCTGGGCCGCCGCCTACCGGGCCGCGCTTCCGGATGTACGCGTGATCCGCCAGTCCGAACCGTTCGACCCGAGCGCGATCGACTACGCCTTCGTCTGGAAGCCCAAGGCCAATGCCTTCGCCGGCCTCACCAAGCTCAAGGCCGTGCTGTCGCTGGGTGCGGGCGTCGATGCGCTGCTCAAGCATCCGGCGTTGCCCGATGCGCCGATCGTGCGCTTTGTCGACGAGGACCTGACGCAGCGGATGAGCGACTATGTCGTCGCGCAGGTCACCATGCACCAGCGGCTGTTCACCCGCTTCAAGCGGGATCAGGTCGCGCGCGTCTGGCGGCAGAACTACCCGCCGGCGGCGCGCGAAACCAATGTCGGCGTGATGGGGCTGGGCGTGCTCGGGGCCGATGCCGCGCAAAAGCTCGTTCGCCTCGGCTTCACGGTGCTCGGCTGGAGCCGAACGCCCAAGGCCATCGCCGGTGTCCGGACCTATGCCGGCGACCAGCTCGATAGGTTCCTCGGGGAGACCGATATCCTCTGCTGCCTGCTGCCGCTGACGCCCGATACCACCGGCATCCTCAACTACGGTCTGTTCAAAAAGCTCAGGCGAAAGCTCGACGGCGGTCCGGTCATCGTCAATGCCGCGCGCGGCGGCCACCAGGTCGAAGCCGACATCGTCAAGGCGCTGGGCGACGGCACCCTGGGCGCCGCCAGCCTCGATGTGTTCGAGAGCGAGCCGCTCAGTCCGCAAAGTCCGCTCTGGACCCTCGACAACGCCTATCTGACGCCGCACATCGCCGCGATCAGCAATATCGACGCTGGCGTGCGCTACTTCTCTGAGATCATCCGCGAGCACGAGGCGGGCAGGCCGCTCCCCCATGTCGTCGACCGGACGCGGGGGTACTAGAAGCGCATTTCCCAGATCTCGCCGGTCATCGCCTTGCCGAAATTGTCCTCCTCGATCGTCTCGACGATCGCGAAACCGGCGGCAGCATAAAGGCGGCGGGCGGCTTGCTGGATCGTATGGGTCCACAGCCGCATCCGTTCGTAGCCGTTAGCCCGCGCGAAGCTCACCGCCTGCCTGACCAGCGTCGCTCCCACTCCCTGCCCGCGCGTTGCAGGTTCGACGTAGAGCATCCGCAGCTGTGCCGAGCCGGGTAGTCCTTCGGAGGGCATCACGAAGATCGAGCCCACAATTTGGCCGCGCTGTTCTGCGACCCAAAGGTCCTTGGCTGGAGT
Source organism: Devosia sp. (assembly GCA_051953275.1). Classification (GTDB taxonomy): domain Bacteria; phylum Pseudomonadota; class Alphaproteobacteria; order Rhizobiales; family Devosiaceae; genus Devosia_A. The sequence continues at coordinate 73,888 of JBQCIY010000034.1, read as the reverse complement.
CGTGGGCGCGGCGTGATACTGGCTGTAGATCCCGGCGATCAATGCCTCGAAATCGCCGTTCCAGCCGAACTGCTGGTTGTAGAGAATGCCCTGGCGATGGACCATCCAGCCGATGTCGCCGATCCGCTGCGGCCGCAGGATCACCGGGGTCGGCGGCGCGGGCTCGCCAAGGATCGTTCGCAGCCGGGTCATGGCGTCGTGAAGTTCCTGGCGGCGGCCGGCGTCGATCGGCGCGAGGAGCTCGGCGAACAGCTCGTTCGTCGCGCCATCGAGCGTTGCGAACGCGGCGCGTCCCGCTTCGGTCAGGCTGAGGGTCGTCGACCGCTTGTCGGCTTCGCCGCGCTTTGCCGTAAGTAGTCCCGCTTCCGCCAGCTTACCGACGAGCCGGGTGACATAACCCGCATCAAGACTGAGGGTGGCAGCAAGCTCGCCCGGCGTGACTGTGCCGCGCGTGGCGAGTTCATAGATCACCCGGGCTTCCGTCAGACTGTACGGGGTCTGCAGGTGCCCGGCATCGAGGGCGCCCACAAGGCGCGTGTAGAACCGGTTGAAGGCCCGGACTTCGGGAATAAGAACGCTGTCATCCATAATGGACGACAGGAAGCAACTAAATGCTTGCTTTTGTCAACTATATCGCTGTCTAAGGACACGATAAACCGAGCGGATGCCCTGGTCGGTGCCCCCGAACGGCCGGCCGGGCCTGGCCTCCGGCGCCCAGCCGAAGATATCGAGATGCACCCAGGCCTTGGCGTTCCGGACGAAGCGCTTGAGGAACATCGCCGCGGTGATCGAACCGGCGAAGGGCGTGCTGCCGGCGTTGTTCACGTCGGCGATCTTGGAGTCCATCATCTTGTCGTATGGTGCCCAGAGCGGCATCCGCCACAGCGGATCGTCGCTCGCGAGCCCTTCCCGCATCAGCGCCTCGGCCAATGCGTCATCGGTGGTATAGAGCGGCGGCAGGTCCGGGCCCAGGGCGGTCCGCGCCGCTCCGGTCAGGGTCGCCATGTCGAGCAGCAGCTCGGGCGTTTCCTCGTCGCCGAGGGTCAGCGCATCGCCGAGGATCAGGCGGCCCTCCGCGTCGGTATTGCCGATCTCAACCGTCTGCCCCGACCGGGACGGCAGGATGTCGCCCGGCCGGAAGGCCGCGCCAGCGATGGCGTTCTCGACCACGGCGATCAAGACCCGCAGCCGTACCTTGAGGCCGGCGTCCATGATCGCGTGGGCGAGGCCAAGGACATTGGCGGCGCCGCCCATGTCCTTCTTCATCAGCAGCATGCCGGAGGCCGGCTTGATATCGAGCCCACCGGTGGCGAAGGTCACGCCTTTGCCGACGAGAGTGAGCTTCGGATCGGACGCGCGGCCCCAGGTGAGGTCGAGCAATCGCGGTGCTTCGGCCGAGGCGCGGCCGACGGCGTGGATCATGGGGAAATTCTGCTTGAGGAGATCATCACCGACGACCGCCTTGAGCTTCATCTTGTGGCGCTGCGCGAAGGCACGGATCTCGCGCTCGAACGCGTCGGGCCCGAGGTCGTTGGGGGGCGTGTTGATGAGGTCGCGCGCGAGGAACGCCGCATCGCCCAATCGCGCGACCTCGCCGGCGTCGGCGCCCTTGGGCAGCACCAGTTCGGGCGCCGCGCGGCCCGACTTGTAGCGGGCGAAGCGGTAGCTCCCGAGGCGGAAGCCGAGCGCGGCGTAGGTCGGATCGGCAATTGCCCCCTCGAGCCGGTACTTGCCGGGGTCGAGCATCGCGGCGGCAAGACCGGTTGCCAGAACGGGCCGGCCGGCTTGCGTCCCAAGGCCGAACAGATAGCCGCCCAGATTACCCGCCTCGTCAGGCAACGGCAGGAGTTTGCCGAGCTTACCGGTGAAGCCATTGGCGGTCGCCCACCTGCTTCGGCGGGCGTCGAGTGCCGCCGCATCCAGCGCGTCCTCCTCCACCAGAATGAGCGGAAGCGTCTTGGCCTGAGGCATCGGGATCACCGCGGAAAACAGGAAAACGCGGCAGCTTTACCCCCGGCTTCCGGGGCCCGCAACGCCGCCTTAACGGTGCATTAGGGTTAATCAATTATTGCTCGCTCGATGGGCGCGGCCATCGCGCCACCCTCGACTCAAAAAGCCGCCGCCGTGACGCTTCACCTTGCCCTTCCGCTCCCGCTTCGCACGTTGCTCCTCGCGGGTGTTGCCGCCGTCGCGATAAGCGGCTGCGCCAGCAACCGCGTGGCCATGGTCGCACCGGATTTTTCGAGCCAGAGCCCAACTCAGCAATCGGCATTGGTGAGCCAGCTGGCGCAGAAGTACCGCTCCAACCCGCGCGACAAGGCCACGCTGATCTATTACTCTGCGGCGCTACGCTCGGCGGGGCAAGCCGACCAGGCTGCCAGCGTGCTCGAGAACGGCATTGCGACCTATCCCGACGATGTTGATATCAAGGTGGCCTACGCCAAGGCCCTTGCCTCGTCCGGCCGCTTCGATCAGGCGCTCAACGTCATCGAGGATGCCATCGACCCGGCCGCGCCGGATTGGAGCGCCCTTCTGGTCAAGGGCGCGATCCTCGACCAGAGCGGCCGTAACCAGGAGGCCCGGGCGGTCTATCAGCAGGCGTTGCTGACTGCGCCGAACCAGCCGGCACTCGAGGCCAATCTCGGCCTCAGCTACGCCATGACCAACGATCTGCAGCAGGCCGAGGCGCATCTGCGCAAGGCGAGCAAGATGCCGGGCGCGACCAGCCAGATCCGGCAGAACCTCGCGCTGGTGGTCGGGTTGCAGGGCCGGTTCGCCGAAGCCAAGACCATCCTCGCGGCCGACCTACCGCCGGACCAGGTCGAGGCGAACATGGCCTACATCAAATCAATGATCACGCAGCAGAACCGCTGGGACCTGATCAAGCAGACCGGCTGACGTTGGCGGCCTACTTGCCGAGGGCGCCGAAGGCACCCGTCTGGCTGATCCGGATGATCGCCGGCGAGATGATGACGATGAACAGTACCGGCAGGAAGAACACGATCAGCGGCACGGTCAGCTTGGGCGGCAGTGCGGCGGCCTTTTTTTCCGCCTCCATCATGCGCGTCTCGCGGCCTTCTTCAGCCATCACACGCAGCGAGGTGCCCACGCTCGTGCCGTAGCGATCGGCCTGGATCAGCGCGGTCATCACCGACTTGACGACGTCCAGTCCGGTGCGCTTGCCCAGATTGTCGTAAGCCCGGGTGCGATCCTCGAGGAAGCTCAGCTCGGCGGTGGTGAGCGTGATTTCCTCGGCGAGCTCCGGGCTCTGCATACCGATTTCCTTGGCGACGCGCTTGAAGGCGTGCTCGACCGACATACCGGCTTCGACGCACAGCAGCATCAGGTCGAGGGCATCCGGCCAGGCGCGCTTGATCGACTGCTGCCGCTTGATGGTGCGGTTCTTGAGCAGCAGGTTCGGCAGGAAGGCGCCGATGATGCCGATGAACAGGGCGTAGATGGCGTTGAGGTAGAGCGGCTTTTCGGCAAAGATCGTCAGGCTCAGATAGCCGAACGCCAGAATGAACAGCGCGAAGGGCGTGACGAAGCGCGCAAACACATAAGTGTTGAGTGGCCCCTGCCCGCGATAGCCGGCCCGCGCCAGCGCTTCGACCGTCTTGTCGTCGGCGAACATTTTCTGCAGCGAGAAGCGATTGACGACGTTGGTCACATACTCGCGGCCGGCGACGCGCCGGATCGAGCCGCGTGTATTGTCCTGCTGTGCGCCGCCCCGGAGGCGCGCCATCTCTTCGGCACGCATCTTTTCGCGCTCGAGGGCAACGCGCCTGATGCGCTGCTTCATCGAGACACCGCCGCGACCGAGCAGCGAGAAGCCCAACGTGAAGACGACCGCAGCCGCGGCAATCGCGGCGAGCGCGGCAATCATGAAATCGCGGGTGAAGATATGTTCCATCGCGCCGGCCTCAGAAGTCGAACTGGATCATGCGGTTCATCATGAAGCCGCCGATCCCCATCAGCACCGCGGCGATGCCGAGCCAGATCAGACCGATGGTGGTCGAGAACAGCGGAACCATGTAGCTGGGCGTCGTGAGCGTCACGAGGATCGCGACGATGAACGGCAGCGAACCGATGATACCGGCGGAGGCCTTGGCTTCCGACGACATCGCCTTGATCTTCTGCTTCATCTTCTTGCGGTTGCGCAGCACCCGGCTCAGGTTCCCGAGCGCTTCGCTGAGGTTACCGCCGGCCTGTTGCTGCACAGTGATGACGACGACGAAGAAATTGACCTCGGGCAGCGGCATCCGCTCGAACAGCATCTGCACCGCTTCGGTGGTCGACTTGCCGACCGATTGCTGGTCGATGACCCGGGCGAATTCCGACTTGATCGGTTCTTTCGCCTCCTTGGCCACGAGGCGCATCGAATCATTGAGCGGCAAGCCGGACTTGACGCCGCGGACGATGGCTTCGACGGCGTTGGGCAGCTCGTCGAGGTAGGCGTTCTGATACTTCTTGCGGCGGTGCCCCAGGTACATCTTGGGCAGCAGGTAGCCTGCAGCCAGGCCGAAGACAGGGCAGAACAGCAGCGGAACCTGAAGAAAGAAGCAGAGCAGCGCGATCACCGCGCCGATAATGGCCTGGTTGCGAAGCCAAGCGGACGCCTTGGTCTTCATTCCCGCCTGGTAGATCTGGTCCTGCAGCGAGACCTTCCTTTTGGCCTTGCCGAGGGCTTCGCTCTGCTGCCGAAGGGTCTGCTGGATCTGCTTGCGGCGTTCGTCGCGAGTCCGCGCGGCGGTGTTTTCCCGCCGGTTGGCCTGGATATCGCCCTGCAGCGCCTTCATGCGTTTGTCGGCGCGACTCGAGCCCATGAGCTGCGGCACGAAAGCAAATGCGCCGGCGCCCAGCGCCACGGCGGCCAGCAGAACATAGACCAAGGGATTCATTGCTTACTCAACCCTGCAGGATGGCGTGATGCTCGATGTTGGACTTCTCGAGCGCCTCGACCAGATTGGCTTCCTCGTTGAAGTAGCGGGCGCGCTCGGTGAATTGCGGCTTGGTGATGCCGGTCGAACGGTGGCGACCGACCAGATTGCCGTTCGAGTCCTCGCCCATGATGTCGTAGAGGAAGATGTCCTGGGTGACGATCACGTCGCCTTCCATGCCCAGCACCTCGGAGATGTGGGTGATCCGGCGAGAGCCGTCACGCAGGCGGGCGGCCTGCACGATCACGTCGATCGACGAGGTGATCATCTCACGGATGGTGCGGCTGGGCAGCGAGTAGCCACCCATGGTGATCATGGATTCAAGGCGCGACAGCGCCTCGCGGGGTGAGTTGGCGTGGAGCGTACCCATCGACCCGTCGTGGCCCGTGTTCATGGCCTGCAGCAGGTCGAATGCCTCGGGGCCGCGGACTTCGCCGACGATGATACGCTCGGGACGCATACGCAGGCAGTTCTTGACGAGGTCACGCATGGTGATCTCGCCCTCGCCCTCGAGGTTGGGCGGACGCGTTTCGAGGCGCACCACGTGCGGCTGCTGCAGCTGCAATTCGGCCGAGTCCTCGCAGGTGATGACGCGCTCGTCCTTCTCGATGAAAGCGGTCAGGCAGTTGAGCAGCGTCGTCTTGCCCGAACCGGTGCCGCCCGAGATCAGGACGTTGGCGCGCACGCGGCCGAGGATGCGCAACACCTCGGCGCCCTCGGGGGAGATCGAGTTGTACTTGACCAGCTGCTGGAGGGTCAGCTTGTCCTTCTTGAATTTTCGGATCGTGAGGGCGGCGCCGTCGATGGCGAGCGGCGGCGCGATGACGTTGACGCGGCTGCCGTCGGGAAGGCGCGCGTCGCAGATCGGCGAGCTCTCATCCACGCGGCGGCCGACCTGCGATACGATGCGCTGGCAGACGTTCATCAGGTGGCTGTCGTCGCGGAAGCGGACGTTAGTCAGCTTCACCTTGCCGCCGACTTCGATGTAGCACTTCTGGCTGCCGTTCACCATGATGTCGGCGATGTCGTCGCGTGCCAGCAGCGGCTCGAGCGGGCCGTAACCGAGAACGTCGTTACAGATGTCCTCGAGCAGATCTTCCTGCTCGGAGATCGACATCACGATCGACTTGAGCGCGATGATCTCGGCTACGATGTCGCGGATCTCCTCGCGCGCCGCCTCCTGATCCATGGTGGCGAGCTGGCTCAGGTCGATCGAGTCGATCAAGGCATTGAAGATGGCCGACTTGGTCTGGAAGTATTCCTTGTCGCGCTGGATCGCCTCCGCCGAGCGGACGTCGACAATCTCGTCGCTGCGCAGCCGGTTGACGGCGGCATCGACGACCGGCTTGGGCGGATCGACGCGCATTGCGGGCACCGCTGCCGCAGGAGCCGCGGGTGCACTGGGCTGCGGACGCGGCGCCTCGGCAGCGCCAGGCGTATTGCCGCCGAAACTCTGACGCTTGCCGAACATCACGAGGCCTTCTTGAGCTTCAGCAGCGAGGGCAGTTTGAGGCCGCCGCTCTTACCGGTCGGCTCAGGGACCGAGCGGCCGGTGACGTGCAGGCCGATGGCGCGGAACAGGTCGTTGATCCGGTTGTTCGAGGCGACTTCGGCCAGCATCTGGCCGTTGTTGGCGGCCGTGCCGAAGGTCTGCGGGTCGAACGGCACCTGGCTCAAGAGCTTGCATTCAACCGAAGTGGCGAACTCCTTGGCCGCGATCTCGGGCCGCTTGGGCACACCGACCTGGTTGATGACCAGCAGCGGTTCGGATTCGTTCGGCCGCAGCGCCTTGATGGTGTCGCTGAGGTTCTTGGCGTTGCGCAGGTTCGCCAGGTCCGGTTCCGCCACGATGACGATCTCGTCGATGGTCGCGAGCGTGTGGCGCACCCAGGCGGTCCAAGCATGCGGAATGTCGAGGATCACGACTGGGGTGGTCTTCTGCGCCAGCTCGAGCACCTGCTCGAAGTCGCGTTCGCCGTAGTCGAAGGTCTTGTCGAGCATGGCCGGCGCGGTGAGCAGATTGATGTGGTTGGCCGCCTTGCTCATCAGCCGGTCGAGCATGGTCGGATCGACCTTGCCCGAAGCGCTCAGTGCGTCGACGATGCCGTGCGGCGGATCCTGGTTGAAGTTGAGTCCGGCCGTACCGAACGGCAGGTCCATGTCGAGGATCAGCACGTCCTGGCGCAGATGCTGGCTGATCGCCCAGGCGACGTTGTGCGCGAGAGTCGAAGCGCCGGCGCCGCCTTTGGCGGCGATGAAGCCGATGGTCCGCCCGATCGGCGCCGCCCCTTCGGCAGCAAACAGATCCGAGATGGCGTTGACGATCGACTGGGCGCTGGTGGGCAGCACCAGGTATTCAGAGACGCCGGAGCGGATCAGCTCGCGATAGAGCAGCACGTCGTTGACGTGACCGAGCACGATCAGCCGGGTCGAAGCGTCGCACACCTCGGCGAGCCGGTCGAGCGCAGCCGGGATCTCATCGGTCGGCAGCGAGGTCTCGACGATGATCAGGTTCGGCGTCGGATTGGACTTGTAGCTCTCGATGGCGCCTTCCAGGCCGCCATTGTGGGTGGTGAGCGCCACCTTGCTCATCCGCCGGTCGTGCACGGCCGACTCGACCAGCTCGGCGGTCTGCGAATGCTCGCAGAACGCCTGGATGGTGATGCGCGGCAGCAGGCGGGCGCCGGTTGCGACTTCAGCCGCCGGCTCTTCGGCTGGCGAGACATCCTTGTTCGGCGTCAGAAAACTCATGATCTAACTCTCCATCGCGGCGGTTACTGACGCGTGATCAGTCAAGTACAAATCCCACCGAACCCTTGTAGCCGCCGCGCATGCCGTCAGCCCCGACGCCGTATTGCTTCTCGAGATGCCCCAGGAAGATCGCCTCGGCGTCACCGGCGATGTGGTAGTCGTCGGTCGGCAGGTCGGGGCGGCCAAGTTGCGCCATGACCGGGGTCACCATGATCACGAGCTCGGTCTGGTCATGGATGTAGTCGCGGGAGCGGAACAGCGCGCCCAGGATCGGGATGCTGTCGATGCCCGGCAGCCCCGAGAGCTGGTGCTTTTCGGTGTCCTGCAGCAACCCGCCAATGGCGAGCGTGCAGCCGGCCGGGATTTCAACATCGGTCTTGGCGCTGCGGGTGCTGAAATCGGTATTGCCGATCGGTTGCGACACCGACGTATTCACCTGCAGGTCGATCGAGCCGTTCGATTTGACGGTGGGCGTGAAGTCGAGCGCCACGCCGTAGTCCTTGTAGATGACCGCGGCCGTACCGTTCTTGTCGACCGTGGTAATCGCCTTCTGGCCGCCGGCGAGGAATTCGGCCGGCTGGCCGGACATTGCCGTCAGCGTCGGCTCGGCCAAGGTGCGAATGGCATTGCGGCGCGACAGGGCCGCCAGCGTTGCGGTGATCGAGGCCGGCCCGATATTGGCCGAGGCGCTAATCGTGCCTTCGCCACCCGACACGCCCGACACCCCGCCCAGAACCGAATTGGGCGTGTTGACGAGGCCGGTGATCAGGCCGCCGGACGACAGGCTCATGTTCAGGTTGAGGCCGAGCTGCTTGATCGCGGTGCGATCGACTTCCGCCACGGTGACCTTGAGCATCACCTGCTGGTTGCCGTTGACGGTGATGATGTTGGCCACGTTGTCGGTGCCGCCGGCAAACTGCGTGGCGATCGTCATGGCGCGCGCCGCATCGTCCTGCGACAATGCGGTCCCGCTGAGCACCACCCGCGTGGTGCTGCCGCCCAGCATGATCGACTCCACCTTGACGTGCGAGCCTGGCACATTGCGGGCAATGGCCGCTTCGATGGCCGTTCCAACATCCGAAGGCGGCTGTTGCACGGTGACGTCGAGCACCGAGATGTTGTTGCCGGCCGGATCGAGGAAGAACACGTTGGTGCCGCCGGCGGCAATGCCCTCAATGATGGCGCGCGTCTTGGTGCGCATCACGACCGCGGCAATCGCCGGCTGCGTCGCGATGACCTCGCCGACATTGGTCGGCAGGTCGACGATCACCGACTTGTTGACGTCGATAGTCACCGCCTGCCTACCGCCCATGGCGTTGTTGACCACGTGGAGGTAGGCGGGGCTGGCCGCGAGCGCGGCCGGTGCGGCGAGACCGAAAGCGGCGGCAGCGACAAGGATAGCCAGTCTCTGGAACATCGTTGTTCTCACGGGCGACAAGGAGGAGGACAGGGTCGGCATTGACGGCGGCCTCACTGCGGTACGGCGTCTGATGTCGGCGCCGTCGTGACGGACACCGCCGGCGCCTTGAAGGTGGCGGGATCGACAGAGGTGCCGTCGCCCCCTCCAGCGGCGGCCTGGCCGGCGATCACGCTGGCTTCCTGCCCATAGCGGATCAGGCGGATGGCCTGATTGTGCTTGACGGCATCCTGGTCACCGGGGGCAGGCGTGAAATCGACAATCGAGCGCAGGGCCAGCGAGAGCTTGCCCATCTGGGCGCCGTTGATGAGCGTCTGCGTCTGGTTGGGGTCGAGCTCCAGCGTTGCCACGGCCGAACCACCAAACACCTGCGACTTGGGGTCGGTCTGGTCACCGCTGCCGGTGCCGCTGCCGTCGTCGGCGGCGCCGGTCTTGCCGGTTTCGCCGAGGCGCGTGTTGATGGCGAGCACCCGCACATTGCTGAGCAGCGTCTCGGAGATTTCCTGTCCGCCGCTGCCGTTGTGGGTGAGGATCACGTCGACATGGTCGTTCGGCACGATGAACCCGCCCGAAGCGGATTCCGCATTGACCGAAATGGACACGCCGCGCATCCCTTTGTCGAGCACCGCGCTCAGATAGCCCTGATCGGACTTGACGAGCTTGGCCTGCTGGATCGGCTCGCCCGGAAAGATTTCGAAGCGCGCGACCGAGCCCTTCATCTTGTCGATGGCATCGGGCGTTCCCTTGGAGGTGATGTATTCGGCGCGCACGGCGCCTTCCGGCCAGTCCTGCCACTGCAGGTTGTCGGGCGAGAGCCGCTCGCCGAGGCCGATATCCGCCTTGGCGACGAGCACCTGCGCTCGCGCCTCCTGTACAACCTGGGCGGGTGCCTGTTGCTGGGGCTGGCCGCTGCCGCTGCCAAGTGCGAGAAACGCCGCGAGACCGGCTGCCACCACGGCCACCAGTACCAGCACAATTCGCGAAAGTCTCATCGGCGTAACTCCAACTCAAACCGATTGCGACCAGAGATCGTCACCGCGATAGTGCGGGAGAAACGGTCAAAGTTTGGTTAACCGATGCTTTGCATTTACGGTTAACGAAATCGCGTTCCAATAATGGAACGTTGTTCAGGCCGTGAAATGCAGGAAGATCGCCGTTTCCGGATAGACCAGCAGGGCAGCGATCGCGAGGGTAATGCCGTAAGGCACGCCGACCTTCGGATCGTGCAGGCGGTCGAGCCAACGCTGGCGCTGCAATACGGCCGGCAGCGGGTAACGGCGGAGCGCCAAAATCAGCAGCGTCAATGCTCCCCCGAGCAGCGCGGCATAGACGAGATAGGGGAGCATGAGGCCGAAACCGATCCACAGAGTGGTAGCCGAGACCAGCTTGGCATCGCCCCCGCCGATCCAGCCGAAGGCAAAGAACGCGAACGCTACTGCAAATACGATCGCCGCGGCGGCGCAGCTCGTGCCGATCTCCGTCCAGCTCAGTTGCGCCAACAGCGCGAGGACGAAGTAGCCGACGGTCAGGATCAGCACCAGACCATTTGCGATCTTCATCGTCAGCAGATCCGACGATGCGGCATAGGCCATCAGGACGGGAAAAACGAAAAGGGCGACGAGGGAAAGCATGGCGTCTGGACCGGGCCGTCCGGCCGAAGAGCCGATGCGGCACCAAACCTTGCGCCGGGCATGGTTAACAAAGCGCAAAAGACAAAGGGGGCGCGAGGCCCCCTTTGCCGGGAAACCGAAGGTCGACGATCAGGTGGCCGTATTCAGGTGGCTGCTGATGCGATTGAATAGCTGAGACAGGCTACCACCAAGGGTGGTGGCGGCGGCGATGATGCCAACGGCGATGAGCGCGGCAATCAAGCCATACTCAATCGCGGTAGCACCGGACTCATCGTTCGCGAAACGAGCGATAGTGTTCATTCCAGGCTCCTTGCACACGTCATCTTGCTTTGCAGCATCATTCGACGCCGTCGGCATCGAACATGGCTGCACGTTACAAACGACGAATTGAAGGACAGTTAATTTCCAATTCGACAATGGAGCAGTCGCCCGGCGGATGGGACTCCCCGCGGTCAGGCACAAGAGGTGAGAAAGTAATTCTAGCGCGGTGAGCGGCTCCCCGTTCGCCAATTATTCACCATTCTCGCCGAAACTGTTTGAAGCGTATCAAGTCAACCGGTGCCGTCATGCCGTTCCTGCGTTTCCTCGTCGCCCTTGCGCTCGTCACCGCTGCCGCGCTGCCCGCAGGCGCCATGGCGGCCAGCACCGACCCCATCACGGTCAAGGCCAACATGGCACGCATCTTGCGGATCAGCGCGCCGGCGGCGACCGTGATCATCGGCAATCCCGGCGTGGCCGATGTCACCATCCAGGACCCGCAGACCTTGGTGCTGACGGGCAAGAGCTATGGCCAGACCAACCTCATCGTCCTCGACAGCGCCGGAAACCCTGTCGCCGATACGATCGTGTCGGTGGTGCAGGCTCCGTCCGACATGGTCACCATGTATGTGGGCACGGCGCGCAACACGCTTTCCTGCGAGCCGATCTGTCAGCAGACGGTCACCCTCGGCGACGATCAGACGTTCAGCGCGACGGCGGCCGGGTCTGCGGCACTCCTGCAGAGCACCGCAAAGTAGTTTGCGGCATTAACGCTATCGAAACCACGGCAAAATCTTGCCGATGTCCCTAACGTCCGATTAGCAAACGGCGTCCTAGCATGGCGCCGTGATGCATGCGGCCCGATCGACGAGCATGGCGGAGTTTCAGGCACGGCGGTTCGCCGCGTTCGTGCTTTCGCGCGGCCGTGCGCTGGTCCACGATGAAGCGGGCGTGACAGCGATCGAATTCGGCGTGCTGGCCCTGCCGTTCTTCACGGTGATCCTCGCGATCATCCAGACGGCGATCATGTTTCTGGCCATGCAGGTACTGGACAGCGCGGTCGAAGACGCTTCGCGCAAGATCCGCACCGGCCAGGCGGCCGGCTATAGCCTCGACGACTTCCGCACCCTTGTTTGCGCCTCGACCTACAGCCTTTTCGATTGCAGTCAAATCCAGTTGCGCTCCGAGGTGCTCGCCGACTTCTCCAACGTGGCCCTGAACCAGACCGTGCAAACCTGTACCACTACACCGGCGACCTGCACCTGGACGAGCGGCTGGCAAAGCTTTTCAGCCGGCGGTCACGACAGCGTCATGCAGGTGTCGGCGTACTACCGCTACCCGCTGATCGTGGTGCTTCCGTACTTCAATCTCAAGAACCAGCCGGACAATTTCCGGCTGATCAGCGCCATCAGCGTCTTCCGCAACGAGCCCTATTGATGCAGCGGCTGAAAGTCCTTTTCGAAGGTCTGTCGAGCAGCGAGCGTGGCACCGCTGCGGTTGAGTTCGCGCTCATCATGCCGTTCCTCATGGCCCTCTATTTCGGCTCGATGGAGGCCAGTGCCCTGTTCACGGCGGACAAGCGGGTCAATACGATTTCCGCAACCGTCGGGGACCTGACGGCGCAATGGAACCCGAAAGACGGTGCGGTGCCGCAGGCGACCCTCAACGGCTATTTCAGCGCGGCCAAAGGCATCATCACGCCGTATTCGTCCGCCGGCGTGCAGCAGGTCGTGTCGCTGGTCTATGTCAATTCGGACGGCACAACCAAAGTGCTGTGGAGCGTCGCCAACGGAACGGGCGCCACGGCGCGCACAGTGGGGTCGAGTTTCACGCCGCTGGCCACCGGCTCCGAGACCGATACGATCGCCCGCAGCGGCTGCCTCGTCGCCGCCGAAACCTCTTATTCCTACAAGCCGCTGCTCGGGCAGGTGTTCACCAGCGCCATGAACCTGTCCCACATCAACTACTTCATCTCGCGCTACGGTGCGACGTCGGTGATCCAGTTGTGGAACACCAGTCTCACCAGCACGGCTTGCACCACCGGAAGCTAGTGCCTATAGCCAGCTCGCTTCCCAAGCGAGATGACAATGACCGATCCCCTCGTTCCCGTATTCGACCTCGGCGGCGTGTTCGTCGAGTGGAACCCAATGTGGCTGTTCCGCAAGCTGTTCCCGACCGAGGACGAGGCGCAGTGGTTCCATGACAGCATCTGCACCAGGGAATGGAACCTCGAGTTCGACGCCGGAGACATCTTCGCCGAGGGCGTGGCGCGGCTGATCACGCGGTTTCCACGCTACTGGCGCGAAATCCAGGCCTTCGACCTGCGGTGGCGCGAGACCTGCGGGAACTTCATCGACGGCACCATCGCTATCCATGACGAGCTGATCGCCGCAGACATTCCGACCTTCGCCATTACGAACTTCTCATGGGAGAAATGGGTGAGCTGCCTGGGCGACTGGCCGTTCCTTGAAAAGTTCGATGGCGTCGTGGTCAGCGGTCTCGAGCGCATGGTCAAGCCAGATCCCCGACTCTACCGTGTTTTCTGCGAACGCTACGGGCTCGCTCCGCAGTCCTGCGTGTTCATAGACGACAGCGAGCCCAATGTGGTTTCGGCGCGCAAGTTCGGTATGACCGCAATCCACTTCACCGATGCCAAAGCGCTGCGCAGGGAGCTGATCGCCCTGGGCCTGCCGCTCAAGGCCACGAGCTAGACGCCTACTTCGTCCCGTACATGCGGTCGCCGGCGTCCCCCAGGCCCGGCACGATGTAGCCTTTCTCGTTGAGGTGGCTGTCGATCGCGGCGGTGAAGATCGGCACGTCCGGATGGACGTCGCTGAAGTGCTTGATGCCCTCGGGCGCCGCCAGCAGGCAGAGGAAGCGCAGATTGTTGGCGCCGCGCTCCTTGAGCTTGGTCACCGCCGCCACCGACGAGTTGGCGGTTGCCAGCATCGGGTCCACGACGATGATCAGCCGATTCTCCAGCTCGCTCGGCGCCTTGAAGTAGTACTCGACCGGCTGCAGCGTCTCATGGTCACGATAGATGCCGATATGAGCGACACGGGCGGCCGGCACCAGGTCCAGCATGCCGTCGAGAAGGCCGTTACCGGCGCGCAGGATGGAGGCGAACACCAGCTTCTTGCCCTTGATGGTCGGCGCCTGCATCGTGGTCAGCGGCGTTTCGACGGGGATCATCTCGAGCTCGAGGTCACGGGTGACCTCGTAGCACATGAGGTGCGCGATCTCGCGGAGCAGGCGCCGGAACCCGGCGATGGAGGTTTCCTTGTCGCGCATGATCGTCAGCTTGTGCTGGATCATGGGGTGATCAATGACAGTGACTTTGGCCATGGACAACCCTCTCGTGAACTCGCCCGGCGTTACAGGAAACTTCGCCCGTGACGGCCGGGCGCAAGTCCAAGCCAGTGAGCGATGCTTTCGCCAATATCCGCGAAGGTGGAACGGATTCCAACCTCGCCGGCGGAGAGTCGTGGGGAAAAGCAGAGGATGGGGACCTGCTCCCGGGTGTGATCGGAGCCAATCCAGGTCGGATCGTTGCCGTGGTCGGCGGTCAGGACAAGTAAATCGTCGTCCCGCAGGCGACTGACCAGTTCCGGCAAGCGCGCGTCGAACGCCTCGAGCGCGCCCGCATAGCCCGCCACGTCGCGGCGATGGCCGTATTCCTGATCGAAATCGACGAAATTGACCATGACAAAGTCGCCGTCGCGGGCCATCTCCAGCGCCTCAAGCGTGCGGTCGAACAGCACCATGTTACCCGATGCCTTGATCTTGTGGGTGACTCCACTGCCCGCGTAGATGTCCGAAATCTTGCCGATGGCGAAAACCTGGCGCCCGGCCGCCTTGGCGCGGTCGAGCAGCGTCGGCTCCGGCGGCGAAATGGCGAAGTCGCGTCGGTTGCCGGTGCGCTTGAACGTGGCAGCGGTCTCGCCCACGAATGGCCGGGCGATGACCCGGCCGATCATCATCGGCGCGGTCAGCTTGAAGGCCTCTTCGCATACCTCGTAGAGCCGGTTCAGGCCGAAATGCTGCTCGTGCGCGGCGATCTGGAAGACCGAATCGATTGAGGTGTAACAAATCGGCATGCCGGTGCGGATCGATTCCTCGCCGAGTTCGGCGATCACCTTTGTGCCCGAGGCGTGCTTGTTGCCAAGGATGCCCGGCAAGTTGGCATTGCGGATCAGGGCGTCGGTCAGCTCCTTTGGGAACGCCGGCGTCGCCTGCGGGAAATAGCCCCAATCGAACGGTACCGGTACCCCGGCGATCTCCCAATGGCCGGATGGTGTGTCCTTGCCCTTGCTGACTTCGCGGCCGACGCCGAAGCGGCCGCCCTTGGGCGTCGCCGACAATCCGGGAGGGACGGTGCCGGCTGCGAGCCTGGCCGCTGCCCCAAGTCCCATCGCGTCCATGTTGGGCAGGTGCAGAGCATAATTCTGCGCGATGTGTAGCAGGGTGTTGGCGCCGGTATCGGGGTGGCCGTGGCCGTCGCTGTAGTCAGCGGCATCGGGTGCGCCACCGATGCCGAAGCTGTCGAGGATGCAGAGAACCGCCCTTGGCATCAGCGCGCCTCCGGCGAATCGATGCGGTCGGCGATGAGTGGGTGCGTCGGCGCAGCTTCGCCGAGATGGTAGGCTGCAATCAGGCGGCGGCTCGCCTCCGCGGCGGTCCCTGCGTCGCGGGCGTGGAGACGCGCGAGCGGCGTGCCGGCTTCAACTCTTGCACCAAGCCCGAGCAAGCGGTCGAATCCGACGGCATGGTCGATTGTGTCCGTCGGCATGCGGCGCCCGCCACCAAGCGCGACCACGGCCATGCCGACACCACGTGTGTCGATGGCGCTCACGACCCCGGCCGCCGGGGCGACCACATCGACCGTGATGGGCGCCGGAGCGAGATACTCGTCCATGCGCTCGACGAAATCGTACGGCCCGCCAAGCAGGGCCACCATCTCGGCGAAGCGCGCCGTGGCCTCGCCGCTCCAGAGGGCGACCTCGCAGGCTTTCTTGGCATCGCCTTTATAGCCGGTGAGTTCGAGTGCGCCCGCCGAAAGCGCCAGCGTCACCTCATAGAGTCGCTTGTCGCGATGCGCACCGGTGAGGAATTCGACGGCATTGCGTACTTCCAGCGCGTTGCCTGCCGCGCTTGCCAGCGGCTCGTTCATGTCGGTCAGCAATGCCGCGGTACGCGTACCGGCGCCGTTGGCGACATCGACCAGGCTCCGCGCCAGCTCGCGCGAAGTCTCGAGCGTGGTCATGAAGGCACCCGAGCCTGTCTTCACGTCGAGGATCAGCGCCTGCAACCCGGCCGCAAGCTTCTTGCTCAGGATGGAGGCCGTGATCAGCGGCACGCTTTCGACCGTGCCGGTCACGTCGCGGATAGAGTAGAGGATCTTATCGGCCGGAGCGAGGTCGGCCGTCTGGCCGATGATGGCGCAGCGGGCCTTGCGCGTCACCTCATGAAAAAGGGCATTGTCCGGCTGCGTGTTGTAGCCGGGGATCGAATCGAACTTGTCCAGCGTGCCGCCCGTGTGGCCGAGACCGCGGCCGGAGATCATCGGAACATAGACACCGCAGGCGGCGAGGATCGGCGCCAGCATCAGCGAAACATTGTCGCCGACGCCGCCGGTCGAGTGCTTGTCGACGACCGGTCCATCGAGATCGGACCAGTTGAGCACCGTTCCAGAGTCGCGCATGGCCTCGGTCAGCGCCACGCGCTCCTCGAGCGTCATGTTGCGGAAGAACACGGCCATGGCGAAGGCCGCGGCCTGCGCGTGGCTCACCGTGCCGCCCGTCAGTCCGCCGATGAATTCACCGATCT
This sequence comes from Devosia sp., assembly GCA_051953275.1. Classification (GTDB taxonomy): domain Bacteria; phylum Pseudomonadota; class Alphaproteobacteria; order Rhizobiales; family Devosiaceae; genus Devosia_A. Next base: position 57,065 of record JBQCIY010000034.1, on the reverse strand, counting down.
CGGCGCGCGACAACACCTCGCCATCGCGCTTGTGCACGATGACTTCCTGCGGCAGGAAGACCATCAGCCGTCATGCCCCATAGGGCACCCAAACGTTCTTCACCTGGGTGGCGCGACGCAGGAAATAGTCGCCTTCGAACTTGGACTTGTCGGCAAGGTCGTAGTAGAGCCCACGGCTTGTCCAGGTCTGCTTGAGATTGCCGACCGAGGCCTTCTCGATCATCGTCGAGGTCGCCGCATCACCGGCGAACCAGATCGCATCGACGCCATCGTGCTCCGCGATCGTCTTGGCCAGCGTGGCTGAGCCGCCGGTCACGATATTGATGACGCCCGCAGGAACATCCGAGGTTTCGATCACCTGGTAAAGATCGGTCACCGACAGCGGTGCCGTCTCCGACGGGACCAGGACCACCGGATTGCCCATGGCGAGCGCCGGGGCGAGAAGCGCGATCGAGCCCAGCAGCGGCCGGGACGGCGGCGCGAGGATGCCCATAACGCCGATTGGCTCGACCATTGCGATGGCGATGGTGCGGCTCGGCGGATTGTGCACGGCGCCGTCGTATTTGTCGGCCCAGCCGGCGAAGGCGAAGAGACGCTCGACCGAGGCGGCAACTTCCTTCTGGGCAGAGGCGAGACTCTCGCCCGTTTGTGCGCGGATGCGCCTTGCGAACTCGTCGGCGCGATATTCGAGGTTCTCCCCAAGGAAGTAGAGAATCTGCGCGCGGTTATGGGCGGCGGTCGTGCCCCAGTTCAGGGCGCCGCGGGCCGCCTCCACGGCGTTGCGGATGTCCTTGCGGTTGCCCTCGCCCACTTCGCCGACCAGCGCACCGGCGGGGCCGTAGATAGTGCGGGAGTAGCCGCTATCTGGCCGCGCCTGCTTGCCCCCGATATACATCTTGGCGGTCTGGTCGATGCCACCATGGTCATCGAGCTCGCGGCCCGAGGTCCCCGCCTTCGCGCGGACGGCCGAAGCGGCCGGCTTCAGCTCCTTCTCCCATTTGGGTTTCAGATAGACGGCCATGCCTTCCTTGCCGCCCTCGCGGCCGAAGCCGGATTCCTTGTAGCCGCCAAAACCAACGGCTGCGTCGAAGTTGTTGGTGCCGTTGATCCACACCACGCCGGCCTTGATCTTCGGAGCGATATCGAGCGCGAGGTTGATGTTCTCGCTCCAGATGGTCGAGGCCAGCCCGTACTTGGTGTTGTTGGCAAGCTGCACAGCCTCTTCGGGTGTGCGGAAGCTCATGGCCACCAGCACCGGCCCGAAAATTTCCTCGGTTGCCACGGTGTGCGAGGGCGACACGTTGGTGATCAATGTCGGTCTGAGGAAGCAGCCGCCGCCCTTGGGCAGGTCGATATCGGGCTCGTAGACCTGCCCGCCCTCGGCGGCGCCCGTCTTCACCAGGTCGCGCACGCGCGCCACCTGTACCGGCGCGACCAGCGCCCCGATGTCGACCGCCTTGTCGAGCGGATCCCCGACACGCAGGTTCGCCATGCGCCGCTTCAACTTCTCGATAAAACGGTCTTCTATCGACTCCTGGATCAGGAGGCGCGAGCCGGCGCAGCACACCTGACCTTGGTTGAACCAGATGGCATCGACGAGCCCTTCGATGGCGCTGTCGACATCGGCGTCGTCGAACACGATGTACGGGCTCTTGCCGCCGAGCTCGAGACTCAGTCCCTTGCCGGTCCCGGCGGTAGCGGCGCGGATGATCTTGCCGACCTCGGTCGAGCCGGTGAAGGCGATCTTGTCGACGTCCGGATGGTTGACGATGGCGGCGCCGGTATCGCCGAGGCCAGTGACGATATTGACCACGCCCGCCGGGAGCTTGGCTTTCTCGACAATCTCGGCAAACAGCAACGCCGTCAGCGAGGTGAACTCCGCCGGCTTCAGCACCACCGTGTTGCCGGCAGCGAGTGCCGGCGCGATCTTCCAGGCCAGCATCAGCAGCGGAAAGTTCCACGGGATGATCTGGCCACACACGCCATAGGGCGCCATGCCGGGGAACTCGCGCTCGAGGTGCTGTGCCCAGCCGGCGTGATGATAGAAGTGCCGCGCCACGAGCGGGATATCGATGTCGCGGCTCTCGCGGATCGGCTTGCCATTGTCCATGCTCTCGAGGACGGCAAAAAGCCGACTGTGCTTCTGCACCAGCCGGGCGATGGCATAAAGGTACTTGCCGCGCTCGTAGCCGGGGAGCGCCGACCAGGCTGGAAACGCCGCGCGTGCCGCCCTCACCGCCTTGTCGACATCGGCCGCGGTGCCGTCGGTAATCTGGGCGAGCGTCTTGCCGCTCGCCGGGTTGTCCGACGCAAAGGTCTTGCCGGGCTTGGTCCATTTGCCGTTGATGAAATGACCGAACTTGTTGCCCCTGCTCGCAAGCCACGCCAGTGCCGGCTCCGGGCTCTCGGGCGCCGGACCGTAGTCGAGGCTCTGGAAGATTTCGGCGATCTTGTTCATGTCACACCATCGGCATGCGGTAGTCGGCCGCGTAGTGACCGGTGAGATTGTGCTCGAGTTGGCGCTCGATGTCGGTCAGCAGCGAGCTCGCGCCGAAACGGAACAGATGCGGCTGCAGCCAGTGAGTGCCGAGCTCCTCCTTGATCAGCACCATGTAGTCGAGCGCCGTTTTAGCCGAGCTGATGCCGCCCGCCGGCTTGTAGCCGATCTCGACGCCAGTCTCGTCGGCGAACCAGCGGATCATGCGGACCATCGCCAGAGAGACCGGCAAGGTGGCATTGACCTTTTCCTTGCCGGTAGAGGTCTTGATGAAATCTGCGCCGGCCAGCATGCAGACGAGCGAGGCCCGGCCGACCTGGTTGAGCGTTGCAAGGTCGCCGGTGCCCAGGATGGTCTTCAGATGCGCCTCGCCACAGGCCTCGCGCATCGCCTTGACCTCGTCGTAGAGGCCCTGCCAGTCGCCGGTCAGCACCTGGTGGCGGTTGATGACGATATCGATTTCCCTGGCGCCTGCCGCAACGGAGGCCCTGATCTCTTCGAGGCGGGTTGCGAGCGGCGCCAGGCCATGCGGGAACGCGGTGGAGACGGCAGCCACCGGGATGCCGCTGCCTTCAAGCGCGCGTACGGCGGTCGACACGAAGGTGTGATAAACGCAGACCGCGCCCGGCACGATCTTCAGATCGGCGATATCGTACCCGTCGATGATTTCGTCGGTCAGCGGGTGCCGTGCCTTGGCACAAAGCCGCTCGACCCGTCCCGGCGTGTCGTCGGAATTGAGCGTTGTCAGATCGATCAGCGTGATGGCGCGCAGCAGCCAGGCCGCCTGCCAGTCCTTCTTCACCGTCCGCCGTGTGCCGATGGTCGCGGCGCGCCGCTCGAGCGCCGAACGGTTCATGCGAATGCGGCCAACCCAATCGAGATCGAGCGGAAAGCCAGGGTTGCGGGCGGGCGGATGCGCCGTGCTCCTGGCCGTCGCGGGCGCGGCCGGTGGTGTATCGACAATACGTAGGGTCATATCGCCTCCGGGACACCTTTGGTGTCGGGCGCGGACATGGCCGCGCGGGATTTCGTTGGTGGCGAGGGTACCAAAGATAGACGCCCCACTACAACGGATGTCGCAGGGGGCGCCTATCTGGTGCCACCAGCCTGAGGGCGGGGCCGGCGGTCTTCGGCAAGGCAACACGCCAAACCGCCCGTCGGTTCCGCTAATTCGATCACATCATCGGGGCAGATATTCGGGCCCGAATGAATGCGGCAGCAATTGCTCCAAGGTCTGCGCCAGCGGCGCTCCGTCGACGCCGTGACTTATGACGACGACATCGGGGTCCGCGAATTCGCGAATGCGCTGCCGGCAGCCGCCGCATGGGGTAACCGGCACGGCACCCGGTCCAGTGACGTAGACTCGGCGGATGCGCCTGCCGCCGCCTGCAATCATTGCCGCGATTGCTGAGGCTTCGGCGCAATTGCCGATCGGATATGCCGCATTCTCAACGTTGCATCCCGCGTAAACCCTGCCGTCGTCGGCAAGGATCGCCGCGCCCACCGCAAAGCGCGAATAAGGCGCGTAGGCACGTGCCCGAACCGCCTCGGCCGCGGCAAACAGCTCTGCATCGGAGGCCATGCGTCAGCGCTCCTTGGTATAGGGCACGCCGCCCGCCTTGGGGCCAATTGCCTTGCCGATGAAGCCCGCGAGCAGCACGCAGGTCAGGATGTAGGGCAGCGCCTGGATGAACTGCACCGGGATCGCCCAGTTGAGGCCCGGCAGTACCGCGCCTTGCAGGCGGATCTGCAGTGCATCGAGGAAGCCGAACAGCAGTGTTGCGTACATCGCCGGCCACGGGCGCCATTTGGCAAAAATCAGCGCCGCGAGCGCGATATAGCCGTCCCCCGCCGTCATGTTGTTGACGAAGCCGTTGCCCTGCGCGATCGAGAAGTACGCGCCGGCGATGCCGCAGAGCACGCCGGTGATGAGTAGCGCGCGGTAGCGCATCAGCACGACCGAGATACCTGCCGTGTCCACCGCCTTGGGGTTTTCGCCCACGGCGCGGAGCCTGAGACCGAACCGTGTGCGGTAGAGAACCCAATAGGTCACGGGAACCGCGATAAACGCGGCGTACTCGATGATGTTATGCCCGGAGAGCAGTGTCGAATAGATCGGCCCGATGATCGGGATGTCGTGGATCTGGTCCGCCCAGGGCCAGTTGATCGGATGGAAGCGGCCGCTGTCGGGCGGCTGCGGGGTGCGGCCACCCAGGTGGAACCAGGCCAGGCCGAGCACGGCAGTCAGGCCCTGGGCGAGGAAGTTGATCGCTACGCCCGAGATGATCTGGTTGCCCTTCAACGTAATGGAGGCAACAGCGTGAAGCATCGCCATGAGGATCGACACGGCGATCGCCGCCAGCAGCCCGAGCCAGACGTTGCCGGTGACAACGGCCACGGTCGCCGCCCCGAACGCCCCCGCCAGCATCTTGCCTTCGAGGCCGATGTCGAACACACCTGAGCGCTCGGAATAAAGGCCGGCAAGACAGGCCAGCAACAGCGGCGTCGTGAGGCGCACCGTGGCCGCGAGGGTGGAGATGATGGTTTCGTAGTCCATCTCAGCCTTCCGTTCCGACGGTTTCGCGCGCCGCTGCTTCGACGCGCTGTTTCGGACCGAAGAGCATGAACGCGTTTTCGAGCCCTGGCCGCAACAGCCCCTCCATCGCGCCGGTAAACATGATCACCAACGCCTGGATGACCACGATCATGTCGCGCGTGACCGCCGGCATCTCGAACTGCAGCTCGAGCCCCCCCTGGTACAAAGCTCCGAAAAGAATCGCCGCGAGTGCGATGCCGACCGGATGGTTGCGCCCCATCAGGGCCACAGCGATGCCGACAAAGCCGTAGCCAGCCGTGATGTCGATGACGATACGCGACTGGACGCCGAGCACTTCGTTGACCGCGACCATGCCGGCGAGCGCGCCGGAGATGGTCATCACGATCATCGTCAGCTTGCTGTTGGAGATGCCCGCATAGAGCGATGCCGATGGGTTATGCCCCATGGTGCGCAGCGCATAGCCAAGCTTGGTGTGCCACAGCAGCACGTAGACGAAGATCAACGACAGCACCGCGAAGATGGCCGTCATGTTGAGCGGCGCCTCGCCGAAGAACGGGAAGAACTGCCTGAGCTGCGGGATCTTGCCGGCCGCAACCACGTTGGCCGTCGAGGGCTCCTGCACCCCAACCGGCTTCAGCAGGTAGACCAGCAGATACGCCATGATCGCGGACGCGATGAAGTTGAACATGATCGTCGTGATGACGACGTGGCTGCCGCGTTTGGCCTGAAGATAACCGGGGATCAGCGCCCAGACACCGCCGATGGCCGCGGATGCGATGATGGCGAGGGGCAGCACCAGCAGCCAGCTCGTGTGGTCCAGCAGGAGGCCAACCGCAATGGCGCCGAGGCCCGCGAGGTAGGCCTGCCCATCGCCGCCGATGTTGAACAGGCCCGCATGTGCAGCCACCGCCACCGCCAGTCCGGTGAAAACGAAATCGGTCGCGAAGTGCAGGGTGAATCCAATACCTTCGCCGTAGCCGAACGCGCCGTAGGTCAGGATGCGGATCGCGTCGAGCGGGTTCTGCCCGATCAGCGCAATGACGATGCCCGAAACGATCATCGCTAGCACTAGGTTGAGCACCGGCAGCAGCGCGACGTCAGCCCAGCGTGGCAGGGGGCGGCGAGCGCTCATGGGGTGTCTCCGTTGGCTGCGAGGTCGGCGGAAACGCGGGCACCTGCAGCTTTCTCGGGTGGAACGCCGGCCATCATCAAGCCCAGTTCACCTTCGGTCGCGGTGGCCGGATCGGCCTCGCCCACGATATTGCCGTCGAACATCACGAGAATGCGGTCGCTGAGCGAGCGGATTTCGTCGAGCTCGACCGAGACGAGCAGGATCGCCTTGCCCGCATCGCGCATCTTGACGATCTGGTTGTGGATGAATTCGATGGCGCCAATGTCGACGCCCCGCGTCGGCTGGCCGACCATCAGCACGTCCGGGTTCTGCTCCATCTCGCGGGCCAGAACGATCTTCTGCTGGTTGCCGCCGGAGAAATTGGCGGTCTTGAGCCGCGGATTGGCGGGCCGCACGTCGAACTTGCGCATGCGCTCAGCCGCTTCCTTGCGGGCAGCGCCGATGTCGAGGAAAATACCGGCTCCGTAAGCCTTACTGTCCTGATAACCGAGGATGTTGTTCTCCCATTCCTCGAACTGCGTGACGAGCCCTTCGCGCTGCCGATCCTCGGGCACATGGGCGAGGCCGGCGAGCCGCGCGCGCGCCGCGCCGTCGTCGCCCTCCAGCGACAGCGGCTGCCCATTCAGGATGACGTCACCGGACTCCTGGTCGCGCATGCCGGCGATCGACTCCAGCAGCTCCGACTGGCCGTTCCCGGCGACACCCGCAATACCGACGATCTCGCCGGCGCGGACGGAAAAGCTCACCCCCTTGACGCGGGGAACGCCGGCATCGTCATTGACGACGAGGTTCTTGACCTCGAGCATGGTCTTGCCGGGATGCGCAGCGCCCTTTTCGACGCGCAGCAGCACGCGACGGCCGACCATCGCCTCCGCAAGGCGCTCCGGCGAGGTCTCGGCGGTCGGCATGGTCGCGACCATCTGACCCTGCCGCATCACCGAAACGGTATCGGTGATGGCCATGATTTCCCGCAATTTGTGAGTGATGAGGATAACGGTCTTGCCCTGCTCGCGCAGCACGCGCAGCACACGGAAGAGATCGTCCGCCTCCTCCGGCGTCAGTACACCGGTAGGCTCGTCGAGGATCAGGGTGTCGGCGCCACGGTAGAGGGCCTTCAGGATTTCGAGCCGCTGTTGCTGGCCGACCGACACATCCTGCACGATGGCATCCGGGTCGACGTCGAGGCTGTATTCATCGGCGAGGCGCTTCAGCTCCTTGCGCGCGCGCGCCAGCGACGGCGCCAGCATGGCGGAATCCTCGGCGCCGAGGATGACGTTTTCGAGAATAGAGAAAATGTCGACCAGCATGAAGTGCTGGTGCACCATGCCGATGCCGAGACGAAGGGCATGTCGGGAATCGGTGATGTGCTCGAGCCGGCCGTTGACGAAAATCTCGCCGCTGTCGGCGGTATAAAAGCCGTACAGGATCGACATCAGTGTCGATTTGCCGGCGCCATTTTCGCCGACGATGCCGTGGATGGTGCCGCGGCGCACGGCCAGATCGATATCGCGGTTGGCCCATACCGGCCCAAACCGCTTGTTGATCTTCCTGAGTTCGATGGCAAAGTCAGAAGCAGCGCCCCCGGAGGGGCGCTGCGCATGACGTGGATCAGAGTCGTTTGCGCTCACGAAAGGTCGCGACCGCTCACGGGCACTGATTGTCAGTGGTGTAGTCGTGCACCTTGATGCTGCCGTCGGTGATGCCCTTGGTAGCGGTATCGACCGCAGCCTGCGCATCGGCACTGATCATCGGCTTGTTGTTGTCGTCCATGGCGAGGCCAACGCCCTGCTCCGCAAGACCCGAGACAACGGTGCCGCCCTTGAACGAAGCGTCGTTCTTGAACGCGTCATACACGGTGTTGTCGACACGCTTCAGAACCGAGGTGAGCACCGAGCCGGGTGCTATATAGTTCTGGTTGGAGTCGACGCCGATCGACATCTTGCCGGCGTCCTTGGCGGCCTGGATCACACCGAGGCCGGAAGCACCCGCTGCGGCATAGACGATGTCCGCACCCTTGTCGAAGTCCGCCTTGGCGAGCTCGCCGGCGCCGACCGGGTCGTTCCAGGCTGCAGCCGTGGTGCCGGTATAGTTCTCGAACACCTGGCCCTTCGGGTTGGTGGCCATGAAGCCTTCCTTGTAGCCACAGAAGAAGGCGTGGATCAGCGGGATGTCCATGCCGCCGACGAAGCCGACCTTGCCGGTTTTGCTGGTCTTGGCGGCCAGCACGCCCGCAAGATAAGAGGCGTCATTGGATTTGTAGACCACCGATTCAACGTTGGGCTGGTCGACGACCGAGTCGATCTGCACGAAGTGGATCTTCGGGAAATCCGGAGCCACCTTGTTAAGCGTGTCGGCAAAGCTGAATCCGGTCACCACGATGGGCGAGTAACCGGCCTGCGCAAACTTGCGGACTGCTTGTTCGCGCTGCGCCTCGGCCTGGATCTCGAGATCGTGGTAGGTCCCGCCGGTGTCCTTCTTCCAGCGTTCGGCACCATTGTAGGCCGCCTCGTTGAACGATTTGTCGAACTTACCGCCGAGATCGTAAATCAGCGCCGGATCGGCCAAAGCTGCGCCTGCCAGCAGCGCGACGGCCGCAATACCGCCGGCAAAGGCACCGAGGTGCCGCTTGAAGTTGGTCATGAAAATGTCTCCCTGTTCGCCCGGGGAGGCGGCGGTTCCGCTGGTAGATGCCCCCGTGCGTTGGCGGCGATACAAGCTTGCATTTTATTGCACGGCAAGAGGGAAAACCGCAGATTTTGAACAGTTGGTCAAAATCTTGCGGACGACCCGGCCGCGGCTGCCGTGACCGCCGCCCCCATCTCGCGGCCAATCGACTCGAAGAAGCCGTCGATGACCTTCTGGGCCGATCGCCCGATGAGCGCCTTGCCGATGCGCATGACGCCACCGTCGGCTTTGCCGTCTGCCCTGAAACTGAGGAGCGTACCTCCGGCCGCATCAGCAAGATGAATCTCGGCTGCTCCTTGTGCCAGCCCGAGCGACCCTTTGCCACGACCAGAGAGTGTATAGCGCTCGGCCGGCAAGACGTTGCTCAGCAGCAGCTCACCTGAAAACACTGGATGCACGAAACCAAGGCTAACCTTGATCTTGAGGTCGAGCGTGGTGGCGCTGGTCCAGTGAATGTCCTCGCAGCCGGGAATGACGGCGCGAAGGACACGAACATCGTTGAGCGCCTGCCAAACCGCGTGACGATCGGCAGCAAAGACGTAGCGGCCACCGAAATTCATGCAGCCGCCGTGCCTGTCTTGCGTCTTTTTCGCACCATGGGGGGAAAATAGTGAGGCGCGGGGCCACGATCAATTGTGCTCTCGAGGCCCGGTAATAAATTAGCTCCTGGAGCATGGCCGAGCTCGGATTCGTGAGCGACAACGACTGGATGTGGGTGTGACGGCACGCGAAGAAATGAGCGCCGCATCGACCGGGCCGGCCGTTCTGACCGACGACATGCTGGTTATGGACGTCGCCGACACGCTCCGGCACGACGGGGTCCCCAGGCTGGACGACCCCGATGTGGTCGCGACGCTGCAGGCGCTCTATCGCGACCTCGGGATCGAGCTCAGCGACACGACTGCCGCCGCAGGCCTCGCCGCGGCGCGCGACAATCGCTTCAGCTACGCGCCACCCACCAAGGGGGTCCGTCCCTATCTCGCCCGGCTCTATGTGAAGCGCCGCAACTGGATGCCGGCCTCGCTGGCGGTGGCGTTGATGCTGATCGTCGGGATCGGGGGATATTTTCTTGGATATAGGCCTTATCACGACGCGCAGGTCGAGCAGGCGAAGCGCGAGCTGGCTCAGGCGATGCCAGCTCAGATGGACGCGCTCTACCAGACGATTTTCGAGGAAACCAAGGTCCAGCAGGCGAGCAACGACGCAAACGACATACGGGCCCGTGGCAAGGCCGCTGCGCAAAACGGCGATCGAACGGGAGCGCAGCAGGCGATCGACGATCTGACGGGCATCCGAGACACCCTGCGGCTCGAGTATCAGCTCAGGATCGTCGACGGCGACAAATGGGGCTTCTGGAGTTTTCCCAAGTCCAATTCCGATGCCACCAACTACTACCTCATCGTGCAGGCGGTCGATACCGACGGCAAGGTCTTGACGCTTCCCGTCCGCAGCGAGGACACCGGCCGCACCGAAAGCGTCAGCTCGTGGGGCGAGCGCGTGCCCGAAGAGGTGTATCGGGCCGTCGAGGCCGACAAGAACGACGACGGCGTGATTGAGCACAATCTCGTCGCCATCAAGGACTTCGGCTTCCTGCAGCCGGACTATGTGCTGCCGGTGCTCGGCGGCGAGGTGACGCGGTGGTGACATGAGCCTCAGCGGAACCGATCTCCTGCGCGCCCTCGAGGAAGCCTTGCGCGACATCCGGCGCGAGGAGGACGACATTTCCAAGCGCGCCGCGCGCGGTGCCGAACTTCTGATCAAGCACCGCGGCCAAGAAGCCGAGCTCTATCGTCAGCTCGGCACGCTTCGGCCCGATCCGGCAGCACGGGCGGCCATTGCGACGCTCGTCCGCAATATCGACGAAGCTGCGGAGGCCGCCCTGTCGCGCTACGATGCGACGTTCGCCGAAACCGAGGCCGCGCTGCAACAGATCGAAGCGAACCTGGCACGTGGCAATGCTGACCGGATGTCGCTGCAAGCGGAGATCGGACGTCGTGACGCCGAAATCCGAGCTATCGAAGCGGCTGCGCGCCCCAGGCTGGGCGCCGATGCGGACTATGCCGCCAAGCTCGAGCGCAGCCGAGCCCTGGAGGCCATCGCCGCCCGGCTTCGGGCCAAGCTCGCAGTCGCCGAGGCGGATCGGGAACAGAAGGCGCGCCCGTTCCGCGATGATCCACTGTTCATGTATCTGTGGAGCAGGGGATACGGCACTGAGAGCTATCGAGGCCGTGGATTTGTCTCAACCCTCGATCGCCGCGTTGCCGGGTTGATTGGTTACGACAAGGCGCGTGAAACCTTTGTCTTGCTGAGCGACATCCCGATCCGACTGCGGAATCTCGGCGCCCAGGTCGAGTCAGACGCCACGGCCTTGCGCGCGGAAGTCGCCCGGCTCGAAAACAGCGCCCTCGACAGTGCCGGAGGCAAGTCGCTTCGCGAAGCGATAGAGACGGCAGTCGTCCGGATCGAGACGCTCGATCGGGAAACCGCAGTCCTGCAGGACCGCCGCGATGCGACCATCGCAACCCGCACCGAACTGGCGCTCGGCCGCGAGGTTGCGTTCTCGATTGCAACCGATGATCTCGACCAGGTGCTGGCGCAGGACGAGCTGCGCCAACTTCTCGCTGAGGCACAGAGCGACCCCGGTGGCGCCGCCGGCACCATCGCGCAGCAGATCGAGGATTTGCGCCAGCGGATCAAGGAAGATGGGGATGAGATGCGGGAACACGGGCTGCGCCTCAAGGTCCTCGCGATGCGCCGGCGCGATCTCGAAGACATCCTGCACGAGCTCAAGGCGCGCGGCTACGACAATCCGCACGCACGGTTCGCTTCAGACGAACTCATCGGAGAAACCCTAAACGCCCTACTGCGTGGTGAAATCTCGGCGTCGCAGTTCTGGGATTTCACGCGCCGCATGCAGAGCTGGACCGCGTCGGGCTATGGTGGGCCGGGCGGCGGCTGGGGAAAGCTCCCGAGCCCCGCTGGCACCGGACTCAACACGCACCGCTCCGGCATTTCCGTGTCACGGAGTTCAACGGCGGCTTAGCTGCAAATTCCCAGTTGATTGCTGCCAGGCAACTGCAGGACCTGCGCCAATGGTTCGTTGTTGATGAACGGCAGCAGCCCGGTCTTCCCTGGAAGGACAGCCGAAATCGTGACGGTGGTCGCGTTCTGGTCAACGGGGCCACTGCTGCACAGATGGGGCACGATGCCGAGCTGGATGCTGCTGCCAGGTACGCCCCGCGCCTGCGCCGACTGCTGCGCGGCGAGGATTTGCGATTTCGCCTGCGGCGGAAGCTGGAACAAAAGATAAGAGCGCCCGGCGGCAGGAGGCGGCAAGCTGCTCATCACCTGGTCGCCGTCAGCCGGCGCCAGCATCAGGCGCAGATGCTCGTTGGGTCCGCCCTGCGCCGCATCGAAGGTGAAGAGCTGCCCCGCGGTATTGTTAGTCCCCAGACCCCGCGGCAGGTCGAACACGATCAGCAGGTCCGCGACGTCGTCCTTGGATGGATCGAGCGCTGGTCCACGCGAATTGACGTCCGGGCCGAAGCTGGAGCAGGCCGCAAGAAACAGGCTCAGGGCGATCGCGAACAACAGGCGCATGGGTCGCTCATAATAGATTCCCGTGCGCGCGGAAACCACGGTGATCAGCCGAAGACGCTGGCGCCGCGATCCGCAGCTCCGACCAGAGCCCGGAAACCGGCAAAAAGCTCGCGGCCCATGCCGTAGTGTTCACGCCGCTGATCTTCCGTCGCTGGTGTGCGGGAGTGGAACTCGCGCTCGTCGCCAATGAAGGTGAGTGTGCCGGCGTCGGCATCGAGACGCAGCAGGTCGCCGTCGCGCACCTTGCTGATTGGACCGCCGTCGATCGCCTCGGGCGTCACATGGATTGCCGCCGGCACCTTGCCCGATGCTCCCGACATGCGGCCATCGGTCACCAGCGCCACCTTGAAGCCACGGCCCTGCAGCACGCCGAGCGCCGGCGTGAGATTGTGCAGTTCCGGCATGCCGATTGCCTTGGGGCCGGCGAAACGCACCACGGCAATGAAATCGCGGTTGAGTTCGCCAGCCTTGAACGCCGCCTGCAACCCGTGCTGGCTGTGGAAAATTCGCGCCGGTGCCTCAATCACGCGATGTTCGGGTTTCACGGCACTGACCTTGATGACGGCCTTGCCGAGGTTGCCGTTTAGGAGCTTCAAACCGCCGTTCTTGCTGAAGGCGGCCTTCACCGGCACCAGGATCTTGTCGTTGCCCGACTGCGCAGGCGATGGCTCGAAGGTCAGCTTGTCCCCCATGAGCCTTGCCTCTACCGTGTAGTTCGAAAGGCCGCCACCCCAGACGGTCTTGACGTTTTCGTGCAGATAGCCGGCCTCGAGTAGCTCCCGAATCAGGAATCCCATTCCACCCGCGGAGTGGAAATGGTTCACGTCGGCGACGCCATTGGGATAGACGCGCGCCAGCAACGGCACAACTTCACTCAGATCCGCCATATCCTGCCAGGTAACCTGCAGACCCGCGGCCGCAGCGATGGCGATCAGATGCATCGTATGGTTGGTTGAGCCGCCGGTCGCATGCAGGCCGACAAGGCCGTTGACGATGGTCTTTTCGGAAATGACATGCCCGACCGGCGTGTAGTCGTTGCCTTCGACGGTGAGCGACAGCGCGCGTTTGGCGGCCTCGCGCGTCAAGGCTTCGCGCAACGGCGTGCCGGGATTGACGAAGCTCGCCCCCGGCAGGTGCAGGCCCATGATCTCCATCAGCATCTGGTTGGAGTTGGCGGTGCCGTAGAAGGTGCAGGTGCCAGGCGAATGATACGACTTGGCCTCGGCTTCGAGCAGCTCGGCGCGACCGACCTTGCCTTCCGAATAGAGCTGGCGGATGCGGGTTTTTTCGTCGTTGGGCATGCCCGAGGGCATCGGTCCGGCCGGCACGAACACCGCCGGCAGGTGGCCGAAGCTCAACGCCCCGATCAGCAGGCCCGGCACGATCTTGTCGCAGATCCCGAGAAAGACGGCGGCATCGAACATGTTGTGGCTGAGCGCAATCGCCGTCGCCATGGCGATCACGTCCCGCGAGAACAGCGACAGGTCCATGCCCGGCTGGCCTTGTGTAACGCCGTCGCACATCGCCGGCACGCCACCCGCGACCTGCGCCGTGGCGCCGATCGCGCGGGCCGCATCCTTGATGATTGCGGGATAGGTCTCGTAAGGCTGATGCGCACTCAGCATGTCGTTATACGAGGTGACGATGCCGAGGTTCAGCGCCTTGTTGCCGGCGAGCCTGGCTTTGTCGGAGGGCGAGCAGGCCGCAAAGCCGTGCGCCAGGTTACCGCAGCTAAGCGTTGAGCGATAAACGCCTGCCTGCCGCGCCGCATCGAGCCGGCGCAGATAGTCGCCGCGCGTATCGGCGCTGCGTGCCGCGATGCGATCGGTCACGTCCTGAACAGCCTTGAGGACAGACATCCGGGTCTCCTAGGGGCACCAGTAGATGGTCAGCGGTGTTGCGGTCTCGCGCAGTATGGCCCGCACGGGCATTGCCTCGATTGGACCGTCTGCCTCAGCCTGCTCCAGCGTTCTGACCTTCTCCTCCCCCTCGATATGCAGATACAGAGCCCGCGTGGCCAGCAGTTGCTTCAGCGTCAAGGTGACGCGTGGCTCACCCGCGCCGGGCGCCGTCATCGACACCACCGGCCCCTCCGCCGATAGCGCCTCCTCCAGATTGTCGCCGCCTGGAAAGAACGACGCGGTGTGCCCGTCATTGCCCATCCCCAGGATCGCCGCATCGAGCGGATGCGGCACCGCCGAGAGCGCAGCGCTGGCTTTGGTTGGGTCGGGCGTCGCGCCGCCTTGGTAGAGTGGCACGAACTTCGCCGCCGCCGCCCGGTTCTGCAGCAGATTGGCCTTGACCAGCCGCGCGTTGGAGCGATCGGACGCTTCGTCCACCCAGCGCTCGTCAACCAGCGTCACCGTGACCTTGTCCCAGCCGATATCGGCGCGGTTGGACAGCGTGCGGAAGAACAACGCCGGCGTCGTGCCGCCCGAAACCGCCAGTGAGGCGACGCCGCGCGCGGCAATGCCTGCCTTGAGGTTGGACGCAACCGCCTCGGCCAGGGCGTCGGCGAGTTGCTGCTTGTCCTTGAAGGCCCGGCGCGCCGGCCGCATCAGTCTTCCTCGTGCCAGGTGCGGCCGTCGCGCTCGATCAGCGCAACCGCGCCCGACGGCCCCCAGGTCCCGGCAGCATAAGCCTGCGGCGCGTCGCTCGCGGCGTCCCAAGCGTCGCGGATCGGGTCGATCCAGCGCCACGCCGCCTCGAGCTCGTCGCGGCGCATGAACAAGGTCTGCTGGCCGCGGATCACGTCGAGCAGGAGCCGCTCATAGGCCTCGGGCGTCCGCTCATGGAAGGTCGCGGCGAAGCTCAGGTTCAGCGGCACCTCGCGCAGACGCATGCCTCCCGGCCCCGGATCCTTGATCATCAGGAACATCTTCACGCTCTCGTCCGGCTGGATGTTGATGACCAGCCGGTTCGGACGCGGCGCACCTTCAGCGTGATCGAAGATCGAATGCGGGATGTTGCGGAACTGGATGACGATCTCGCTCGACCGGCTCGCAAGACGCTTGCCGGTGCGGAAGTAGAACGGCACTCCGGCCCAGCGCCAGTTCTCGAGCTCGGCCTTGAGCGCGACGAAAGTCTCGGTTTTGCTCCCCTTCTTGTCGTCGGGCAGCTCATCTTGGTAGCTCGGCACCGACTGGCCGCCGATCGAGCCGGCGCGATACTGGCCGCGCACCGTGACGCGGTTGACGTCGGCAGCGGTAATCGGTTTCAGCGAGCGCAGCACCTTGAGCTTTTCGTCGCGCAGCGCGTTGGCGTCGTCCGAAGCCGGCGGCTCCATCGCCACTAGGCAGAGGAGTTGCGCCATGTGGTTCTGCACCATGTCGCGCAAGGCGCCGCTCTCGTCGTAATAGCCGCGCGTACCGGCGCCGACCGACTCTGCGACCGTGATCTGCACGTGGTCGATGTGGGTCGAGTTCCACACCGGCTCGAACAGGATGTTGGCAAAGCGCAGCGCCAACAGGTTCTGCACAGTCTCTTTGCCGAGGTAGTGGTCGATGCGATAGACCTGATCTTCGGCAAAGATCCTGGAGACCTCGTCGTTGATCTCGATCGAAGACTGCAGGTCGTGGCCGAGCGGTTTTTCGATGACGACGCGCGCGTCGCGGCGGTAATAGCCCTTCTTTTTGATATACTCGCAGGTCGGTCCGAACAGGTCCGGTGCGATTGCCATATAGAAGGCCCGCACGATCTTGGGATCGTCGCGCAGCTTGGTCGACAGGTCGCCCCATTTGCTTTCGTCGGTCACGTCGTTGACCACGTAGCAGAAGGTCGACACGAACCGGTCGATCACCTTGTCGTCCTGGTATTCCTTATCGACGAATTGCGCGATGTCGTCACGCGCGGCCTTGCGGAAATCCTCGTCCGTCCACTTGGTGCGGGACACGCCGATGATGCGGCTTTGCTCGTCGAACTGCCCGTCGTAGAAGCGGTGATAGAGTGCCGGAATGAGCTTGCGCTTGGTCAGATCGCCGGTCGCGCCGAAGACCACATAGTCGAAAGGCTGGACGGGGATGATGCGGCTGGACACGCTCTTTTGCCTCTTGTCGATGTAGTTCATGCGGCGAAGTTCTGCTTTGCGAGAATAACGGCCCCCGAGAGGTTGTCCCCGAGCGGCTTGACGATGAAGCTGCCATAGCGCTCAACCAGCAGCGGAAACAAGCGCTCGCCCACCCCACCGGTCGCAGCCATGCGCTGGGCGCCACGCTGCTTGAACCAGCGCACATAGTTGTCGACGTAACTCATCTCGAGGTCGATCAGTTCGCGGGCGACCGGATCGCCCTTGTCGTAGTATTCGAAGATCAGGCGCGAAAAATCGCCATAGGCCTTGGGGGCCCTGCCCACAGTCACGGGCAACTCCTCGCCAGCGGCGTCCTTGAACTCGACCGGCGTCACCGGCTTGGGAAACGACCAGTCCATCACCGCATCGAGGCTACCGCCCAGCTTTGCGACGACCGCCTCGGTCAGCGGCGACCCGGAAACCAGCCCGTCCGTGGCCTCCACCGCCCGGCGCACCAGTTCGCGGCCGAGAATGGCGCCCGACATCTGGTCGCCGACGTGAAAGCCCCAGCCACCGCACTGGTGACGCCTACCGCCGACGATGGCGAGCGCCGCCGAGCCGGTGCCGGCGATGATCACCGCGCCCTCTTCGCCACCCAGCGCACCGGCATGGGCGGCATCGATGTCGTCATAGACTCGCACGCTGGCGAAGGGCCACGGGCGATGCTGGAAAATGTCGCGATCGACGACCGACCGGCCGCCCGCCATGCAGAAGCAGCCATAGGTCTGGGCATAAGCCGATGGCGGCAGCCCGGCCGCGGTAAAGGCGGCCCGCGTCCCCTCTAGGATCGACCGGTAGGCCGGTTCGCCATTCTGGATCTGCAGATTTGACGGACCGCCATGGCCCTCGCCCAACGTCACCAGATTTTCGTTGGCGAGGCGAATGCGGCAATTGGTGCCTCCGCCGTCTACGCCCAAGTAATATCTGGTCAAATTCCGGCCCCGCCCGCTGGCTGCGCCCCTCGCGCGGGCGGACCATAATGGGTTCGACCGCGCCGCGAAAGCGGAATATGCAATCGATTTCGGAGGCTTTGTCGACCTTGCCGCAGCGCCCCGCCGCGACCAATCTCCGGCGCCGACGTTAAGGCCGAATCGGAGGACGAGATGGGTGAACATGTTCTGGTTCTGGGCGGGGCCCGTTCCGGCAAGACCAGCTTTGCCGAACGCATGGCGATGCGGGCCGGCCAGAAGCCGCTCTATCTCGCCACGGCACAGGCGCTCGACCCGGAAATGCTGGAACGCGTCAGGCTGCATCAGGAGCAACGGCACCGGCGGTTCTCGACGCTCGAAGAACCGATCGCCCTGTCGACTGCGCTGAGGGCCGCGGCGAAGGATCACGACGTGATCCTGGTGGATTGCCTGACACTGTGGATTACGAACTTGCTCGGCGCTGGCCGCGATGTCGCGCAAGCCGTGGACGAACTGATCGCTGCGCTCGGCGCCACGGACGGGGCCCGGGTGATCCTCGTCTCCAACGAGGTCGGGCTCGGGATTGTCCCCGAAAACGCCATGGCGCGGATGTTCCGGGACCTCGCCGGCGCCGCTCACCAGCGTCTGGCCGAGATCTGCAGCGAGGTGCACCTTGTCGTCGCCGGCTTGCCCCTGACCCTGAAGGGTCCCCGGCTGACCGAAAGCGTGCCGGAGACTGTGAAGCCCGAATAGCCCCGCGCCTTAGGGTGAGGGGCGCAGGTAAAGGCCGCTTATCTTCCCGTCAGCGGCGAGCATGAACGCCCACTCCATCTTGGCATGATCAAACATTGCCTCGTAGACGTCCCACCCCTGTGCGCTCACGCCCTTGAAGGACAGCTCCTCGAGCGCGCCCGCATTTTTCATCGTCGCTTGCACGATTTCGCTCTGCTCACGCGCGAGGGCCGCGAGCGCGGGAGACATTGCCTCGTAGTTCGTTTGGCCGCGGCTCGCCTCGTCAATGATCCGCCGGATGATTTCTGCGCTTCGTGGAAAGGCCAGCTTCTCACGAACCCGCTTCTGCAGCTCCGCGTCCGCTTCATCGAGGACCGCCTGGTCGATCCGGGTCCCCTCCATTTCTTCGCCGTACTGGTGGTGAACCAGTCCGATGACGCTGCCCTCGGAGCCGCGGACAAAGGTGACCTGTACGGGCAGTGCCGTCATGAAGAAGCGATCGACCGCCTCGGGGAAGATTTCGATTTCCGGCTGGCCTATGACACGTGTGAACAGATGGCCGTCCTTGTGGATGACCTCATAGAACGTGCCGTCCTCCAGTTGGTAGGCGCCCTTGTATTGTGCATAGAGCGCCTTATCGATCGCCACCTCGGTCCGCGGCCGGTTCTGGTCGTAGCGCCGCCAGGCTACGGTATCCTTCGACTTGTCGCTCATTGTCGTCTCCTTCAGCAAATCCATGAGTCCGTCGATCGAGATCACCCCGCCCGCGGCAATCGTCGCCTGCGCGGCATCGATGGCGGCAAGGCCCCGCTCCGCCTTCGCCCGTGCGCTTTGAAGGACGTCGCGTTGGACGTCGAACATGCGCCCGAGATCGGCGGGTACGCCGGCGAGCAGACTGCCGATTTCCGACAGCCGAAAGCCCAGAGCCTTGAGGGCGAGCACTTCATTGAGGCGAACGATCTCCGTCGCGCCATAGAGCCGCCAGCGCTTGTCGGTTCGCCGCGGCACGATCAGGCCACAACGCTCGTAGTGCCGCAGCGCGCGCACGCTGATGCCTACGCGCTCGGCGCATTCCGCGGCCGTGATCCAATCATCCTTTGCGGCGGTAACCACGCTTGGTCGCTCGCAGATCTTTGCGACGGGTCTTAGTCTATGACGCAAGGTCCGGCTCAAGAGCCAATATGCGCCGCTGGACCGGTGCCGGTGCGCTTGCACCACAAACTACAGTTAAAGGAAGCGCCAGAGCAGCAGCGTCACGACGACGGCCAGACCCAACAGCAGGTTCATTGCGCTCCAGTACAGTTCGAGCGATTTGAGGATATCGAGCGCAGTGAGGCTGGCCTTGCCGTCGCCGAAGCGCGGCAAGTCGTGGATTTCGCCGGCATAGGCGCGGGGGCCGCCGAGCTCGAAGCCGAGGGCGCCTGCAAAGGCGGCCTCCGGCCAGCCGGCGTTCGGCGAAGCATGCTTGCGCGCGTCGCGCAGCGCCGTCGACCAGGCAGCCTCCGGGTCGGCGCGGCGCACGAAGAACGCCGCGCCGGCGACCAGCAGAGCCGTGAGCCGCGCCGGAATCCAGTTCAGCAGATCGTCGAAACGGGCGCTGGCCCAGCCGAACTCGAGATATCGTTCGGTTCGATGCCCGACCACCGAGTCTGCGGTGTTGGCGACCTTGTACAGCACGATCCCGGGCAGCCCCCCGACGAGCAACCAGAACAGCGGGGCGACGACGCCATCGGAGGAGGACTCCGCCAGGCTTTCGATCGCGGCGCGGGCGACGCCGGCTTCGTCGAGGGTGTCCGGATCGCGGCCGACGATGTGACTGACCGCCGAACGACCGCTGTCGAGCGACACCGCCAGCGTGTCGGCCACCGCCTTCACCGCCCGGCCGAGTTCCTTCTGCGCCAGAAGGCTCGAGGCGATAAGGGCCTCCAGGACCCAGCCGAAAGGAAAGCGGCGCGTGACGGCGACGATCAGCAAGGCGATCGCCAGCCCCGTCAGCAGCACCAGGAGCAGCATGACCGTCCCCTTTAGTCGGCGATTGCCAGCGTGATTGAGCCGCGCCTCGAGCCAGGTGATCAGGCCTCCCGCCCAGGTCACCGGATGGCCGACACGGCGAAAAAGGCGCGGCGGATAGCCTATGATCCGCTCGATCAGCAGGGCCAGCGGCGCGAGCAACCAGGCCATGGTCAGGGCTCGACCGTCGCGGCGAAACCGAGGAGCTGGTCGAGGTCAACGTATCGCTGGACCGCCACCGCGATGGCATCCAGCGCCTGTTCGACGCCGGCTTCATAACGGACTCCCGGCGCCCCGCGACCATCTAAAAATGCATATCTGAATTGATCGGAGGCGAAGATTCCATGCAAATACGTTCCGGCTACCTTGCCGCTGGTCGCCCCTTCGCGCCTGCCCTCAACGCGGCTGAATGGCAGCGCGGTATCACCACCGGTCGTTACCCCCATGTGCATATGATAGCCGGAGAGCGGTGTGCCGCTGGCGACATGCGTGGCGCTCGTGACCCGCAGCTCCTTTTGCGGACCGAGCACGGTTTCGACGTCGAGCACGCCCAAGCCCTCGCTGACCCCAGGCTGGCCTTCGATGCCATGCGGATCGGCGACGGTCCGACCGAGCATCTGGTAGCCGCCACAGATCCCCAGCACCGCCTTGCCAGCGCGGATATGCGCGGCGACGTCGACATCCCATCCGGCCTCGCGCAACGCCGCGAGGTCGGCGCGTGTCGCCTTGCTGCCCGGAATGAGGATCAAGTCGGCCGATTGCGGCAGCGGCGAGCCCGGCTCGACGACGACCACCGAGACGTTGGGCTCGGCGCGGAGGGGGTCGAGATCGTCGAAATTGGCAATGCGCGGCAGGCGGGGGACGGCGACGACGAAGCGGCCGGGTTTTGGCGGCTCGGCGTGGTCGAGCGCCAGCGAGTCCTCGGCCGGGAGGCGCGCGGCGTCCGCGAGATAGGGAATCGGGCCCAGGCACGGCACGTTCGTATGGCGTGCGATGGCGATTTTTCCGTCCTCAAAGAGGCTATGTTCACCCCGGAATTTGTTGACCAGGGTGGCGCGGATCAGGGCCCGATCGGCCGCCTCGATGACGGCAAAGGTGCCGACCAGCGAGGCGATGACACCGCCCCGGTCGATGTCGCCGATGAGGACGACGGGGACATTGGCGGCGCGGGCGAAGCCGAAGTTGGCGATGTCCGTGGCCCGCAGATTGACCTCCGAGGCGCTGCCGGCGCCCTCGACCAGGATCAGATCGGCGTCGCTAAGCTCTTGAAAAGACTTGAGGACTTGCGGCAATAAGGCCGCGCGCTTCTGCCAGTAGTCGCGGGCCGAGTAGGAGCCGACGCGCTGGCCGCGGACGATGAGCTGGGCACCGGTGTCGTGCTCGGGCTTCAGCAAGACCGGGTTCATCGCGGTCAGCGGCTCGCGCCGCGCCGCCCGCGCCTGCAGCGCCTGGGCGCGGCCGATCTCGCCACCATCGGCCGTAACTGCCGCATTATTCGACATATTCTGCGGCTTGAAGGGGGCCACCTTGAGCCCGCGATTGGCGTAGGCGCGGCAGAGGGCGGCGACGATGAGGGTCTTGCCGACGTCGCTGCCGGTGCCCATGAACATCAGCGCTTTCGCCAATTCCGCCTCTCGAGCCGATTTTTTCGCACGCACACATATGCCCTTTGCGGACGCATTTTTCGCGCACGATTGATGGTTTTCGCGTGAGCTATGCCACGTCGATCACGTGCGCATAAGACCCCATCACCCGACCAACGACGGCGCCCATCGGCGGCAGGGCCGTACCGCCGGCGTCGGTGGCGGTGAACAGGGGGTCCGCACCTGCCCCGGAGGAGTAGTGGAATTCGTGGCCGACAAGATGGATCGGCCAGGGTAATGGGCCGGTGTGGTTGAGGCGGCGGTAGCCGAGGGTGCGGCGGGGGCGGCTGATGTCGGTGCGGACGGGCAGAAGCCCTGTCATTTTGTATGGGTTTCCAGTCTGATCAATCAGCTCTTCCCCCAAAACCATATAGCCACCGCATTCGCCGTAGATGAGAGCCCCGCGGTCTCGGGCGGTGATCAGGCTGGCGCGAAAATGGGTCGCGGCCGCCAACGCCGGCCCATGCAATTCCGGATATCCTCCAGGTAAATAGACGGCATCACTATTCGTTGGTGCAGGCTCGTCGCGAAGCGGCGAGAAGAAGGTCAGTTCGGCGCCCCGGGCGCGCCAGTCGGCCAGCAGGTGCGGATAGAGAAAGGCGAAGGCCTCGTCGCGGGCAACGGCGATGCGCTGGCCGAGCGGCGGCAGGCGGCGAGCTGCTCCGGTGGAGAAAGCAGGTGGTGCGGAGAGCGCCAGCAGACGGTTGAGGTCGATGAACTCTTCGACGACCTCGGCGGCGGTGGCAACGCTGGCCTCGAACGCGGCGACCTCGCCGGGAAGGACGAGCCCGAGATGGCGCTCGGGCAGCACCATGCCATCGCGGCGCGGCAAGGCGCCGAGGACGGGAATGCCGAGCGGCTGCAGCGCAGCGGACAGCATGGCTTCGTGCCGTGTGGTCGAGACGCAGTTGAGGATGACGCCGGCGACCTCGACGTCGGCGCGGAAGCGGGCGAAGCCCTGCACCAGGGCAGCAATGGACTGATTCTGCCGCTGCGCATCGACCACGAGGATCACAGGAAGCTGCAGCATCGCGGCGAGATCGGCGGTCGAACCGGTGCCGTCGGCGGCGCCGTCGAAAAGCCCCATGACGCCTTCGATGAGGAGGAGGTCAGCGCCCCTCGCCTCTGCCGCGGCGAGCGACCGCAGCCGGTCGGACGACATGGCCCAAGGATCGAGGTTCGCCGCGTCCGCGCCGGCGACACGGCTGAGGATCGCCGCGTCGATGTAGTCGGGCCCGGTCTTGGCCGGGGCGACAGTGAGACCGCGGCGGCGCAGGGCGGCCAGCAGGCCGAGGGTCACCAGCGTCTTGCCGGACCCCGAGCGAGGGGCGGCGATGATGATCCCAGTGCCGCCGCGCGGCGCGGCCGAAAAAGCGGTATCGCTTGCTTCTCCAAGCCTCACCGTGGTGCGCGATGCGGTCAAGCGGCACCGTCCCGCCACCACTGCGACAAGCGGAAGTCCGCCGTTGCGCGGGGATGACCCTGTGGGCGGCGCGGCACTTGCTCATCGCAACGCATTCTAGCCGAGGTCATTGGACCGAAGCTCCGGGCGGTACCAGTCGAGCACTTCGCGATAGCGGCTCACCGGACCGAGGACGATGAGGGCCGGCGTTTCAAGACCGGTGAGCCTTGCGGCTTCGCCAAGGGTCGCCTCGACGACACGCTGACCCGGCAGGGCCGCGTGACTGACAACAGCGAGGCGATCGCCCGGATCGCGGCCGGCGGCCACCAGCTTGTCGGCGATGGCCCCAAGGTGCTTCACCGCCATGAACATGACGATGACGGGCGCGGCGGTCGCGACCGCGGCCCAGTCGACCGATTGCGGCAGCTCACCGGTTTCGTCGTGGCCGGTCAAGAAGATGACGGCGTGATTGGTGTCGCGATGCGTGACCGGGATACCGGCATAGGCGAGGCCGCCCAAGCCGGAGGAGATGCCCGGGACGATACGGAAGCGGATACCGGCGCGAGCAAGCGCGCCCGCCTCTTCGCCGCCGCGGCCAAACATGAAGGGATCGCCGCCCTTGAGCCGCAGCACGCGCTTGCCGGCCTGCGCCAGCTCGATCAGGCGCAGCGAGATATCCGCCTGCCTGGGCGACGGCTTGCCGCCGCGTTTGCCCGCATGGATACGTTCGGCGGCGGGGTTGGCGAGAGACAGCAAGCGATCGCTCACCAGGGCATCGTAGACGACGGCATCGGCCTGCTGCAGGCCGTGGTAGCCAAGCAGCGACAGCAGCCCTGGCGCGCCGGGGCCTGCGCCGACCAGCCACACGGTGCCGGGCTCGTAAGCCGGCCAATCGAGAGCGTCGAGGGCAGCAAAGCTCATGCTATAGACCCTGCATGGCCGACCCCGAGGATTTCGCTCCGCCCGACCGCCCGCTGCGCCGTGGATGGACCACGGGCGCCTGCGCCACGGCGGCGACGCGCGCGGCGCTCACGGCGCTGCTCAGCGGGCAGTTCGAGGACCCGGTGACCATCACCCTGCCCGGTGGCCAGACGCCGAGTTTCGCTCTGGCGCACGAAGCGCGCGGCGACGGCTGGGCCGAAGCGGGCATCATCAAGGATGCCGGCGACGACCCCGACGTGACGCATGGCGCGCTGGTGGTGGCGCGGTTGAGCGGCGGCGCTGCCGGCAGTGGAGTGACGTTCCATGCTGGTGATGGGGTGGGCATGGTGACCAAGCCAGGACTGCCGATCGCGCCGGGCGAGCCGGCGATCAACCCGGTGCCGCGCCGGATGATGACCGGCGTGATCGAGGCGCTGGCGCCGGGCGGCGACTACGCCATCACGGTATCGGTGCGCGACGGGGCGCGACTGGCGGAAAAGACCTGGAATCCGCGGCTCGGGATCGTCGGCGGCCTCAGCATCCTGGGCACCACGGGGATCGTTGTGCCGTACTCCTGTGCGGCGTGGATCGCCTCGATCCATCGCGGCATCGACGTGGCGCGCGCGATGGGCCTGAGGCACGTGGTGGGAGCGACCGGCGACGCCTCGGAACGCGCAGCGCGGGCGCGGCTCGGCCTGTCCGAGGAAGCGTATCTCGACATGGGCGACTTCGTGGGTGGGCTCTGCAAATACCTGAAGCGCCACCCGGTGGAGCGGCTGACGCTTGCCGGCGGATTTGCCAAAATGGTCAAGCTCGGCCAGGGGCTGATGGACCTGCACTCGGCGCGCGGGACCGTGGACATGGCCGCGCTGGCCGAGCTGCTGCCGGCGCCGCTGCGCCGGGAGGCACGACAGGCCAACACCGCCAACGCGGTCCTGCAACTGGGTGGCAGACCGCTCGCCGAAATGGTGGCGCGGCGCGCCCGCGACGCGGCGCAGCAGATGGTGGGCGATGCAGCGCGAGTGGACGTGCTGGTGACCGATCGCAGCGGAAACATTGTAGGCGAGAGCGGCTGAATGCGCATCCTGATCCTGGGCGGCACGGCGGAGGCGCGCGACCTGGCCGGACGGCTGGTGGCGCTGGGCCATGCGGTGACCACATCGCTTGCCGGCCGCACCAGCAGCCCCGTCCTGCCGGCGGGTGAGTTGCGGGTGGGCAAGTTCGGCGGCATTCCCGGATTGGTGGGCTACCTCAACGCGATGCGGTTCGACCGCCTGGTGGACGCAACGCACCCCTATGCCGGACTGATCTCGAGCAATGCCGTGGCCGCGGCGCAGCAGAGCGGCATTCCACTGGTGCGGTTCATGCGGCCGGAATGGGCCGAGCCAGCGGGCGCCGACTGGGTCCATGTGCCGGACGTCGACGGCGCGGCGGCGGCCATGCCCCGCAACGCGACGGCGCTGATCACCACCGGGCACGAGGGGCTCGATAAGCTTCTGGCGCGCGACGACTGCCGGCTGATCGTGCGGCTGATCGAGGCGCCGCAGATGGCGCTGCCACGCCAGGCGCAGCTGGTGCTCGACCGGCCGCCCTATTCGCTGCCGCATGAGCTGGCGTTGTGCCGGCGTTATGGGGTGACGGTACTGGTGACGAAGAACTCGGGCGGCGAGCAGACGGTGGCAAAGCTCGAGGCGGCGCGGGAGCTCGGTGCGCAGGTGATCATGGTCGACCGGCCGGTGTATGGGCGGGCGCAGGAGGTGGGATCGGTGGACGAGGCGGTGACCGCGGTGGTGGGGCCGATCGGCTGAGCAAGCGGCCTGTTGGGGAAGCGATCGGGTGCCTGGGGCCGCCCCCTCCACCGGCTTCGACGGTCCCCCTCCCCCGCTTTGCGGTGGAGGAATCCGACTGCAGGTTCCGTTGGGTCCCCGGGTCAAGGCCGGGGATGACGGAACCGAGAGATCTGCGAGCGTGCGTTTCGCGTTTCCTGCGAATGGGGTCATTCCGCCCTCGCCTTTTTCTTACCGGCGTTGCGGAGGACGTGGGCGAAGTTCGGCGCATAGAGGCGGCTATCGTGGAAGCGCGTTTCACCAAAGACGCGGCCAACAAAGATGAGCGCGGTCCGGGTGAGCTTTTCCTCGCGCACGCGGGCCTTCATTCCAGCGAGCGTCGTGACGATGATCTCTTCGTCGGGCCAGGTGGCGCGATAGACGACGACGACGGGGCAGTCGGCTCCATAGTGTGGCGTGAGCGCCCGCTCGACATAGCTGACGTTACGAATACTGAGATGGATCGCGAGCGTCGCACCGGAGGCACCCAGGACCTCCAGCGACTCCCGTTCGGGCATGGGCGAGGCCTTGCCGCCGGTGCGGGTCAGGATGATGGTCTGGCTGATTTCGGGCAGCGTGAGCTCGGTTGCGAGACGGGCAGCCGCGCCGGCGAAGGCTGGAACGCCGGGCACGATCTCGTAGGCGATGCCGAACGCATCGAGGCGGCGCATCTGCTCGGCCACGGCCCCGTAGATGGAGGGATCGCCGGAGTGGACGCGGGCGACGTCATCGCCGCGCGCTTCAGCCTCGGCCATGAGCGCAACGATCTCGTCGAGATGCATCGGCGCAGTGTCGCGCACCAGGGCGCCGGGCGGCGCGGCTGCGACGATCTCAGCCGGGACCAGCGAGCCGGCATAAAGACACACCGGGCAGCGAGCGATGAGGCGCTGGCCGCGAACCGTAATGAGATCGGGCGCGCCGGGGCCGGCGCCAATGAAATAAACGGTCATGGCGGGCCCCGATGCGTGGCCGAGGCCCCCTCACCCGGCCTACTACGGCCGGCTCCGCCGGCCAAGCGCGCTGCCTCTCCCCGAAGGGGCGAGGGGGGTTCGGCGCCTGTTGCTGCCTTGGTCTCGTAACCGCGCGGCGTGAAGACGCGGGTGGTGCCGTCGCCGCGAGTGACGGCGCGTGAGGTGCTGGAGCCGACAAGGACGATGCTCAGCATGTCGACCTGGGCGGGATCGAAGGCGGCGAGCGTGGTGACGGTGACGGCCTCATCGGGACGACCGAGGCTGCGGGCGACGACCACCGGCGTTTCGGCAGGGCGGTGGGCGCCGAAGATTGCCCGTGCCTCCTCGATGAGAGACGTCCGGCGCGCAGAGCGGGGATTGTAGAGCGCCGTTACGAAATCGCCCTCGGCAGCCGCGGCGAGGCGGCGGCGGATGTCGGCGGCCGGCGTCAGCAGGTCGCTCAGCGAGATGCAGCAGAAATCGTGGCCGATGAGCGCCCCGGCGGCGGCGCTGGCGGCCTGCAGCGCGGAGATGCCCGGATGGACCTCGATGGCAACGCGGCGGGCCGCGTCACTCAGGCGACGCGGGCCGGTAGCGTCGATGAGCTCGTAGACCAAGGCAGCCATCGCATAGATCTGCGCGTCGCCCGAGCAGATGAGCGCGACGGCCCGGCCCTGCCCCGCGAGCTCGAGCGCGTGGCGGACGCGCGCCTCCTCGTCGCCGAGTGGGAAGCGGTGTTCCTGCTGCTGCAGGCGCAGATCGGCGACGAGATCGAGATAGAGGCCGTAGCCGACCCAGTCGCCGCTCTGGTCAAGCGCAGCCACGGCGGCGGCGGTGCGGCTGGCGCGATCGCCGGGGCCGATGCCGACGACGTGCAGCACCCCGGGTGGACGGCCAAGCGTCTCGGGGTCGATGGGCGCGGGGGCGCGGCCGATGGCACAGGTGGCATGGCGCGACTTGCGCTTGGGTACGAGCAGCTCGCCGGCCTTGAGCGCAGCCGCTTCGGCGACGCCGGGGGTGCCGGTTTCGGCCTCGACCACGGTGCTGGGGTTCGGCAGCCGGTCGCGCTCGTGGTTGAGCTCGGCGGGGGTGAACAAACGGAGCGGCACGCCGAAATGCGCTGCGGCCGTGTGGAACGCGGCTTCATCAGACTTGATGTCGAGCGTGGCGAGGGCGGCGAGGGCGGCGGGTGCGAGATCGTGCGCCGCAAGGGTCGCTTCGATGAGAGCGATGACCTCGTTCGCGGCAACGCCGCGTTCGGCGCCGATGCCGGCGACGAGGGTCTTGGGGTGATACAGCAACTCGCCGGCACGGCGGGCGGCGTGGTCGCTGATGCGGACGGGCACGTTGCCATTGCCGGCAATGGGGTAGCCGGCCGCGGCGAGCCATGGGGCATTGCCATCGAGCGCGATCTCGCCGCCGACGAGCAGCGCCGCCATCGCGGGCTTGGCCGCCGCCGGATCGGCGAGCACCCAGCCGGCGGGGGGCTCGTCGAGGCCCCGGGTAAAGCGGGCGTCGGCGGCGGTGGTGAGCGCCGCTGTGGCGCCGAGGCCGGCAGCGATGTCGCGGGCGAGCCGGTTGGCGCCGTGGTGCCCGCCGAGCAGCGGCACGATATGCGCGCCGTCCGAGGAGATTGCCAGAACCGGCGGCTCGGCGTGCTTGTCGTCGAGCAGCGGCGCGAGCAGGCGAATGAGGATGCCCGCGGCGCAGATGCCGACGATCGGGCGGCCGTCGGCGAAAAGCCGCGGCAGCAGGGTCCTGGCGTCGGCGCCGCCGCTGCCGCAGTGGAACGCCTCTCCATCGAGGAGAGCGCTGACCTTTGGCGCGAGCGCAGCACCGGCGGCGCTGAAGGTGACGATGGCCGGCCTCATCCCCACGCCTCCTCGCCGCGGTAGCACAGGATGGTGGAAAAGTACGGGCGCTCGCCGTAGCGGAAGCCATTGAGCGGGGTGATGCGCTGGCGGATGGTGGTGACGTGCTCGACGACCACGGCGTGGCCGGCATGGCCGGTTTCGCGCAGCAGGTCGCGGATGCGGTCGAAGTGGCGGCCGACCTTGATGATGGCGGCGGCGGGCGCGGCGGCGAGCTCGGCACGCAGGGTTTCGTCCGGGAGCGGCGCGGGCAGGATCTTGAGGATTTCGTTGCGGGCCGCGAGCGGGCGGGCGATGGCGGCGGCGGCGGCGGTGAGCGAGGTGACGCCGGGGACGATCTCGATGGCCGCAGCCTCGCCGAGGCGGGCCAGGACGTACATGGCGGAGCCGTAGAACAGCGGGTCGCCCTCGCACAGCCAGGCGGCGTCGCGGCCGGCCCGCAGGTGGCCGAGGATTTCGGCCGCGGCGGCATCGTAGGCGGTCTGCGCCGGGCCCCGGTCGATGGTCATGGGGATGGCGACAGGCAGCAGCAGCGCGCCGGGCAGGATGTAACCCTGGGCGATGTCGCGGGCGAAGCTGGCGCCATCGCCGGTCGAGGGATAGGCGATGACGTGCACGCTACGGAGGATGCGCGCGGCCTTGAGCGTCAGGAGCTCCGGATCACCGGGGCCGACGCCGACCAGATAAAGCCTTCCAGGCGCCTGGGTCATGGCTTGCTCACCGACCACTGGGTGACCGGCAGACGCGGACGGAAGGCGCGGTGCGTGCCGAGGGTGTCGAGCACGGCGACGTCGAGGCGGACGAGCTCGCCGCCGAGGCGCGACTGGCGGTCGAGCAGTGCGGCTTCGGCCTCGAGGGTCACGGCGTTGGCGACGAGGCGCCCGCCCGGGCGCAGCGCGGTCCAGCAGGCGTGGAACAGCGCTTCATTGGCGACGGCGCCGCCGAGGAAGACGGCATCGGGCGTGGGCATGCCGGCGAGGCTGCCGGGCGCGTCGCCATTCTCGATACGCAGGCTCGGCGTGCCGAGGCGGTCGGCGTTGACGGCGATCATCTGCAGGCGTTCGCCCTCGCGCTCGAAGGCGATGGCGCGGGCATCGCGGGCGGCACGCATCCACTCGATGGCGATCGAGCCGCAGCCGGCGCCGACGTCCCAGAGCAGCGCGCCCGGGTAAGGCATGAGGCGCGCGAGGGTGGCCGCGCGGATCTCGCGCTTGGTGAGCTGGCCGTCGTTGACGAAGGCGTCGTCGGGCAGGCCGGGCGCGGGGCTCAGCAGCGGCGCACCGTGATCGGCGACGCAGTCGATGGCGAGGACGTAGAGGTCGCCGATCGGGAGATCGAAGCCGATGGCTTGAGCATGATGCAGCCGCTCGTCGGGTCCGCCGAGATTTTCGAGGATGGTGAGGACGCTGCGGCCGTAACCCCGCTCGACCAGCAACCTGGCGACGTGCGGCGCGGTGGTGGCGTCAGTGGTCAGCGCGAGGATGCGATGGCCGGGCGTGATGTGCGGATGGATCAGTTCGGGCGGGCGGGCGTGGAGCGACAGGGTCGTGACATGCTGCAGCGGCCAATGGAGGCGCGCGGCGGCCAGTTGGAACGAGGAGGGGCCCGGATGGATGCGGTATTCGTCGGGAGCCAGGACGCGGGACAGCGTCGCGCCGATGCCGAACCACAGCGGATCGCCGGTGGCGAGCACGATGGTGGGCGTGCCGCGATAGGTCAGGATCTGCTCCAGCATGGCCTCGAGGTGAGGGGAGCGCCAGGCGTGCAACTGTGCCTCGACTTCGCCCCCCCTCCCAACCTCCCCCGCGAGGGGGGAGGTGCCGCCCTGTGCCAGACGCGCGATGACGCGGGTCGAGCCGAGAACGATTTGCGCATGCGGCAATGCCGGCAGGTCGCCTTCGCCGACGCCGATGACCTGGAGCCAGGGAGTCAATCGGCGATGCCCCTGGCGATGGCGTTGAGGGCCGCGGCGGCGATGGCGGAGCCGCCCTGGCGGCCGAGCAGCGTGATGAAGGGAATGTTGCGTATATCGAGGGCGAGCTCGGCCTTGGACTCTTCGGCGCCGACGAAGCCAACCGGAGTGGCGATGATCGCCGCTGGCCGCGGCGCGCCGGCATCGATGAGCTCGAGCAGGTGGAACAGCGCGGTGGGGGCATTGCCGATGACCACCACGGCGTCCCCGAGCCGATCGCGCCAAAGCTCGACGGCGGCGGCGGAGCGGGTGGTGCCGAGACGCCGAGCGAGCTCAGACACGCGGTCATCGCCGATGGTGGTCAGCACGTCGTTGCCGCGCAGATATTTGCGGATGATCGAGGCACGTACGGCCTCGGCATCACAGAGAATTGGCGCCTTCTCGACGAGGGCGAACTCGATCTTTTCGACCACGTCTTCGCTGGCGCGGACGTGCCTTGCGATTTCGACCATGCCGCAGGCATGGATCATGCGGACCACGACCTCCTGCATGTCCTCGCCGAAGGCGCGAAGGTCGGCCTCGGCCCGGATGGTGGCGAAGCTTTGCGCGTAGATGGCGCCGGGATCGCGGAGGTAGTCGATCATTTGCGGTCCTCGCGGGCGCGTTTGCCAAGCACCTTTGGGAGGGTCACGGGGCCGAGCGGATGGCCGGCCTGAGGATATGGGTGATGGTGGTGGTCGTGGGGATGTTCGTGCGAATGATCATGACCTGGCGCGAACAGCACACCCCCACCCCCAACCCCTCCCCGCAAGGGGGAGGGGGGCGCGGACATCAGCGCGTGGGGCGAAGAATGGATTGCGCTTGCAGCGCCCCCTTCCCCAGTTCCGCTACGGACCTGTGGTCCGAGCTGCGCTACCCTCCCCGCAATGGGGGAGGGTGAGCCGACTGCGTGCGCGTGATCATGCGTGTGCAGCGGGGTCCAGGAGAGGTTGTGCTTTTTGCAGAAGGCTTCATCGCGGCAGGAGCCGTCGCAGTCGCCGGCGCAGGGGCAGGCTTCGAGGCCGCCGCCGATGCCTTCGACGTGGTGGTGGTGCGATTCCTGCCGCAGCCCGACTTCGGCTTCGAAGCCCAGAACCTGCTCGCGATATTTACACATCGCGCAGTTCATCAGGTTCTGGCCGACCAGCATTTCGCGGATGCGGTCGAGGAACGTTTCGATCACCAGCGGATGATCGTCGAGGTAGGGCGCATTGAGAATTTCGATGTTCGGGTACCTGGCCTGTGCCTCCTCGGCGGCATCGTAGATGCGGTTGACCAGGACACCGGTGAACAGGAAGTACGGGAAGACAACGATGCGGCGGTAGCCGAGACGCGCTGCATGATCGAGTGCCGGAGCGACCAGCGGGAAGGTGACGCCGGAATAGGCCACCTCGCCCCAGCCGAAGCCCATGCCCTCCCAAAGCATGCGCATGACCTTAGCGACGTTGGAATTGGCATCGGGATCGGAGGCGCCGCGACCGACGACAAGCAGGAGCGTCTCGCTCAACGGGATCTGGCGCGGCGAGGTCCTGAGGCCTTCGGCGATGCGGTCGCCGGCGGCGCGCAGCATCTTCAGATCGACGCCGAGCTCGCGGCCGTAAGTGATGCGGACCTCCGGGTGTGCCGCCTCATATGTCTTGAGCACCGATGGAATGTCGTTCTTGGCGTGACCGGCCGCGAACAGCATGCCCGGCGCGGCCAGAATGCGGCTCACCCCCTGCTCGCGCAGCCGGTCGAGCCCGTGGTGGAGCACCGGGTTGGCGAATTCGAGATAGCCGTAGTCGACCGGAACGCCGGGAAGCCTGTGCCTGAGGGCATCGGCCAGGGCGGCGAATTCATCGACGGCGCGGCGGTTGCGGCTGCCGTGGCCGCAGAGCATGACACCCGTGCCGGGTGGCAGAAGAGGCAAGTCCGTCAATCAATCCTCCGCGAGCTCCGGACTTGGTCCCCGATTTGGGTCGGCCGCACCGGACGTGTGTTTCAGCCGCATGACTGGGCTGCTCAGCGAGCGGCTGTTGTAGGCGGAGCCAATCCATGCGGTCAATCAATGGCTTGGGGAGGCCCGGCAGAGTTGCCGATGCAGTTGAAAATCATTCGCGAAAACAAGACCTTGCGGGACGATGCCGGGCGCGTTAAGGCCGCCCTTTGAGAAGGGGCGCGACGCATGACGGACGACTCGGCAGCGGCACGGCTCGCGCTCATCAGCCTGGGGATCGGCATTTCGGTCCTGGCGCTCAAGGCCATCGCGGCGTGGCTGACGGGCTCAATTGCACTCGGAGCGGATGCGCTCGAGAGCGTCGTCAACGTAGTGACTGCGATCGTGGCGCTGGTGGCCGTGCGGCTTGCAGCGCGGCCGGCCGATGCCGCCCTGCCCTATGGCTATGGCAAGGCCGAGTACTTTTCGGCGGTGATCATCGGTGTGTTCATCGCCCTCGCGGCGCTGCTGATCTTCTGGCAGGCTTATGAGGGATTCGTTGCCGCGCGCGAAATCAGGCCGGACCCGATCGGCATCGGCGTGTCGTTGCTGGCCACCGCGATCAATGCCGGTTGGGCCTGGGTGCTGACGCGCGAGGGTGCACGGTACCGGTCGGCCTCGCTCCAGGCCGACGGCCGGCACCTGATGACGGACGTAATCTCGACCGCGGGCGTGCTGATCGGCGTGCTGCTGGTGTTCATCAGCGGCTTCCGCCAGCTCGATGCGATCCTGGCGGCGTGCGTCGGCTTCGCCGTGCTGTGGTCCGGATGGCTGGTGGTGCGCGAGAGCGTGATCGGGCTGATGGATGTGTCGGTGGAACCGGCTCGCCTCGCGCAGATTCGCGAGGTGATCTCCACCTATGCTGAAGGTGCGATCGAGGCGCACGACATCCGCACGCGACAATCCGGCCGTTACACTTTTATCGAATTCCACCTGGTGGTGGCGGGCGCGATGAGCGTCGAGGCGGCGCACGCCATCTGCGACCGAATCGAGGCCAAACTGCGCGAAACCGTGGGGGAAGCGCAGATCACGATTCATGTGGAGCCCGAGAACAAGGCCAAACACTCGGGCATTGTGGTGGTCTAAACTCTCGCAATTGCAGGCGCCTCACGGCGCCAGGGCAAAAGCAAGTCCGAACACGCCTTATTGAGGCCGCTTTCACGGCCAAGCGTTAACGCGACGGGGCGGGGGTGCGTACTGGCCAGGCGAGAGGTCAGAGTTAGACCGGGGTGTTCGTAAATGGCCAACTCTCTTCTTGAGCGAACGACAGGAAACCTGTTGGTTCGCACATTTGCTGTGGCGATCGTGGTGCTTGGGCTCTTTGCAGTGGGGAGCGGCGCCCTGCCGCTGCGCTGCTGGATCGGCAAGGTGTGCGATACCGGCACGGCCGTGACGGCAACAGCGTCCGCCAAGACGGCCCCGAGCGTCGAACAGGCCGCGGCTTCCGCCGCGCCTGCGGTGCAGCCGCCCCCGGTGTCCAGCGCAAGCGAGCCGGCGGCCGGGCCGATGCCGCAGATTCCGAACGTGAAGATCGTGCCGGTGGTGGCCAAGCCCGCGCCGTCGCTGACGCAGAATGACGTTCTGGCAGCAACCTTCGCGCAATTGCGCGTCGAACTGCAGGCACCCAGCCAGCCGAGCACCAGCCCGACGCAGGTGGCGGCGGCCTTGCCGGCCGTGTCGACGCCGGGCGCGACGCAAACGGTGACCGATCCCGACAGCGGGCTCAACAAGCGCATTGTCAAGGCGGTAAGCATCCGGCCGGACGGCACCCCTGACCTCAGCGGCACCGATGCGGTTGCCTACGCCGGCGGCGAGCCGGCAGCGGACGCCGTCTCGTCCTATCCTGCCGTAGACGCGGCAACGCGGATCGGTGCGGGCCAGAAGCCGGCCGCGGCGCCGGTGCCGCGGGTGGCCGAAGTGCAGCAACCAGCCAAGGCCAGTGCGCCGGCAGACAAAGCCAGCGGCGGCGGCAGTCTCTATGTGGTGCTGGGCTCGGGCGTGAACGTTCACTCGAACTATGGCAAGGGCAACAAGGTGCTGTTCGCCATCGCCGGCGGTGTGAAGGTGACGGTGCTCGACACCCAGCATGGCTGGATGAAGATCAAGGACGACCAGGGCCGCACCGGCTGGGTGTGGAGCCAAGGGCTCAAGAAGAGCTGAGCCCCCCGGGAAGGGCATCGGCCGGGCCAACAGGCCCGGTCCCCTTGCGCGGCGGGCGCAAGCAGATTCAGATACCCAGGCGGCGAATCAGGCTTGGGGCCATGACTATCCTCGACATCGGCGACCTCAATGACGAGCAGCGGCGGCGGCTGACACTGGTGGCCTCCGGCGCCGGCGGGACATTCTTCTTCCTGCTGGTCAGCGGAGCGCTGGCCGGATCGCAGGCGCTGATCGCCGATGGCCTCGATTTTGCGGCCCTGGCGGTGGCGCTCGGGCTCGGGCTGGCACTGAAAGATGCTCCCGCGGCGCTGCGGGCGGGGGCACGGCTGGTGGGCAATGTGGTGCTGGCGCTGACCGGCCTCGCGGTGGGGCTCGCGACGCTGCACGGCTTCGTGGCGCGGGTGGCGCCCGAGCCGACGCTGATGGGCGCGGCCGCGCTGGTGGCCCTGGCAGCGAATGGAACGACGCTTTACCTGCTGCGCGACGAGCGCGAGGAGGGCGCGCCGCGGAACCTGTGGTTTACGGCGCGCACCGACCTCGCGGGGTCGGCCGCGGTGCTGATTGCGGCGGGCGTGGTGGCGCTCGTCGGCAACGCGGTGCCGGACCTGACGGTGGCGGGGGTCATCGTCGTGCTGTTCTTCGTGATGCTGGTGCCGGAGCTCAGGGGCGCGATGGCGCAATGGGAGAGCCAGCGGACCGGAGCGGTCTCGCCAACGCCGCCGGGCGATCCAGAGGCGCATTGATGCGAGCCCTGTTGGCGGCGCTCCTGCTTTCGGTGCCGGCACCAGCCATGGCGGCCGGATGGAACCACTATACCAATGTGCGCTTCGGCTATGCGATCGACGTTCCACCGGGCTTCGTCGGTCGGGGCGAAGCCGCGAACGGCGACGGGCAGGTGTTCAGGACGCCGACGGCGGCCCTGACGGTGTTCGGCGGCAACATCATGGCGGGCAACTTCGAGGGCGAAGTGGTGCAACGCGAGCGCGACGCCGAGCAGGACAAGTGGGCGATCACCTACCAGGTGTCGACGCCGACGCACGCCAGCTATTCGGGCAAGCACGGGGCGCGAGTCCTGTATGGGCGGATGGTCGCGCTTTGCAAAGGCCGGCAATACGCGATGTTCGAGCTGCAGTATTCGAGTGTCGACATCGCGACGTTCAACCCGATCATCGACCGGCTGGTGGCCTCGCTGCAGCCGACGGAGGGCAGCGCGAGCTGCTAGTGCGCCAGCAGCAGCATCGAGCCGAGCGCGAGGATCAAGGCGGGCGGCATGACGAGCATGCCCAACCTGAGGAACCGCCCACCGCTGACGGCGATGCCCTCGCGGCGCAGCGCGATAAGCCAGAGGATGGTGGCGAGCGAGCCGGTGACCGAGAGGTTGGGCCCGAGGTCGACCCCGATCAGCAAGGCATTGGTGACGGGCACCGGGACCTGCGCCGCGTGGCTGGTCGACGCCGCAACGAGGCCGAGCGGCAGGTTGTTGACGAGGTTGGTGCCGATGGCAGCGGCGACACCGACGATGGTCGCGGTCCAGCCGGCAGAGGCAGCGGCGGCGACGTGCAGCAAATCGGTCAACTTTGCCAGCACGCCGGTCTGGCCCAACGCCTCGACCAGGATGAAGAGACCGGCAACGAGCGGCAGCACACCCCACGAGACGTGACGCAGGGTGGCCAAGGGCGACCGGCGCGAAAGGACGAGGACCAGGCCGACCACGACGCCGGCAGCGATGAAGGTGGGTAGGCCGAGCTGCCAGCCGAGGCTGGAGGCCACCAGCAACACGATGGCGGTGGCGACGATGCCGGCGGCGACCAGCTTGCCGCCGAAGCTCAGCGGTTGCGGCGTGTGGGACTGATCGACGAGGCCGCGCAGGTCATCGCGGTGAGCCAGGCGCAGGGCGACGAAGGTGGCGAGGATCGAGAGCAGCGAGGGCACCGCGAAGCGCAGCAGCCAGATCGGCAGCGCCGGCATGTGATCGCCGTAGAGGACGAGATTGGCCGGATTCGAGATGGGCAGCACGAAGCTCGCAGCATTGGCGATGAAGGCGCAGATGAAGAGGTAAGGCAGCGGCTCGACCCTGGCGGTGCGGGTGGCGGCCGCAACGGCCGGTGTGAGGACGACGGCGGTGGCGTCGTTGGAGAGGAACACCGTGACCACCGTTCCGACCGCATAGATGATGGCGAACAGCTTCGCCTTCGAACCGCCGGAGGCCTGAACCGCCAGGCGCGCGAGGTAGTCGAACAGCCCCTGCTCGCGCGCTACTTCGGAGAGCAGCATCATGCCGATGAGGAAGAGGTAGACGTCGGTGCCGCGGGCGGCGGCAGCCAGCGCAGCCTGGATGGGGACGGAGCCGAGGGCGACAACGAGGACAGCGCCGGCAATGGCCCAGATGTATTCGGGCCAGCGGAATGGCCGGACGATCACGCCGGCGACGGCCACGGCGACGACGGCCCAGGTGAGGACGGTGAGAAGCATGGCTGACGGCTTCTGGCGGAGGCGGGTTCCGCGAAAGCGCGGAGCGCCTGCTTTTGTTCCAGCGCGGCGCCCGGAGCAAGGGGGGACTCGCTCGGATACACCGTCGGTTCGCTGGCGGCGGAAGATCGCAGCGACTGACGATTGACCGCGACACCCGCAACGCGCGATAGATCGGTCCGTCGGTTCCCACGCCGAAGAGGCGACGGGATCAAAAGGGAACACGGTGCGGCGTACCCATCAGGGACCAAAACCGTGGCTGCCCCCGCAACTGTAAGCGGCGAGTGCCCCCCAGATGCCACTGGCGACCCAAAAGGCGCCGGGAAGGCGGGGAGTCACAAGGACCCGCGAGCCAGGAGACCTGCCGGCACCAACCCGGGCGCAGAGCCCAATTTCAACGTCCGCACGGAGGGTGTCGGCATGAACAAGATCCCGGTCACGGTGATCACCGGATTTCTGGGCGCAGGCAAGACGACGCTGGTGCGCCACCTGCTCGGCCACGCCAAGGGCAAGCGCATTGCGCTCATCATCAACGAATTCGGCGATCTGGGCGTCGACAAGGAAGTGCTCGCCGCGGCCTCGGCGGAGGCTGGGCACGAGACCTGCCGTGAAGAGGACATGATCGAGCTTTCGAATGGCTGCATCTGCTGCACGGTGGCGGAGGATTTCATCCCGACGATGGAGACCCTGCTCGGCCGCGACGAGAAGCCCGACCACATCGTCATCGAGACGTCGGGCCTGGCGCTGCCGCAGCCGCTAATCCGGGCCTTCAACTGGCCCGAGATCAAATCGCAGGTGACGGTGGATGGCGTGGTGACCGTGGTGGACGCGGCAGCGCTGAGCGAGGGCCGCTTCGCCGCCGACGAGGCGGCGGTGGCCAAGCAGCGGGCGGCCGACCAGATGCTCGACCACGCGACACCGCTGGGTGAACTGTTCAAGGACCAGCTGGTGGCGGCCGACCTCGTGGTGGTCAACAAGACCGACCTCGTGGGCGACGCAGCGCTCGACGACGTGGAGGCGCGGCTCGCGGCCGAAATCCGGCCGGGCACGGGCGTTATCCGCGCCAGGAACGGGCACGTCGATATCGGGGCGCTGCTCGGCATGGGGCTAGCGAGCGAAGACCATCTCGAGGGCCGCGACAGCACGCATGAGCTCGAGCATGGCGGCGAAGGGCACGAGCATGACGACTTCGACTCGTTCTCGGTGAAGCTGCCGGGGGTGCAGAGCCGCCAGGAGCTGCTGGGCATCATCGAGCAGACCATCCGCGCGCACGATGTGCTGCGGCTCAAGGGCTGGGCGGCGCTGCCGGGGAGCGATGCGCGGCTTGCGATCCAGGCGGTGGGGCCACGGGTCAATGCGTGGTTCGACCGGGCGTGGAAGCCGGGGGAAGCGCGCGAGACGGCGCTGGTGGTGATCGGCGAGTCGCCGCTCGACCACGACGCGATCCGCCAGAGCCTGATGCGGGCGAGCCGCATCGCCGCGTGATGCACCTGCTTTCGGCGCAGGCCGGCGCGCTGCAGCAAGAGGGCGAAGCCATCGACCTCGGGCAGTCGCCGGGGCGGATCGTGTTTGCGTCCGCTGCCGACTCTGAGCTGGTGCTGCTTGCGGGGGCCGTGGATCGAGCCGGCGTCAGGGACATGCGGCTCGCCAATCTGCTGCGGCTATCGCACAACCTGTCGGTCGACCTGTGGATCGAGCGGACGGTGCAGCATGCCGGGCTCGTGGTGGTGCGGCTGCTGGGCGGACCGGCCTACTGGCCGTATGGCGTCGACCAGCTGACGACGTTGGCCGCGGCCGGACGGTTCAAGCTGGCGCTGCTGCCGGGCGATGCGACACCGGATCCGATATTGCAATCACGTTCTACCGTGACGCCGGAGGTTTGGACGCGACTGCATTCGCTGTTCATTGCGGGCGGCCCGGAAAATGCGGATGCGGTGCTACAAGTCTTCCGGGATGTGGCGCCCCCCCTCCCAGCCTCCCCCGCAAGGGGGGAGATGCCGTCTGGTGCAAGCGGCAAGATCACGCCCTTCCCACGCTTTGGGTATTGGACGCCTGAGGGTGGAGTGACGTTCGAGATGCCGGTGAGCGAGCGACCGGCGGTGTCGCTGCTGTTCTATCGGGCGGCGCTCGAGGGGGCGGGGACGGCGACGCTCGAGGCATTGCACCGCGAGATCGAGCGGCAGGGGCTGGCGCCGGTGCCGCTGGTGATCTCGACGCTAAAGGAAGCGGCGTGCGTGCGCTTCGTGCAGGCGGCGTTCGCGGTGCACAAACCGCAGGCGATCATCAACCTCACCGGATTTGCACTCGGGCTCGACGGGCTCGATGAGAAGCTCAATCCGTTCGCGGGGGTGGATGCGCCGGTGATCCAGGTCGTGCAGGCCGGACGACCTGAGGCCCAGTGGGCCGCGGACGTCCAGGGGCTGACGAGCAAGGACCTCGCGATGCAGGTGGTGTTGCCCGAGCTCGACGGCCGCATCGGCGGCATCATCGTCGGGCACAAAGGCGATGCGGTGTGGCACGCGGCGACCGAATGCCCGCTATCGACCTATGCGCCGGATGCCGATGGAATCGCGCGCGCAGTGCGGCTCGCGAAGAATTTCGTGCGGCTGCGGGCGGCACCACGGAGCGAGCGCCGGCTCGGTCTCGTGCTCGCGAACTATCCGATCCGCGATGGACGGCTGGCCAATGGCGTGGGCTACGACGCGCCAGCGAGTACGGTGGAGATTCTGCGGGCGATGGAAGGGGCCGGTTATCGCCTCACGAGCACTGAGGCTGGGGCACCCCCACCCTCGTTCCCTACCCTCAAGGGGGAGGGAGGCCTGACTGCGGCATCGTTGATCGAGCTGCTGCAATCGGGACCGACAAACGCGCATCCTGAGCGTGGCGAGGGAGTCGCGTGGCCGGTGGCGCGGTATCGGGAGCTATTTGCGGCATTGCCGCGGACGGTGCGGGTGGCGGTGACGGCGCGATGGGGCGAGCCGGAAGCGGATCCGTTCGTGCGTGGAGCGGCGTTCCATCTGCCGGTGGTGGTGTTCGGCAATGTGGCGGTGCTGCTGCAGCCGGCGCGGGGCTATGACCGGGACGAGACCGCGGCCTATCACGATCCGGACCTGGTGCCACCGCACGCCTATCTCGCGGCGTATCTGTGGCTCCAGCGCGAGTTCGGCGCCCACGCGCTGATCCATAACGGCAAGCACGGCTCGATGGAGTGGCTGCCGGGCAAGGCCGTGGCGCTCGACCCGACGAGCTACCCGGCGCTGCTCTGGGGCGAGCTGCCGCATCTTTATCCGTTCATCGTCAACGACCCCGGCGAGGGGACACAGGCGAAGCGGCGCGCCGGGGCAGCGATCATCGATCATCTGGTGCCACCGCTGACGCGCGCCGAGACCTATGGGCCGCTCAAGGACCTCGAGGCGTTGCTCGACGAATACTATGCGGCGAGCGGCATGGACCGGCGGCGGCTGCGCGACCTGCGGCGGCGCATCCTCGACTTCACGCGCGATGCGCGGCTCGACCGCGACATGAGCCTGCCCGACGACGAGACCGAAGCGCTCAAGCGCATCGACACGTTCCTGTGCGACCTCAAGGAGGCGCAGATCCGCGATGGACTGCACGTGTTCGGGCAATCGCCGACCGGGCGGCTGGAGCGCGACCTGCTGGCGGCGCTGGCGCGGGTGCCGCGCGGGGAGCGGCCGCAGGATGCGTCGCTGATCCGGGCGCTGGCGGATGACCTGAAGCTCGGGGTCGATCCGCTGACAGCGGAACTCGGGGAGACGTGGAGTGGGCCGGAGATCGAGATAGCGGCGCCCCCCTCCCCGCCCCTCCCCGCGAGGGGCAGGGTGGTCGCACGTTCTGCGGGTGACGTCGTGGAGTATCTGGAGACAATCGCGGCGGAGCTGATCGAGGGCGCGTCCCCCGCCCCGGGTCCGGTTTCGGCGGCCGTGATGGCAGAGGTAGAGGCGGTGATGCGGCCGCGGCTCAGGGCGTCGGGGCCGGCGGAGGTTACGGCGCTGCTCGACGGACTCGACGGCAAGTTCGTTCGGCCAGGGCCGAGCGGGGCGCCGTCGCGCGGGCGTCTCGACGTGCTGCCGACGGGGCGGAATTTCTATTCGGTCGACAACCGCGCGGTGCCGACGCCGACGGCGTGGGAGCTGGGGCGGAAATCGGCGGAGACACTGCTAGTGCGGCACTTCCAGGACCATGGGGCACATCTGCGATCGCTGGCGCTCAGCGTGTGGGGCACGTCGAACATGCGGACCGGCGGCGACGATATCGCGCAGGCGCTGGCGCTGATCGGGGCGCGGCCGGTATGGGACCCGTCGTCGCTGCGAGTCTCGGGCTATGAGATCATGCCACTGGCGAAACTCGGACGGCCGCGGGTCGACGTGACGCTACGCATCTCGGGGCTGTTCCGCGACGCATTTCCGCAGCAGATCGCGCTGTTCGACCGGGCGGTGCGGGCGATCGGGGCACTGGACGAGCCAGCGGACCAGAACCCCGTTTCGGCGCGGATGCGCAGCGACGCGATCGACCTGATGAAGGCGGGAGCCGAGGAGGCGGAAGCGGCGATGAAGGCCGGGCACCGCATCTTCGGATCGAAGCCGGGGGCCTATGGCGCGGGACTGCAGGCGCTTGTCGATTCCGGCCGGTGGCAGACAAAGGGGGACCTCGGCCGGGCGTTCCTCAACTGGGGGCAGTATGCTTACGGTGCGCACGCGGCGGGGACACCGGAGCTGGAGCGGTTCGCGGCGCGGCTGGGCGATATCGAGGCGGTGGTACATAACCAGGACAACCGCGAGCATGACGTGCTCGACAGCGACGACTACTACCAGTTCGAGGGCGGGCTGGTGGCGACGGCGGAGAGCCTGACGGGGCAGCGCCCCCTCGCCTACCACAACGACCACTCGCGACCGGAGCGTCCGGTGGTGCGGACACTCGAGGAAGAGATTTCACGCGTGATGCGCAGCCGCGTGGTGAACCCGAAATGGATCGATGGGGTGAAGCGGCACGGCTACAAGGGCGCGTTCGAGATCATCGCGACAGTCGACTACATGTTCGCCTTTGCGGCGACGACCGGCGCGGTGAAGACGCACCATTTCGACCTGGCGTTCGAGGCGTTCGTAGAGGACGAGACCACGCGAGAATTCATTCGCGCCAACAACCGGTTCGGCTACGATGAGCTGATCGCCAAGTTCAACGAAGCGCGGACGCGCGG
Organism: Devosia sp.; assembly: GCA_051953275.1. Classification (GTDB taxonomy): domain Bacteria; phylum Pseudomonadota; class Alphaproteobacteria; order Rhizobiales; family Devosiaceae; genus Devosia_A. Next base: position 14,495 of record JBQCIY010000034.1, on the reverse strand, counting down.
CTACTGGGTGCCGCGGAGCAATTCGGCGTTCGAGTTTTTGGCCGAGGCCCCCTCATCCGGAGCTGCGCGCCAACTTCTCCCCGCAGGGGAGAAGGGAACAGACTGACAGATCGGGAAAGCGATGAACGACAGGCAGCCAAAGAAGACCGACGGCATGACCGAGGCAGAGCGCGACGCGTACCACGCCGAAAAGATGCGCAAGAAGAAGGAGGCCCGGACGCGCATGCTCGCCACCAAGACCGAGGAGCGCGGGCTGCTGATCGTGCACACCGGCAAGGGCAAGGGCAAGTCGACGGCGGCGTTCGGCATGGTGTTCCGCGCCATCGGGCATGGCTTCAAGGTGGGCGTGGTGCAGTTCGTCAAGGGCGCGTGGGGTACCGGCGAGCGCGACATCCTCGAGAACTATCCCGACCAGGTGACGATCCGGGCGATGGGCGAAGGCTTCACCTGGGACACGCAGGACCGGCAGCGCGACATCGCGGCCGCCAAGGCGGCATGGGAGACGGCCAAGGAGATGATCGCCGACCCCAGCTACAAGATGGTGTTGCTCGACGAGCTCAACATCGTACTGCGCTACGAGTATCTGCCGATCAGCGAGGTGATCGAGGTGCTGCGTGACAAGCCGCGGGACCTGCATGTGATCGTCACCGGGCGGAACGCCAAGGAAGAGCTGATCGAGATCGCCGACCTCGTGACCGAGATGACCGAGATCAAGCACCCGTTCCGCTCCGGGGTGAAGGCGCAGGCAGGAATTGAGTTCTAGCTCGTCCGGCGGCGGACCAGCAGGCTCAGACCGTAGCCGGCAGCGCCGAGCGCGGTGATCCAGAAGCTCGTGGGCCAGTCTGTGGCGTAGGCGAGCAGCAGGCTCGCCCAGGCGATGCCGACGGCGAGGCCGATCGACAGCGCCAAGCCGGAGGTGAAGCGGCGGGTGAGGCGCAGCGCGGTCGCCGCCGGGGCGACCATCAAAGCGAAGACCAGCAGCACGCCAACGATCTGGATGGCCTGGGCCGTGGCGAGGGCAGCAATCAGCAGGAAGGCCGCCGCGAGGAGGCCGGTGGGGACACCGCGGGCCTCGGCAAGCTCAGGCTGGAGGCTTGCGAACAACAGCGGACGGCTGATGATGCCGAGGCCGATGAGCGTCACCACTGCGAGGGCCAGCAGCACCCAGACGGTCGACTGGCTGATGCCGAGGACGTTGCCGAAGAGCAAGTTCGTCGCCATGCCGGCATAGGCCGTGTAGAAATGCAGGAACAGCAGGCCGAGGCCGAGCGACAGGGTCAGCACGAGGCCGATGGCGACGTCGCGGTGGGCCTTTTCGCCGATGAGACTGATGCCGAGGCCGGCGGCGAGCGTGAAGACGGTGAGGCCGAGGAAGGGCGAGACGCCGATCAGCACCGCACCGGTGGCGCCGGGAAAGCCGACGTGAGCGAGCGCGTGGCCGGCGAAGGTTTCGCCGCGCAGGACCAGGAAATAGCCGATGCTGCCGGAGACGATGGCGACGATGGTCGCGGCAGCGAAGGCGTTGCGCATGAACTCATAGTCGAACAGGCTCAGCACCGCTCAGTCCTCGTGTGCATGCTCGTGGTCGTCGTGATCGTGATGATGGTGGCCCCCTTCTCCATCGACCGCGCTGCCGTCTTCGGCGATGACGAAGATGCGGCCGCTGGTGCGGATGACGCGAACCTGGGTGCGGTAGAGTTTGGACAGCACCTGCTCGTCGATGACCTGGTCGACGGTGCCGATGGCAGCATGGCCGCCGCCCAGATAGAGCACCCGATCGACGGCGCGCAGCAGCGGATTGATCTCGTGCGCCGTGAACAGCACCGCAATGCCGAGCTCACGCGAGACAGCGCGGACCAGCTCGACGATGGAGCGCTGGCGCGCGGGATCGAGGCTGATCAGCGGCTCGTCGAGCAGCAGCAGCTTGGGCATGCCGACGAGGGCCTGCGCAATGAACAGACGCTGGCGCTCGCCGCCCGAGAGCTCTGCGACGGGCCGGCGCGCGAGGTCGGTGGCGCCGACGCGGTCAAGAGCGGCAGCGACGGCTTTTCGGTCGGTTGCCGAAGACCACGGGATTCCCCAGCGCTCGCCGCCATGGGCGCTGAGGAGCAGTTCGGAGCCGATGATGCCGGAGTGTTGCGGTATGCGGCGCGACTGCGGAACATAGCCAATGGCGGCATTGCCGCGGCGCGGAGGCTCGCCGAGAACTTCGATCTGGCCCGACGCAGCCGGCAGCAGGCCGAGGATGGCCCGCATCATGGTGGTCTTGCCGGCGCCGTTCGGGCCCATGACGCCGACGAACTCGCCGGGCTCGACGCCAAAGGACACGCCCGAGAGGATCCGTCGCGTGCCGAGCTCGACGGTCACATCGGTGAAGGCAATGGCGCTCAAGGCTGGCTCGCGAGGGCGGACTGGACGGCGGCGATCTGGCTCGAGAACCAGGTCTCGACGCTCTGACCGGCCGGCTCAAGCTCGGTGACGCCGACCACCGGAACGTTGCCGGCCTCGGCGAGATCGATGAGGCGCCTGGTGGCGTCGTCGGTGACCTGGCTGTTGTAAATCAAAATTTTCGCCGTGCGGTCCCTGAGCGAATTTTCGAAGGCGACGACATCGCTCGGGCTCGGTTCGGTTTGGTTCATGATGGCGACCTGGAACGGCACGTTGAGCATCTTCAGCCCCATCGCGCTGGCCATGTAGCCGAAGACCGGCTCGGTGGCGGTGATGGTGGTCCCCGCATAGCGTGCCCTCACCGTCCCGATGCCGGCGACGATTGCGGCAAAGGCCGCATTGAACTTGTCGAGGTTGGCCTTGTAGTCGGCGGCATCGGCGGGGTCGCGCTTTTCGAGCTCGGCAGCAAGCGCCGCCGCCACGATGGGAAAGGTCGTCGGCTCGTACCACAGGTGCGGATTGTCGCCGCCATGGTGGCCGGTGAGGTCGGCAGCGACGATGACCACGCGGTCTCCCGTTGCAGCCGTCGACAGGAGCCGATCCATCCAAGGGTCGTAGTCGGCGCCGTTGTAGATGACGACCTGTGCGTCGGCGAGCAGACGCGCGGTGGACGGGGTCGACTCGAACAGATGCGGGTCGTCGTCGGGATTGGCGAGGATGCTGGTCACCTGCACGTGGCTGCCGCCGATCTGAGCGGCAAGATCGCCGTAGAAGTTCTCGGCTGCGACGATGCCGACCGGACCTGCGGCCGGCGCGGGACCGGCGAGAGCTACGAAAAGGGCCAGCGCGACTGGGGTAATGACAAGCGGATGCATCGCTCTTCCTCGCGGCTGGCCAAGGCGCCGACCGCATGTTATAACGTTACGTATCTGTGGAGGGGCGAACCTGTCAAGTGTCGATGGCGGGTGCTTCCGGGGTGGTTTCGAGCAGCGGGAGACCGTAGATTTTCAAGATGGCAGATTCACATTCCCATCGCGGCCACGACCATGTGTGGGCGGACGATTTGACCCACAACCAGGAGCTGGTGCTGGGCACGCTCGCGCATGCGACGGAGCCGCTGTCGGCCTATGATATCCTCGACCGGCTGCGGGGCGACGGGTTGCGCGCGCCGCTGCAGGTGTATCGGGCGCTCGACAAGCTGACCGAACGCGGGCTGGCGCATCGGCTGGAATCGCTCAATGCGTTCGTCTGCTGCGCCGATGCCCACTGCCACGACGCAGGGACGATCGCGTTCGCGATCTGCGAGCGGTGCGGCCATGTCGAAGAATTCGCGGAGCCTGCTGTGGAAGGACGGCTCAAGAGCTGGAGCAAGGTCTCCGGATTCCGGCCGACGCAGATGACGATCGAGCTGCGCGGCCTGTGCAAGGCCTGTGCCGAGGCGGCTTAGAATTTCGTTTTATCAGCCGGCCTTGCGCGGCTTGGCGGGAGCCAGGATCAGCTGAGTCAGCGCGGCGATCGGCATCGGGGCCGCCAGCAGGTTGCCCTGGAACTCGCGGCAGCCAAGCCTGAGCAGGCGTGCGGCCTGCTCCTTGCGCTCGAGGCCGGAGATGGTGACCGGCAGGCCCAGGGAACGTGGCGTCTCGATGGCGGCGGCGAGATAGGCCTGCCGAGCCGGACCTGGAGCATCGTCGCCGGTCAGCGCCGTCGACAGCCGAACGCGATCGACGAGCTTCGCATCGAGATAGGCGATGCCGATGTCGTTGAGCACGAAATTATCGAGCACCACCGCGACGCCGCTCTGGCGCAGGCGCGCGAGCGCCGGGCGAAGCTGCTCGACCGGCGGCAGCAGGCTGGTGTCGATGCTGAGCTGCAGGCGCCGCGCCGGGAAGTTGGTGGCGCCCAGCGTGCCGACGACCTTTTCGACATAGACCTCGGCCAGGAGCTGGGCCGGCGTGGCCGCGATGGTCATGGTCACGCCCAGCAACGGTGCGATCTCTCCGGCGGCGTGACGAATGGCGATCGGCCCGACGCGATCGAACAGCTTGGCGCGATCGCTGGGGCTGAGGCTCTCTTCCGGCAATTGCGACCGGTCCGGCTTATTCCAGCGCAGCAGAGCTTCGACACCGACCAGGCTTTCCGAGCGCAGATCGAAGATCGGCTGGTATTCAATGACGAAATCGCCGGCCGATACACCCGCAAGTGGCGAGTTGGGATCGGCATCGTCTTCGGTCGACGGGTCATCAGCGGACCTTTCAGCCGCTCGGACCGGCGCAGGCTTGGGCGCCACGGCCGCCACGATCGTTTCGACCGCCGCTTGATGCGATTCGACGATGGCGCGAGCGCGTCGAAGCATTGCGCGGCGTAGCGCACCCAGACCGGCGACCAATAGCAGTCCGATGAGGAAGAAGACCCCTGTCGCGATCAACACCGAATGGTTGAAGGCGGTATCCCCCGGTCGGTCCGGAAACCACGCCACGGTCCCCACGACATGGTTGTCGGCATCGACGAGAGCGATCGACGAGGTATCGGGGTCGACCGTGTTGGTGAGGACGGCAAGCGGCGTCTGGTAGCGAACCGCGATGTCCTGCAGCAGTGTTGCGGTCAGGTGCTTGGCGATCCACAGGACCCGCCGGGTCTGGCGCGGGACCGCGGCCTGCTCCGGCGCCGCCTGGTGGATGCTGATCGCCGCAAGGCCGACGGTGCCGTCGGGGTCGGCCGAGAACAAGCTGACGGTCGTCGCGTCGGTGGTAGCGGCAATGCCCTGGTCGAGCTGGTGCAGCATGGTGGCCGCCGCGGGATAGCGGGAGACGATATTGCCCTTGATCGGGCCGGCGCCGTTTGCACCGAAGACGATCGCGCCGGACTGATCGGTGACCAGCACGTTGTCGTAGTTCTGACCGAGACGGGCTGTCGCGCCCCAGGTGCGATCCATCCACGCGGGATCGGGCGTCACCACGACGTTAAGGAAGGCCTCATCCCAGGTGCCGTTATCGGAGACGGTACCGGCGAGATCGCTGAGAAAGGAATCGAGGGCGGCATGCATCGAGGTGATGCCGCGCTGGTTCTCCGCCCGGTCCATGTCCATCGCCATGCCGGCAAGGGCCATGATCACGAGCCCGGCGCTGGCCACATAGAGCAGGAAGGCCGGCAGGCCGATAAAGAGGGTAAACGTGCGTAGCGGCCGCTTGCCGAACGGCGCGATTTCAATGGCCGGAATGGGCAGGGTCGGTTCGGCAGACGGCGATATTTCCGGGCCCTTGTCCAAGGTGCTCGGGCTCCCTTTCGTTCGTGACGAAAAGGTAACCACGCGAACTTAATTTCCGGCTAAGGCCGGGAAACAAAACAGTATCAGGCGCTTACGGCCTCGGCTCGTCTTGCAAGCCGTGCCTTGATGTGGGCGACATCGGCGCGAGGCGTCGCCGCGAAGAGCTGGCGCGTATAAGGATGCTGCGGGTTCGCGAACACCGCGTCGCGAGTCCCCTGCTCGACCACCTCGCCCAGATACATGACCATCACTTCGTCCGCGATGTAGCGGACGACCGACAGGTCGTGACTGATGAAGACGTAGGTGAGTCGGAACTCGTCCTGCAGATCGGCCAGGAGATTGAGGATCTGCGCCTGCACCGAAAGGTCCAGCGCCGAAACGGGCTCGTCGAGCACCAGCAGCGAGGGATTGAGCATCAGCGTGCGGGCAATGGCGATGCGCTGGCGCTGGCCACCCGAGAACATGTGGGGATAGCGGTTGAAGTGCTCGGGCCCCAGCCCGACCTTCAGCAGCATCTGGTGCGCGCGCTCGTCGCGCTCGGCCGCGGACATATTGGTGTTGATGGCGAGCGGCTCGCCCAGCACGTCGCCGATCTTCTGCCGTGGGTTCAGCGAGCCGTAGGGGTTCTGGAAGACCATCTGCACCTTGCGGCGCAACTCACGGCTCACGCCGGTCCGTGTGATGTCGACCTTCTCGCCGTCGATGAACAGCTCGCCTGAGGTGGGCGCATCGATCAGGGTCAGAATGCGCGCCAGGGTGGACTTGCCGGAGCCGGACTCGCCGACGATCGCCAGCGTCCTGCCCTTGTCGACCTTGAGCGAGGCGTCCTTCACGGCATGGACGGTCCGCGGCTTGCTGAAGGCGCCGCCGCGCACGTGATAGTCGCGGACGATATGGCGGGTTTCGAGGACCGGGCTCACGACACGCTCTCGCGGAAGTCGCCGACGGTGGGCAGGCGATCGCCGGTCGCGTTGTCCGGCAGCGCCGACAGCAGCGCGCGGGTGTAGGCTGATTTGGGTGCTTCGAAGAGGGACAGCACGTCGGCCTCCTCCATCTTGTGGCCGCGGTACTGCACGATGACGCGATCGGCGGTTTCGGCGACGACACCGATATTGTGGGTGATCATGATCAGCGCCATGCCGGTCCTTTCCTGCAGGCCGATCAACAGATCGAGGATCTGCTTCTGGATGGTCACGTCGAGCGCAGTGGTCGGCTCGTCGGCGATCAGGAGCTTGGGATTGCAGGCGATGGCCATGGCGATCATGACGCGCTGACACTGCCCGCCCGACATTTGATGCGGGAAAGCGTTGAGCCGCTGCTCGGCCTCACCGATGCCGACCTGGTGCAGAAGCTCGATGGCGCGGGCACGACGCGCCTTGCGGTCGAGGCCGAGGTGGAAGCGCAACACCTCTTCGAGCTGGAAGCCGATGGTGAAGCACGGATTGAGCGACGCCACCGGCTCCTGGAAGATCATCGCGATATCGCGGCCGACGATCTTGCGCTTTTCAGCGCGGGACATCGAGAGCATGTCCTTGCCATCGAACTCGAGCTTGTCGGCGGTGACGGTCGCGCTCGGCGGCAGCAGGCCCATGACGGCCAGCATCTCCACGGACTTGCCTGAGCCGGACTCACCCACAATGGCGAGGACCTCGCGCGGATCGATGGTGAGGTCAATGCCCTGGACGGCGTGAAAGAGTCCGACCGAGGTATCGAAGGAGACGGTGAGGTTCCTGATCTCGAGGAGCGGCATCACGCATTCCCTTTGATCATGCGCGATGAGCTTGTTCGCACGACCTGTTTCGAAAACCGGCGTCGACTTTTCGGGGCCATGCGTCAGGACCTCTTCAACTTCGGGTCGAGGGCATCGCGGAGGCCGTCACCCATGAGGTTGATGGCGAGCACGGTGATGAGGATGCACAGGCCCGGGAAGGTGACTACCCAGGATGCGCGCAGAATGTACTGACGGGCGTCGGCGAGCATGGTGCCCCATTCGGGCGTGGGCGGCTGCGCGCCCATGCCGAGGAAGCCGAGCGCGGCCGCCTCGAGAATGGCGTTCGAGAAGCTGAGCGTCGCCTGGACGATCAGCGGCGCAAGGCAGTTGGGCAGGATCGTCAGCAGCATCAGCCGGAACGCGCCGGCACCGGCGAGGCGCGCAGAGACGACGTATTCGCGGTTCTTCTCGGCCATCACCGACGCACGGGTGAGACGCGCAAAATGCGGCTGCAGCACGATGGCAATGGCGATCATGGCGTTGACCAGGCCGGGCCCAAGGATGGCAACCAGCACCAGGGCCAGGAGCAGCGACGGAAAGGCGAGGATCACATCCATGATGCGCATGATCACGACATCGACCCAGCCGCGGAAGTAGCCGGCCAGCAAGCCAAGAATGACGCCCGAGAACAACGCGCCGGTGACCACGATCAGGCCGATCAGCAGCGAGAAGCGGGAGCCGAAAATGAGGCGCGAGAGCAGGTCGCGACCGAGCGGATCGGTGCCGAGGATGAATTGCCAGGTGCCGCCCTGCCACACCGGTGGCGCGAGCAGGAAATCGCGGAACTGATTGTCTGGATCGTGCGGGGCCACGAACGGCGCGAAGATGGCGATGAGGATCAGCAACCCGAAGACGACCAGCCCGATCAGGGCGCCGAGATTCTTGGAGAAATAGCCCCAGAATTCGCGGAAGGCGGCAAAGCGGCGGGTGCTGATGATCGGCGCGATCTCGGTCGAGGTCGCCACGTCCGGCGTCGCCGTCTCAGTCGGGGCTTCGGTGGAGGCGGAGTCGACCATCACTGCACCCGGATGCGCGGGTTGATGAGAGCGTAGAGCACATCGACGACCAGGTTCACGACCATGACAACGATGGCGATGAGGAGCAGGCCGCCCTGCACCACCGTGTAGTCCCGGTGCCCGATGGCGTCGATCATCCACTTGCCGATGCCGGGCCAGGAAAAGATGGTTTCGGTGAGAACCGCGCCGGCGAGCAGTGTGCCGACCTGCAGGCCGATGGTGGTGACGACCGGGATCAGTGCATTGCGGAACGCATGGATGGCGGTGACACGCGCTTCGCGCAGGCCCTTGGCACGCGCGGTGCGGACGTAATCCTCATTGAGCACTTCGAGCATGGCCGAGCGGGTCTGCCGCGCAATGACAGCGAGCGGAATGGTGCTGAGTACGATCGAGGGCAGCACCAGATGCTGGACGGCCGACTGGAAGGCGCCCTTCTGGCCGCTGAGCAGGCTGTCGATCAGCATGAAGCCGGTCACGGGCTTGAAGTAGATGGCGAGGTCCATGCGGCCCTGGACCGGGAACCAATGCAGGCCCGCGGCAAAAACGATGATGAGGAGCAGGCCCCACCAGAAGATCGGCATCGAATAGCCCACCAGCGCGCCGCCCATGGTGAGCTGGTCGATCCAGGTGTCGCGGCGGGCGGCTGCGAGCATGCCGAGCGTGACGCCGAGAACAATGGCGATGATCATCGCGCAGACCGACAGCTCGATGGTGGCGGGGAAGAGCTGCAGGAACTGCTGCATCACCGGATGGTGGTTGCTGAGCGATATGCCGAGGTCGCCGTTGAGGGCGCGCCAGAGGTAGTCGGCATATTGCTGCCAGATCGGGCGATCGAGACCGAACTGATGCAGCAGCTCGTCGTGCCGCTGGACGGACATCGTGTGCTCGCCGGACAGCACATCGACCGGATCACCGGGCAGCAGCCGGATGAATCCGAACGAGAGAATGGAAATCCCGATGAAGGTCGGGATCACCAAGGCCAGTCGATTGAGAATAAAACGCAGCATGGAAAAGGGGCGGGAGCCGAATGGCTCCCGCCCGCGCAGTCCTTTATTCGGCGATGTCGACGGTCTCGAAGTGATGGAGACCGAACGGATCCATCGTGTAGCCGGTGACCTTCTTGGACATCGGCATGGTCACGACCGAGTGCGCGATCAGGACGGCCGGATCATCGTCGTTCATGATGACCTGGGCCTTCTCGTACATGGCGGCGCGCTTGGACTGGTCGGTCTCCTCGGCGGCCTTCTTGAGGAGTTCGTCGAAGTCCTTGTTGCACCACTCCGAGCGGTTGCCACCGCCGACGGCGGCGCAGCCGAAGTTGTTGGTGAAGAAGTTGTCCGGGTCGCCGTTGTCGCCGGTCCAGCCGATCATCACCGCACCATCGCGATCGGTGGGCTTGGACGAGTTGAGATACTCGGCCCAATCAACCGTATAGATGTTGGCGGTGACGCCGACCTTGGCCCAGTCCGCCTGGATCATCTGCGCGGTCGTCTTGCCGTCCGGCATGTACGGACGGCTCACGGGCATCGCCCAGAGCTTGACGGTCAGGTCCTTGACGCCGGCCTTGGCGAGCAGGGCCTTGGCCTTGGCCGGATCGTAGGAATAGCCCTTCACGGACTTGTTGAAGCCCCACATGCTCGGCGGCAGGAGCGTGGTGGCCGGCTGGCCCTGGCCCTGGTACACAGCCTTGACGATGGCTTCCTTGTCGATGGCGTAATCGAGCGCCTTGCGGACGTCGGCATTGTCGAACGGCTTCTGCTGCACGTTGTAGGACAGCCAGCCGACATTGAGGCCGCTTTCCTGGATCGCCGTCAGGTCCTTGTTGGCCTTGATCGCCGCGACATCGGCCGGGTTCGGGTAGGCCATGACCTGGCAGTCACCGGCCAGCAGGGCCTGCAGGCGCGCCGTGGCGTCGGTGTTGATCGAGAACACGAGGTTGTCGAGCTTGACCTTGCCGGCCCACCAATCCGGGTTCGCCTTGAAGCGGACGTTGGAATCCTTGGTGTAGTCGACGAAAATGAACGGGCCGGTGCCGACCGGCTTGTCGTTCATCTGGGCCGAATTGTTGTCGGCGGCGAGCTTGTCGGCATATTCCTTCGAGACGATCTCGGCGAAGGGCATCGCCATATCGGCGATGAATGGCGAGTTCGGCGTCTTGAGGGTGATCTGGACGGTCATGTCGTCGACCTTCTTCACGCCGGCGATCAGGTCGGGGAGGCCCATGTCGTTGAAGTAGGCATAGGTCTGGGTCGAGTCGTAGGGCTTGCCGTCGAGCTGGCGCTGGAACGAATAGACGACGTCATCGGCGTTGAACTCGCGCGTCGGCGTGAACCAGTCGGTGGTCTGCCACTTGACGCCCTTGCGCAGGTGGAAGGTGTAGGTGAGGCCATCCTTGGAGATGTCCCACTTCTCGGCCAGCGCGGGCTGCACCTCGGTGGTGCCCAGCTTGAACTTCACCAGGCCTTCATAGGCGGCGAGCTGGACATCCTGGGTGGTGCCGTCCTCGTAGAAGCCGGGGTCGAAGCCGCCGGGCGAACCTTCCGAGCAATAGACGAGCGTTTTGTCCGCAAGGGCGCTGCCGGTCATCAACGCGACGGCCGCTGCTGCGGTCAGCAGGGTGTGCATCAATTTCATAGTGGATGTCTCCCGAAGAATTTTACGCTCCGGGCATTTTTCCACCCCGAGCCTGGCCGGCAACAAAGCGTTTTTCCCGGTGTCACGCAACGGGAATATTCATCTAATGACATGGACTTGAAGGCGATTTTGCCAGTGGCCGGAGCTAAAGCTCTGTTCCGTTTGACCAAAAGGTCAATGTACTGACCAGGAGGACATGCATGGCGGTCCGCGTTGCGATGTTTACCCTCGTGGTCGACGACTATGAGCGCGGGATTGCGTTCTACCGCGATGCGCTTGGGCTGCGGCTGATCGAAGACGCCGACATGGGCGGGGACAAGCGCTGGGTGGTGCTCGAGGGCGCGGGCGGCAGCCGGATGCTGCTGGCCAAGGCCGTCGGTCCGGCGCAAACCGCGGCGGTCGGCAACCAGACGGGCGGGCGCGTCGGCTTTTTCCTCGAGACCGACGACTTTGCGCGCGACCATGCAGCGTTCCTCGCACATGGAGTGACGTTTCTCGAGGCACCGCGGCACGAGGCGTATGGCACGGTCGCGGTGTTCGAAGACCCGTTCGGCAATAAATGGGATGTGATCGAACCCAAACGGTGAGCCATGGTTAGCTCCGCCAATTCCCGTCTTGTCTTCCCCGACCACCGGAGCCTCCCGTGACCACACGACGCCGGCAAATGAGGGCCGTTGCCGCAGCACTGGCGGTGCTGCCGTTCGCGTCGGTGGCGCCGGCGCAGGAGGCCGGCTGGCACTTTTCGCCGGTCAGCGGCGAAGGGGACCGGGCGGCCCTCGGCTGCGCCTATGGCTCGACCGCAACAAGCTTCACCTGCCTCGCGGTGCGGTGCGAGGACGATTTCAGCACCGGCCTTTACATCCACACGAGCCGGCCGGGGGGCGATGCGGGACGCTGGCGGCTGACCGTGGACGAGGAGCAGCTCGAGCTCACGGCAGTCGCGGCGGCGCCCTACCATGCGAAGGTCACCGACGGCGCGGCCACGGGAATCGACCGCGTGCGCAACGGGGCGGTGGCGTATCTCCATCCGCTCGACGGGGCGCCGGTGCCGGCCGAGGCGATCCCGCTCACGGGCTCGTTCGCGGCGATCGGTGGAGCGCTGTACTACTGCGCGCCGCGGGTGCCGACCTCGTCTGCTTCGTCGGCGGCCGCATCGTCCTCCGCCGCGCCCTAGCCGGCCACCGTGCCGAACAGCGCACCGACGGCATAGGTCACCGCAAGCGCGAGGACGCCCCAGAAGGCAACGCGCACGGCGCCCTTCCACAGCGGCGCGCCGCCGGTCTGCGCACCCAGCATGCCGAGCACGATCAGGACGAGCAGGGAGACGCCGGCGACGGCCCAGACGGTGGTCCAGCCGGAGGTCAGCCAGGCGGCGATCTGCGGCAGCGCGGCGCCGGCAGTGAAGGTGACGGCGGAGGTCCACGCCGCCTGCAGCGGATTGGACGAGGATACCTCGGTGATGCCGAGCTCCTCGCGGGCGTGGGCGCCCAGCGCGTCCTTTTCCATCAGCTGGCGGGCGACCTGATGGGCGAGCTGTGGATCGAGGCCGCGGCGCTCGTAGATCGTCGCCAGTTCCTCGAGCTCGTCGTCCCAGTGAACCGCGAGCTCGGATTTTTCGCGCGCGAGATCGGCCCGCTCGGTGTCGGACTGCGAACTGACCGAGACGTATTCGCCGGCGGCCATCGACATCGCCCCGGCGACGAGCGCGGCAAGGCCGGAAAGAATAACGGTATTGTGCGGGGACCCGGCCGCCGCGACGCCGACCAGCACGCTCGCGACCGAAACGATCCCGTCATTGGCCCCGAGCACGGCGGCGCGCAGCCAGCCGATGCGATGGACGAAGTGGGCTTCGGAATGAATGGAATACATCTCAGCCACGGCGAACTCCTCGATCAAAGCGGCGGTGCTCGCCGGCGCTGCTGACGTGAACCTTACGCGACAAGAAAGCCCCCATCGACAGGCAGCACGGCGCCGGTGATGTAGGCCGCAAGCGGCGAGCAGAGAAAGAGAGCCGCCGGCGCGATATCGGCCGGCGTGCCCCAGCGGCCGAGTGGCATGCGGGCGAGAAGCTCGGCATTGCGGGCGGGATTGGTGCGCGGCGCCTCGGTCATGGCGGTTTCGATCCAGCCGGGCGCCAGCGCATTGACGCGGATGTTCTCGTTGGCGAAGGCGATGGCCAGAGACTTGACGAGCTGCACCACCGCCCCCTTGCTTGCCGCATAGGCGGGGGCATGCGGGGCGCCGAAAAACGAGAACATCGATCCAATACCGAGGAAAGCGCCGCCGGCAAGCCTGGGCCGGAAGGCATAGGCGACGCGCATAGTGCCGTTGAGATTGATGTCGATGGTGGTCTCGAAGCCTTCGGGCGTGAGCTCGGCGGCGCGGAGGTTGACCCCAGCGCAGTCGACGACCGCGGCGGTGGCCGTGAAGCTATTGGCGTAGGCGGTGATCGCCGCCATGTCGCGCACGTCGAGCCTCGTGAAGGCGATGCCTTTGCCGGTCGCGGCGGCCACTTCGGCAGCGGTGGCGCCGGTGGCGTGGACGACGGCGCCGGCATCGCGGAAGGCACCGGCGATGGCGTGGCCGATGCCGGAGGTGCCGCCGATGACGACGACGGTCTTGTTCGCGTAGAATTCAGTGGCCCAGTGGGTCATGGCAAGGCTGCATTCATCTGACGAACTGGTCCACGTAGTCGGCGCCGAGGCCGACGGAGGCGTAGTGGCGGCGGCACATGTCGATCTTGGTGAAGACATCCTCGAAGCCGACCTGTTTGTTGGCCTCGTCGAGATAGACCATGCAGCCGGAGATGTTGAAGAAGGTGAGCATCTCGGGGCAGTCGGCCGGCACCGTGAGGGTATGGATCTCGCCGGGCGGCTCGAAGACGTAGGAGCCGGTCTCGGCCACCCAGTCGTGCTCGAGATAGCGCCAGCGGCCCTTGATGACGTAGCCGTGGACCGGCGCCGGATGGAGGTGGCGGCTCAGGATGCCGGCGCGGCGGACGCGCAGCAGGTTGCACCACTGGCCCTGCACGGTGTTGAGCAGCAGCGGACGAAACCAGACGCCCTCGGCCTGCGGCACCCAGACCCGCTCGTCATCGGGGATGGCGATGATCTGCGCCTCGCGCGCCGCGAGCGGGTGGGCCGAGCCGTTGAGCGTGTCGTACATGCGAGTCTCCTTTGCCGCGCAGCGTGCATGAGGGGAACGAGCAAGGTCAATGCGGGCGAGCGGACGCGTCCGGTGACCCGGAAGGGTGAGAGAAGAAGCGGCCTCGGCGGGACTAGGGTCCAAGCCGGTAGTCGGCAACTTATGGGACCTTCGTCCCGCCGACGCGTTGGGGTGGATTCAGGCATACGCTGCGTAGAGGGCGGTGGAACTGTGCCATCCGCCTCGGCTCCCGCTTTGGCCCACCACGGGACGACTC
>JBQCIY010000033.1:0-6475 GCA_051953275.1 Devosia sp. | reverse complement strand
CCGATCTTGCTCATCTTGCGGTAGCGGTCCTCCATCTCGCGCACCGCCCATTTGAGGGCGGTGACGGCCTTGGAGGGATCGGTGACCACCGGGGTCAGCAGGTGTGGAATGCCGTCGTAGATCGACAGCTCCAGCATCTTGGGGTCGATCATGATCAGGCGGCACTGCTCGGGCGTCATCTGGTAGAGCAGCGACAGGATGAAGGTGTTGATGCCGACCGACTTGCCCGAGCCGGTGGTGCCGGCGATGAGCAGGTGCGGCATGCGGGCGAGGTCGGCGATGATGGGCTCGCCGCCGATGGTCTTGCCGAGGCAGATGGGGAGCTTGCCCTTCATCTTCTCGAAGTCCTGGCTCGCCAGCATCTCGCGCAGATAGACGGTCTCGCGCATCTCGTTGGGCAGCTCGATGCCGATGGCGTTGCGGCCGGGGACCACGGCGACGCGGGCCGAGATGGCGCTCATCGAGCGCGCGATGTCGTCGGCGAGCGAGATCACGCGGGAGGACTTGATGCCGGGCGCCGGCTCGAGCTCGTAGAGGGTGACGACCGGGCCGGGGCGGACATTGATGATGTCGCCCTTGACGCCGAAATCTTCGAGCACGCCTTCGAGCCGGCGGGCCATGGCTTCGAGCCGCTCGGGCCGGTGCTCCTCGAGCATGCCCTTGTGCCGGGCCTCGGCCAGCAGGCTCAGCGAGGGCAACTCGAAGCCGCTGTCGTCGGCCAGCAGCGAGGGCTGGGCTTCACGTGCGGCCCGCGAGCCGGGGACCGGGCGCTTCGCCGGCGCAGCGACACGCGCGCTGCGGGCGGGGATGGCCGGCAGGTCGTCCTCGTCGTCCTCGTCGAACGCTTCGTCCTCCTCGGCGTCGTCCGGCTGGTTGGGCGCAAAGATCCGGCGCTCGATGGTCAGGCCGGGCTCGCGGCGCTCGTCGGGCAGAACGGCGACCGCGGGCGCGCGCGGGTTGAGCGTCGGCTCGGCGGCGCCGTCGCGCCACTCGGCGGCTTCCGCCTCGCGTTTGGCAGCAGCGTTGTCGCGAGCCTGTGCCACGGCACGGCGAAACGCCGCACCGGCGGAAAAGCCCAGATGCACCAGCCCGCCGATGGCGACGTCCAGAATACCGTTCTTCTCCGGCGCGTCGGCGGCATTTGCCCTGCCCTTGCCTGCGGGCTCGCCGGGATGAAGGAGGCGCGTCGCGCCGGTGCCGAGCGCGATCCAGAACAGCGCCGCGGTCGGGGCGACGAGGATGATGGCAAACAGCCAGGCGGTCACCGGCTGCGGGTGGGCGCCGGTCACCAGCGCCGCGAGGTTGGCGAAGCCCTGGCCGACGAGGCCGCCGAGCCCGGTCGGCAGCGGCCAGCTCGCCGGCGCCGGCAGGAAGGCGAGGACGCCGGTCGACAGGCCCGTCGCGGCGATCCAGGCGATCAGCCTCAGGCCCATGCGGGCGGGCACGCGGCGGCGCACCAGGCTCCAGCCCCACAAGGCGAGGGGAATCAGCAGGACGATGATGCCGAGGCCGAGCACCTGGAAGGAGAAATCGGCGACGACGGCGCCGGGGAAGCCGAGCCAGTTCGCGACCGGCTTGCTGGTGGCATAGGAAAAGGACGGATCGTCCACCGACCACGAGGCGAGCGCCGCCATCATCAGCGCGACCACCGCGAGCACAACGATCCCGATCAGGCGCACCGGAATGGTGATGGCGATGGCGGGCGCGGAGGTCTGATCTTCGAGCAGGGGACGTGCCGGCATCGTCGGAAACACTCTGAACTAATGGTCGGAGTGCGATCCTAGGGGCGCGGGGTTAATCCGGAGCTAACCATAAGGGGTGCGAAGGGCGGATTGGCCGCTGCGTCATTCGTTCGACCGGCTTTGGGTCGGTCAGAATTCTCCCTCCGGCATCGAGCCGATCGAGTGGATCGAGAGGTCGGCGCCGCGGCGCTGCTGTTCGTCGGTGAGACGGATGCCGCGGAGGCGTTTGGCGATTGAATAGACGATGCTGCCGGCAACAAAGGCATAGACCGAGATCGCGACCGAGCCGATGAGCTGACTCACGAACGAGACGCCGCCCATGCCGCCGAGCTGGGTCAGCCCGAAAATGCCCGCGGCAAGGCCGCCCCAGAGGCCACAGAGGCCGTGCAGCGGCCAGACGCCGAGCACGTCGTCGATCTTCAGCCGCTCCTGGGTGAGGGTGAAGCCGCGCACGAAGATCACCCCGGCAACGGCGCCGGTCACCAGCGCGCCGATCGGGTGCATGACGTCGGAGCCGGCGCAGACGGCCACGAGGCCGGCGAGCGCGCCATTATGGACGAAGCCGGGGTCGGCCTTGCTGGCGATGGCCGCGGCGGCGATGCCGCCGACCATGGCCAGGAGCGAATTGAGCGCGACGAGACCCGAGACCGCGGCGGTCGACTGCGCCGACATGACGTTGAAGCCGAACCAGCCGATGGCGAGCATCCAGGTGCCGAGCCCGAGCCAGGGAATCGAAGAGGGCGGGAACGGCCGGCCATGCGGGCCGTAGCGGCCGGTACGCGGGCCGAGCGCCAGCACCGCGGCGAGCGCCAGCCAGCCGCCCATGGCGTGGACGACGATCGAGCCGGCGAAATCGTGGAAGGGCGCACCGAGCGTCGCCTTGAGCCAGGCTTCGATGCCGTAATTGCCGTTCCACACGATGCCCTCGCTGATCGGGTAGATGAGGCCGACGATCACCGCAGCGATGGTGACCTGCGGCCAGAATTTGGCGCGCTCGGCAATGCCGCCCGAGATGATGGCGGGGACCGCAGCGGCGAAGGTCGCAAGGAAGAAGAAGCGCACGAGGCTCAAACCCTGTGGGGCAAAGCCGGCGCCATTGCCCGACAGCGTCGTGGCGCTCGAATAGAAGTCGACGTGGTAGGCGATCCAGTAGCCGACGACGAAATAGGCCAGCGTCGAGAAGGCGAAGTCGACGATGATCTTGACCATCGCGTTCACCTGGTTCTTGCCGCGCACCGTGCCGAGCTCGAGGAAGGCGAAGCCGCCATGCATCGAGAACACCAGGATGGCGCCGACAAGCAAAAAGAACACGTCGAGTCCGACGGCGGACTGAGTCATTGGAGCCTCCCGCGCGGGCGCTCGCGGCGCACGCCTGTCTTCCCATCAACCGGCTCGCAACCGGTCATTCGCGCGGCAATGGACTCAAGGATCGTGCCAGCCGGAGCGCCGGGAAAAGCTCTGGCCGTACAGTGACTTGCCATCGGGACCAGTACGGGGCTCGGCGGCGTCAGGCAGTCCGCCCAAAAAATCGGCAACAATGAAGATTTGTCTGCACAAATAATGTGCAGCGATAGGGAAAGCTCGATCTGGGGTGCAGTCCACGCCGGTTTGCGAGTGGGAAGCCTCTGTGGCGGGCCAAAGAGGGGCGCGGACTGCACGCCGCATCGAACCTATGTTGGGTGGACAGCCGGCATCATGCCGGCTGTCCGGTGTTGGCATTACTCGGCGACGGATTCGCCATGCTGGGAGATGTCCAGGCCTTCTTCTTCGTCCAGCTCGCTGGGACGCAGGCCGACGAGGGCTTTGGCGATCATCAGGATGATCCAGCTCAGCAGGGCCGTCCAAACGATGGTGACCGCGATGCCTTCGACCTGCGTCAGGACCTGGCCGGGGTTGCCATAGAACAGTCCCTTGCCGAGCGAGTTGACGCTGGGGTCGGCGAACACGCCGGTGAGCAAGGCGCCGACGATGCCGCCGATGCCGTGCACGCCGAAGGCATCGAGCGAGTCGTCATAGCCGAGCATGCGCTTGAGATGCGCCGCAGCGTAGTAGCAGACGATGCCGGCCACGATGCCGATGACGAAGGCGCCGGTGACGTTGACGAAGCCCGAGGCCGGGGTGACGGCGACGAGGCCGGCGACCGCGCCCGACAGGATGCCGAGCACCGACGGCTTCTTGACCACCATCCATTCGACGAACATCCAGGCGAGCGCCGCCGCGGCGGTCGCGACCTGGGTGTTCATCATGGCGGCGCCGGCAAGGCCGCCGGCCGAGACGGCGGAGCCGGCGTTGAAGCCGAACCAGCCGACCCAGAGCAGGCCCGCGCCGATGAAGGTCAGGACCAGGTTATGCGGCGCCATGTTGGTGGTGCCGAAGCCCTTGCGCTTGCCGAGGACGAGGGCACAGACGAGGCCGGCGACGCCGGCATTGATGTGCACCACGGTGCCGCCGGCGAAATCGAGCACGCCCAGGCCGCCCAGGAAGCCGCCGCCCCACACCCAGTGGGCGATCGGCACGTAGACGACCAGCAGCCACAGCGCCATGAAGATGATCAGCGCCGAGAACTTCAGGCGCTCGGCGAAGGCGCCGCAGATCAGCGCCGGGGTGATGATCGCAAAGGTCATCTGGAAGGCGTTGAAGACGTTGGCCGGAATGGTCGGGGCCAGCGAGTTGACGTCGTTCGGCCCGATGCCGCTGAGGAACAGGTGGGCGAACGAGCCGATGAAGGCGCCGGGCGTCGCGTCGTTGGTGAAGGCGGCCGAATAGCCGACCACGAACCACAGGATCGTCACGATACAGGTGATGGCGAAGGACTGCATGACGGTCGCCAGCACGTTCTTCTTGCGCACCATGCCGCCGTAGAACAGGCCGAGGCCCGGGATGGTCATCATCAGGACCAGCGCCATCGAGGTCAGCATCCAGGCGGTGTCGCCCGAATTGAGCGCGGGTGCGGCGGGCGCCGCCGCGGTCGTTGCATCGGCTGCGGCGGACGACGCCGAGCTGACGGCGGAGCTCATCGCCGACGAGGCGTCTTGCGCCAGCGCGGGCATGGTGGCGGCCAGCACGGCCAACCCGCCCAGGCCCGCCAATCCCACGAGAGGGAGTGTCTTCTTGAGGTTCATTTCCCTGGTGTCTCCTGATCAGAGGGCCGCGGCGCCGGTCTCACCGGTGCGGATGCGGGTGACGGCGAGAAGGTCGAGCACGAAGATCTTGCCGTCGCCGATGCGGCCCGTCTGGGCGCTCTCGCGGATGGCCGCGACGATGGCGTCGGACTGGCTGTCCTCGACCGCGATCTCGATCTTGAGCTTGGGCAGGAAGTGCACGGCGTATTCGGTGCCGCGGTAGATTTCGGAATGGCCCTTCTGCCGGCCATAGCCTTTGACTTCGGTCACGGTCATGCCGTGCACGTCGAGCGTGTTCAGCGCCTGACGCACCTCTTCGAGCCGCGATGGCTTGATGATGGCGATCACCAGTTTCATGGATGCCCCTTTCGATTGAATCCCTGGTCTCCAATGCGATCGAAGACTCAAGTGCCGTGCCAAAGACCGAGGCGGGCCGCCAACTCGATGATTCCGTTCGACGAATCGATCGACGCCGGGCAATCGGGGCGCTGCCCTGCGGCGCGCGCTGCCGCCGGCGTGCCCACAAAATGATCTTGAGACGTTCGTTTGCTGATTTATTGGGCACCAGCGGCGTGCGGGCCGCTTGCCTCGGAGGGCTGCAGGGGCCACAACGCTCGGAACACGAGGTGTGCCGATGGCCGACGCCGTCTATGACCTGATCATCGTGGGCGGTGGCCCGGTGGGTTTGTGCCAGGCGCTGGCGCTCACCCGCTTCCAGCGCGGCCTCAAGGTGGCCCTGCTCGACCGCCGGCCATTCAGCGTGCCCGACGACAAGCGTGCCTTTGCGCTGTCCGCGGGCGTGCGCCGGGCGCTCGAGACGCTGGGCGTGTGGGCCGATATCGCCCCCGAGGCCACGGCGATCCGGCAGATGACCATTACCGACTCGGGCGGCGGCGACCTGTCGCGGCCGGTGTTCCTGAGCTTCGAGGGCGACGTGGCGCCGGGCGAACCCTACGCACACATGGTGCCCAACCGGGTGCTGACCCGCGTGCTGCTCGAGGCGGTGGCCGACCGGGCGGAGCTCATCGCGCCGGTCGAGGTGACCGGCTGGTCCGGAGCCGGCGCGCTGGCGTCGCTCAGCCTCAAGGACGGGCGCACCCTCCGAGCGCCGCTGATCGTCGCGGCCGACGGCGCGATGTCGGCGCTGCGCCAGATGGCGGGCATCGGCGTCATCAGCCACGACTACCGGCAGGCCGGCGTGGTCACCACCATCGCGCACGAGCTGCCGCACGAGGGCACCGCGTTCGAGCATTTCCGCCCGGCCGGACCGTTCGCGAGCCTGCCGCTGACGGGCAACCGCTCGTCGCTGGTGTGGACCGAATCGAGCGAGGAAGCGGCGCGGCTCAAGGCGCTGACGCTCGATCAGGCAGCGGCCGAAATCGAAGCCGCGATGGGCTCGTCGCTCGGCAGGGTCACGGTCGAGGAAGGGCTGCAGAGCTTTCCGCTGCGGCTGCAGCTGGCGCGCGCGTTCGTCGGGCCGCGACTGGCGCTGATCGGCGACGCGGCGCACGTCATCCATCCGCTCGCCGGACAGGGCCTCAACCTCGGCCTCAAGGACGTCGCGGCGCTCAGCGAAACGGTGATCGAGGCGATGCGGCTCGGGCTCGACCA
>JBQCIY010000032.1:0-3789 GCA_051953275.1 Devosia sp. | reverse complement strand
TCGTCCCAGGTGAAGATGCTCCCCTCGCCCAGCGGCGCGGTGAGTACGCCGACGCCGGCACTGGTTGTCAGCCCCGCGAACCGCGATCCGGTCAGGTCGTCGGTCACCGCAACGGTCCCCGGCCACGGGGCCGCGAAGGCGCCCATCGCCAGGCGCGCATGCGCGACATCGTCTGGCGTCGGCGGCAGTTCGGCGTAGTCGACCACCGGCACCGCGCGCGGCACCGCCGTTGCATCGCCGGGCGCCTGCCGGCCAATGACACTGGTCACGATCACATCGGGCGCTATGCTGCGTCCGGAAATCTTGCGCGCGACGCCGTCGCTGACCGCGGTGACCTCGAACACCCCGCCCGCGACCTCGACGGCGTCGCCGACTTCGAGCGCCAGAGCCGACGGCGGCGCAGCGAACTCCACACTGTCGGGGCGCGCCAGCTCCGTCGCCAGCAACCGCTCAGCCGTGTCGCGCGCGCCGAACACGTCCAGCACGAGCCCCGCATTGACCGCATCGAGCGGCCCGCTGCCGGCGCTGATCGCCGTGACGCTGCCGGCCTGGTAGCCGCGCTCGCGATCGACGTAGCTCAGCGCCACTTGCCCGATCGCCTCGCCGGGGTCTGGCCGCCGCCGCAACAATATCGGCAGGTCGTCGGCCACCGGGTCATCGATCACTAGGGGGTCGCGGCCGTCGCTGCGGCCGATGCTCAGTCCCGCCGCAGTGTCGTGCACGTCGAGCCCGGTCGCCGCGAGCAGCGGCGCCAGCGCGGACCGGCCCGTCATCGGCTGCTCTACCACATAGCCGTGCACGAACGGCCGCAGCGCTGCTACCGCATCGAGGCGCACGCCGAAATCGGCGGCCACCGCGCGCATCAGTTCGTCGCTTGCGGCGCCGCCGAGCCGGCCGGTCAGCCAATGGCCGGTCGCATGGTTGCCGCCGTCGCTCCACACATCGAGGAGTGCGGGAAACGCCGGATAGGGTCGGGCGTCCCAGGTCCACAGCGTGGTACGCAGCACCATGCGGCCGTCATAGACATCGGAGGCCGGATTGTTGGCGTCGTCGGCCCAGTGGCTGAGGGCCGCGCGCAGCACCTGTCGTTGCGCCAGCGCGTCCGCCGCGCCGGTCGAGAAATAGGGCAATGCGCTCTCGGCGCTCTTGGGATCGACGAAAACGTTGGGCTGGTTGACGCCCTTGTCGATTGCGGCGCAACCCAACTCCGTGAACCAGATCGGCTTGCCCTTGGGCACCCAGGCTGTGGGGCTCGCGTTGCGCACGCCGCCCGGCCGGTCGTGATGCGCATTGCCCCACCAGCTCACCAGGTCCTTCGCCCGCCACACCCACGGCTCACCGTAAAGGCCGTCGGTGATCGGCGTGCGCGTGCCCGCGGTGCGATCGGCATCGGAGGCATAATACCAGTCGAAATCCTCACCGCCGGCGATGTTGGCATCGAGATAGGCGAGCTCGTATGGGCCGTCCCAGTCCTCGGCATCCGGCCCCCCGCCGTCGCGCCAGTCCGCCATTGGCAGGTAGTTGTCGACTCCGACCGCATCGATGTCGGCCGAGGCCCAGAGCGGATCGAGATGGAACAGCTTTTCGCTGCCCGACTGCAGGCCCGAATATTCGCTCCAGTCCGCGGCATAGGTCAGCGTCGCGTCCGGCAGCACCGCCCGCACGTCGGCCGCAAGCGCCACCAGCGCCGAAACAAACGGGAAGGCGCCGGTGTCGTCGCGCACCGTCGTCAGGCCGCGCAGCTCCGAGCCGACAAGGACGCCGTCGACGCCGCCGGCGCGCGCGGCCAGCGCCGCATAGTGGAGCCCGAAATCGTGGTAGCGACTCGACCACGCGGCGATCTCGGTCGCCGCGGCTGCCGCCCCGGCCGATCCGGCGTCCACCGAGATGCGCCCCCGCCACGGATAGGCCGGTTGGCCGAGCGCATTGTCCTCGGGAATCTCCATCAGCAGGATCGGATAGAGCGTCACTCCAATGCCGCGTGCCTTGAGGTCCGCGATCGCGGCCAGCACCGCGCTATCCGACGGCGTGCCGCCATAGGCCGGGCCGCCGGCATGCGTCGACACTACGCCGACATCGCCCCGACCCAGACCGGCCACCGACCAGCTGGTCCCCTGCACCGTCCGGCTCGCCGCCTCGACCTTGGGCGCGACGGTGCAGGTGCCGCAGCGCAGATCGTCGCCGAACCATGCCACCACCAGCGATACCTGCCTGAGGTTCGGGCACAGTGCCTGGAGCTCATCGATCGACAGCGTCCAGTCCGATACGTCAGGATCCTGGTGGGCATTCTCGCTTACGGTCGTTCCGGGCGACACCAGCCGCAGCCGCGCCACCGGATCGTAGCCGAACTCGGTCGCGCCTGGGATCACCGTTACCGCCTCGATCAGCGGCTCGAGTTCGCCCACCGCGCGGCAGAGCTCGACCGAGATGTTGGGGATGCGGTTGCCGAAGGCGGTCAGCGGCAGCCGCTCGAACACGATGTGGCAAAGCCCGCGATAGGCCGGCGCGCCGGCGCCCTGCTTGGCCTCGATCAGGCTGTCGGCAGTTTGCGTCTCCGTCCCGCGATAGAAGCGCCAGGTCAGTCCTTCGAGCTCGAGCGGTTGCCCATCGGCCCAGACGCGGCCGAGGCGATGCACCTCGCCCTCGCACAAGCCGATGGCGAAATTCGCGACGATCGTCGGCTCCGGCGTGTCGCTCGGCTGGCTCGTGGCCTTGGCGCCGGTCGCAGCCGGATCGATGCGTTCGAGTTCGGTCGCCCAGATGACGTTGCCGCTCAGCCGGCTCCAGCCATAAAGCTTCGGGATCGGCGCGCCCTCGCTCGAGCCTTGCAGCCGGATGTCCTCCCCGGCCACGGCCGGCTTCGCCGTACTGCCGCCGAAGAGGCTGTTGTCGATGGCGCTGCCGGCGAGCGCGCCGAGCGCCCGCCCGATGGTCGCGCCGATCGGGCCGCCGACCGCGCCGCCCACCACCTGTCCGGCAAGCGATAGTGCCAGCGTCGCCATCAGTCGTTCACTCCGGGAAAGTCGTAGCGGGCCGCGACGCGCCGCGCCCAGCCGTCCGTGAGGTTGCCCTCGATCACGCCGAGTCCCTCCTGTGCGTGCACGAAGCGGCCCGCGTCTGTCGCGATGCCGCAATGTTTCGGCGCGCTCATCCGGCCAAGCCGGAACAGCAGCACCTGCCCCGGCCGCATCTCACCCACGGCCGGGACCAGCAGCGCGTCGGCCGCTTGCCGCAACGCGCCGGCATGCCGGTCGTCGCGCCAGTTGGCGCGATACGGCGGCACGGCCAGCGGCTCGTCGCCGTAAAGGTGCCGCCACACGCCGCGCAAGAGGCCGAGGCAATCGCACCCAGCGCCGCGCGTCGCCGCCTGATGCCGGTAGGGCGTGCCGATCCACAGCCGCGCCGCCGTCACGATGTCGGCGCGCGTCATTGAAACAGCGCCGCGCCATTGAGCGCGTCGCCCTGGCGCGGATAGCGCAGCACGAAGTCGTTGCCCGGAATGTGCGGGAAGCCGCGGAAATTCGCGACATTGGCGAAGCGGTCGCGGCAGGTCGCGAGCGCCCGGTCGCAACCGAGCCCGAAATTCGGATGGTCATGCGCCACGGCGCAGCGCGCATCGCCGAGCACCGCGTCGCAATAGACCGAATAGAGCCGGCCATGCGTCGTGTTCAGCGCCTGCTGGCCACTGCGCAGCTCGGCGCGGAACTGCCCGTCCTCGCGCACGATCTCGCCGATCGTCGCGCGCCGCAGCAGCACGCGCTGGCTCACGTCGCGCCAGTTGACGCGCCA
>JBQCIY010000031.1:0-21578 GCA_051953275.1 Devosia sp. | reverse complement strand
CCGGCCCGATGAACTGCGTCACCGCCCGCAGCGGGTTACTCGACGCACGCGGCGCCGCGATCTGCCCGGCGGTGCCCTGGTCCGACATGTTCGCCATTGTTCTCCCGTACCTCCCCTGACCGCTCACGCGGCCTGTCCCAGTGCCAGCCGGAGGATCCCCTCTTCGGTGGCGGCGGATTTCTCGATCGGCGCCGAAAGGCGCCCGCCGTGCATCACGACGATCCGGTCCGATAGTGCCAACAGCTCCGGCATCTCCGATGAGATCAGCATGATCGCCATCCCGCTCTTCGCCAAGTCGTCGATGAGGCGATAGATCTCGGCCTTCGCGCCCACATCCACGGCGCGCGTGGGCTCGTCGAGGATCAGCACGCGCGGCTTGGCGGCGAGCCAGCGGGCCAGAACGACCTTCTGCTGGTTGCCGCCCGAGAGCTTGCCGACCTCCTGCTCGAGCGAGGGCGTCTTGATGTCGAGCGAGGCGATGAGCGGCGCCACGGTCTCGACCATCATGCGCGAGCGCAGGATGCCCCAGCGGCTCAGCGCCGAGAACACGGCGAGCGAAGCATTCTCGATCACCGAGCGGACGAGGATCAGTCCCTCGCCCTTGCGGTCCTCCGGCGCAAAACCGATGTTCGACCGGATGGCCTTTGCCGGCGAACCCGGCGGCACCTCGCGTCCGAGCATCCGCACGGTGCCGCTGTTGCGCGCATATTCGCCGAAGATCACCTTGGCGAGCTCGGTGCGGCCGGCCCCGACCAACCCGGCGAAGCCGAGGATTTCGCCGGCCCGGATGGTGAAGCCGACGTCGCGGTGCCAGATGCTGTTGATGCCGCCGACCTCGAGCACCGTCTCGTTCGGCCGGGTGGTCTCGGTGCGTTCGAAGCCCTTGGCGAGGTCGCGGCCGACCATCATGCGCACGATGGTCTCCTGCGTCGTCTCGGCCGTCTGCAGAACGCCCATCAGATGGCCGTCGCGGAGCACCGCGACGCGATCGGAGATCGCCATCACCTCATGCATGCGGTGGCTGACATAGATGATGCCGAGGCCGCGCTCCTTGAGCCGCCGGATCAGCGCGAACAGCCGCTCGGTCTCCTCCGCGGTGAGCGACGAGGTCGGCTCGTCGAATGCCACGACCTTGACGCCGGGTTTCAGCGCCCGGGTGATTTCGATGACGTGCTTTTGGGCCGGCGACAGCCGATCACCCATCGCATCGGGGCTCAGGAAGCCGGTGAAGCCGCCCTCCTCGAACAGGTCGGCCGTGCGGCGGCGCATTTCACGGAAGTCGACCACGTTGCCACGCCGCGGAAACTCGCCCAGATAAATGTTCTCGGCCGCTGTCACATGCGGCACGATCTCTGGCTCCTGGCGCACCACGCGCAGGCCTGCTTCGCGGGCCTCTTTCGGATCGACGTGGCTGATGTCCTGCCCGTCGAGGACAACCGTTCCACTGTCGGCCCGGTAGTCGCCCGACAAAATCTTGAGCAGCGTGGACTTGCCGGCGCCGTTTTCGCCGACGAAGGCGACCACTTCGCCGCGCTCGACCGACAGCGACAGGTTGCTGAGCGCGCGGACATTGGGAAATGCCTTGCTGACTCCGCTGATCTCTAGAATGGCGCCGCTCATCGTCTCGCGGATAGCTTGAGCCTGAAAAGAGCGGCCGGCGCCTGGAAGGACGGAGCGCCGGCCGTTGAAGTTATCGGCCTGCCGCTACTGGCAGGTCATCACGCTCTTGTAGTTGTCGGGCGTTACGATGGTCGTGTTGGCCACCGTCTTGGGCGGCAGCGGCGTGCCGTTGTCGATCGCCGCGATCAGGGCCTTGGCGGCAGCGCTGCCGACGTCCACGCCCGAGATATAGAGGGCAGCCTTGAAGCCCGAGGGCTGGCCCGCTGCCCAGGGGTGGCAGGCCTCGTAGGCGCCCAGCCCGACCACGATCAGGTCGTCCGGGCTGAAACCGGCATTGGTCAGCGCGTTAAGCGTGCCGAGCGCACCCTCGTCGTTACAGGCGAACACAACCCACTTGTTGACGTCGGGATGCGCGGTGATCACCGGGCCGGCGGCATTGAGCGCCGAGTTGGTAGTGCCGTCATAGGCGACCGGGAAGATCTTGGCCGGGTCGGCGCCCGCTGCGGTGATCTGGGCTTTTTCCGCATTCGTGCGGTCGTTGCAGACTGACAGTGTCTGTACTTCGACGCTGAGCACGCCGTAGCCGCTGGTCCAGTTGGCGGCCTTGAACAGTTCGCCTGCCTTCTGGCCGACTTTGTTACCCATGTCGGTGCCGTCGAACCCCACGAAGGGGATCGGATTGCCGCTCGCATCCTTGAGCGAGTCGTCGGTGGCCACGAACGGAATCTTGGCATCAGCGGCGAGCTTGGTGACGGCGGGCCCGATGGCCTGGTCGGGCGCAGTCATGGCGATGCCCTTGGCGCCGCCGGAGATGGCGTCGGTCATGGCGCTCACACCCTTGTTGGCGTCGAGCTCGACATTGATGGTCTTGGCGTCGTAGCCGGCCGCCTTGGCGGCGTCGGTGAACCCCTTGGCCTCGTCGATGAAGTACTGCTGCGTGCCGCTCTTGTAGATGGCGACGATGGTCTTGTCCTGCGCCACCGCGGCGCCGGTCAGACCGGCGGCCACGAAGCCGCCAAGCAGCAGCGCGTGACCAAGCAAATGAGTCAATCTGCTCATTGATGTCCCTCCCGGACGTTGTGAACTCTCTCCCACCGGACCAGCTTGTTGGGCGCCGGCTCCGATTGACGGTGTGAACGATTATCTGTTTATCCTACAAAGTCAACGTCGCGCCGGAGCGCGGCCCACAGAGATAACGAGGAGATCGGCATGCAGCGGCTCGCCGGGAAGGTTGCCATCGTCACCGGCGCCGGCCAGGGCATCGGCGAGGCAATCGCCCGGCGCTTTGCGAGGGAAGGTGCCGATGTCGTCGTCGCGGAGATCGATCGCACCGTCGGCGAGGCCACGGCCGAAGCGATCGCGAAAGACACCGGCACACGAACGACGTTCCTCCATACCGACGTAACCGATACCCAAAGCGTTGCGGCGATGGTGGCGCAGACCGCGCGGATGCTCGGGGCGCCGGACATCCTCGTCAACAATGCCGGCATCGCGGTGTTCGGCGATCCGCTCCAGATCACCGATGCCGACTGGGCGCGCTGCATGTCCGTCGATCTCGACGGCGTGTGGCGCTGCTGCCGCACGGTGCTGCCGCACATGCTCGACAAGCGGCACGGCGCCATCGTCAACATCGTTTCAAACCACGCGTTCCAGGTGATGAAGCAAACCTTCCCCTACCCCATCGCCAAGCACGGGCTCCTGGGTCTCACCCGCGCGCTGGCGCTCGAATATGCCGACAAGGGCATCATCGTGAACGCCATTTCACCCGGCTATATCGATACGCCGCTCAACCAGAAGATGTTCGCTGCCGACCCCGATCCCAAGGCGCGCGAGAAGGTCGAGGCGCGCCAACCGCTCGGCCGCCTTGGCCGGCCGGAAGAGGTCGCCGCGGTCGCTGCCCTGCTCGCCTCCGACGAAGCCCGCTTCATCGTCGGGGCCAACATCGTCATCGATGGCGGCATCCAGATCCGCATGTACGAGTGAGGGGAGAGCTCGAATGGCCATAACCGTATCCACCGCCGTCGCCTGCCGGAACCTGCTGGGCGAAGGCGCCTTCTGGGATGCCAGGCGCCAGTGCCTCTGGTGGGTGGACGTGCCGCTGCCGGCAAAGCTGCAGATGTTCGAGCCCGCCAGCGGCAAGGTCGAAACCTACGACATGCCGCAGATGGTGATGAGCGTCCGCGCCAAGCGCGACGGCACCGGGCTCATCATCGCGACGCATAGCGGCATCGGGAGCTTCGACTTTGCGACCCACACTCTCACCCACCTCATCGACCCGGAGCCCGAAAAGCCGTTCAACCGTTCGAACGACGGCGGTACCGACGGGCGCGGCCGCTTCTGGTTCGGCACCATGCAGAACAACCTCCAGCCCGACACGTCGCCGATCAACCTGGTCAGCGGCTCCGGAACGCTGTTCCGGCTCGACCCCGACATGAGGGTCACGGCGCATGAAACCGGCATCAAGATTTCCAACACCGTGTGCTGGAGCCCCGACCAGCGGACGATGTACTTTGCCGACACGGCAACCGACACCATTTTTGCCTACGATTTCGATCTCGACGACGGCCGCATCAGCAACAAGCGCCCCTTCGCGCGCTTCGAGCGCGGCAATCCGGACGGCTCGACTGTCGATGCCGATGGCTGCCTCTGGAACGCCCGCTGGGACGGCAGCTGCGTTGTGCGCTTCACCCCTCGCGGCGACGTCGACATGGTCATCGAGGTGCCGGTGGCTAAGCCGACGAGCTGTGCCTTCGGCGGCCCGGACCTCGGCGACCTCTACATCACCACTGCCCGTTACGGCGCGACGCCCGAGGCGCTCGCAGCGGCGCCGCTGTCGGGCAACCTGCTGGTATGCCGTCCCGGCGCCAAAGGCTTGCCGGCGCCCGAGTTCGGTTGAGGGTCAGGCTGCGAGCAATTGCCGCCGCGCCTGCGCGGCGGTGAGGACCGGCCCCTGCCCCCACGGGACGATCAGCCCGCGCGGCACGTTCCAGTAGTGCTGCTGCACCAGCGCCGCATACACCGCCGCCGAGACGCCCTGCAGGTTCCCGTCGTCGTCGAGATTGTTCGACATCGCGGTAAAGGCACGGTCGGCCGGTGCGCGGAAAATCGCCGCGTCGAGCACCCCGAGGCGAATGCCGCGATAGAACGCACAGGCCATGAAGGCCGCGGTCGACGACTCCGGGCCCGACTCCGGCTCATGTACCATCGCCCACCAGTTGCCGTCCGCGAGTTGGAAACGCAGCATCGCCTCGGCCAGGGCTTTTGATTTGGCGACGACATCGCCGTAGCGCGATGTCGCCTTGTCGGCATGGGCTACCACGTCGAGCAGGCCGAGCAGCGCCCAACCCTGCCCGCGGCCCCAGCCCCGGATGTAGGAGCGCTGTGTCCGCTCCAGCCAGTAGTGGTTGTAGAGGCCGAGGTCTGAATCAAAGAGCAGCGCGCAGTAAGCGAGGATTTCGTCCACCGCGCGCTGCGACCATTCCGGCCCGGCGATCTCGCCTAGATGCGCGTAGAACGGCGGGTCGAAATGCATGCAGTCGAGCCACACGCCCGCGCCCGGCGCTTGCATGATCTCCTGGTCGGCAGTGCTCAGCGGCACGCCGCCATAGGGCTGGCGCAGCGCGCGCAGCGTGTCCTCGAAGGTGATGGCGACGCCGTGCACCCGGCGCCGGCCCCACAGATGGTCGGCAAGCTTCAAAACAGCGTTCTGCAGCACCGCGTCGCCGGTGCGCCTGATCATTTCGCACATGACGTGCCCGGGGGCCGTATTGTCGTCCGGCTGAAACGGCTCCATGCGCGTCGCCCACGCGCGGAAGAAGCCGCGGGAAAAGTCCTGCCAGGTGTCAACGCCCAGCATGTCGCCGGCTGCCACAAGTCCCTCGAAGCCGACGGAGTCGCCGTAGAACCAGCCCTTGAAATCGTGCCTTTCGAGTTGCTGCGCCACGCGGCGCAACAATTCCGGATCTTCGGCCTTCAACCCCACGGTCACTTCCCTCTGGTCGTTTATTTCTTCAGCTCGAAGCCCACGCTGGCGTCGGCCATGGCGCCCTGGATCAGCTTGCGCATGGCGGCCTCGGCGCCATCCGCGTCGCCGGCTGCAAAGGCGTTGTAGACGTCGGTATGGAGCGTGTTGGCGTCCTCCATGCCGACGAGCGCGGTCTTGGAGCCGCGGGTCTGCATCTGCACGTCGATCATCAAAGTCAGCGCCGCCTCGATCACCGAGAACAATTGCTCGAGCAGTTCGGACTCGACCGCAGCGAGGAACGCCCGGTGGAACTCGAGGTCCTGCTCGATGAAATGCGCGCGCTGGGCACCGGGCGCAGATTTCTCCGAGAGCACCGCGATCCAGGCCCGCCAGGCGTCGTGGATACGCTGTTTGGCGGCATCCGAGCCGAACTTCGTGGCCGTCCAGACCACGCCCGGCTCGAGCACCATGCGCACTTGCAGCAGGTCGAGCAGCAGCACGTTGCGGTCGGCGGCCTCCATGCGCCAGTGGATCAGGTCTGGATCGAGCAGGCGCCAGCTGGAGCGGGGCAGCACCGTCGTGCCTTCCATCTGGCGACTGCGCACCAGCCCCTTGGCGTTGAGGATGCGGATCGCTTCGCGCACCACTGAACGGCCCACGCCGAGCTGCTCCATGAGGATCGCCTCGGTGGGCAGCGCTGTGCCTGAACCCCACTCGCCGGCCACGATGCGCCGGCCAAGGCCGCTGACCACATCCCCGAGGATGCCACGCACCGGCATCAGCCCGGCGATGGCGGTGTGACGGGCGACCGTAACCGTTGCGGACTTCAAGCGACCCCCAATCGTCGACAAGGCGACTTTATCTGTTTATCCTATAAACCCATTCATCCTTCAAGGGTGGGCGGAGTGCTCCCACGCCGCTGCGCTCCGCCTGTCAAGAGCGTTCGGCTTCACGGTGGATGAGAGGCGGGCTTTCGAGCCAGATGGATCGGGACGGGGCCGCGGCCTTCACCACTCGGCGATGGAGCCGTCGTCGTGCCGCCACTCCGGCGCGCGCCAGTCGTGGCCGATGGCGCCCTGCCGGCGCACATGCTCCTCATTGACCTCGATGCCGAGGCCCGGCCCCTGCGGAATGTCGAGAAAGCCATCCTTCAGCGTGAAACCGCGGCCCGGCATCACATACTCGGCGAGATCGCCGGTGGCGTTGTAGTGGATGCCCAGGCTCTGCTCCTGGATGAACGCGTTGTAGCAGACGGCATCGACCTGCAGGCACGCGGCGAGCGCGATCGGCCCGATCGGGCAATGTGGGGCAAGTGCAACGTCATAGGCCTCCGCCATGTGCCCGATCCGCACCGCCTCCGAGATGCCGCCGACATGCGCGGTATCCGGGTTGATCACTGAGGCCGCGCGGGTCTCGAACACGCGTTTGAAGTCGTAGCGGCTGTGCAGCCGCTCGCCGATCACCAGCGGGATCGAGGTGGCCCTGGCCAGGTCGGCCATCGCATCGATCTGCGTCGACACCACCGCGTCCTCGACGACCAGCGGCCGCAGCGGCTCGACCTCCTTGAGCAGCACCTTGGCCATCGGCGCATGCACGCGGCCGTGGAAATCGAAAGCGAGGTCCATGCTGCTTCCCACCGCCTCGCGCAGCTCGTGGAGCTGGCGCACGATGGCATCGACTTTGGCGTAACTGTCGACGAAGTGCAGTTCCCCGCACACATTGAGCTTGCAGGCGTTGAACCCGGCGTCGCGCAGGCCGAGCGCGCCGGCGACGAGGTCGTGCGGCCGGTCGCCGCCGACCCAGCAATAGCTGCGAATCTTGCTGCGCACCGGGCCGCCCAACAGGCTGTGCACGGGGGCGCCGAGCGCCTTGCCCTTGATGTCCCACAGCGCCATGTCGATGCCCGAAATGGCGCTCATCAACACCGGCCCGCCCCGGTAACACCCGTTGCGATAGATCGCCTGCCAGGTATCCTCGATCAGCATCGGGTCGCGGCCGATCAGGAACTCACGCAGCTCCCCAATCTTGGCGTCGAGGGTCCGCGCATGCCCCTCGAGCACCGGCTCGCCCCACCCGACCAGACCCTCGTCGGTGGTGATTTTCATGAACAGCCAGCGCGGCGGCACGAGAAAGGTTTCGATACCGACGATCTTCATCCGCTGGCCCCAGCACGCGTTTCCTTGGCTCGTCTGATTATCAGATAATCTTGAGAGGAAAAGCAGGATCGAACGTCCGCAGGGCCGCGGCGCAGAGCGGCGAAAAGCCCCCCGGAGAGGCGGAGGGCTTCTTCGGCGAAGAGCCTACAGGATCTGCACGATCTTGCGAGTGCCCGGATCGACGATCACGGTCTGGTCGCCAAGCTGGACATAGTCGTAGGAGGTCGTGAGCTTCACGTCCGGGACGTCGAGCGGCACCAGCTCGATGTCGGCCGGCACGACTGCCCCGACGGCAACTGTAAAGCCGCTTGGAACCTCGACAGCCTTCGGTTTGTGCGCCACGAAGTACTGATGGATCACGGTCGTCTGGTCGGGCGAAATGACGACCGTCGCATCCTGGGCGATCGCCGGGCCGGCGGCCAGTCCGAGGGCGAGGGTGGCAAGCACCAGCGTGAGCTTCATTTCAGGCTCCTGATGTTGAATAGGGATACGCCAGCCAAAGCTGCGAAGAGCGCTTCAGTTCCTTGCCGCAATTCACTGATTTGATTTGTTAAAATCCGCTGACAACGCTGTCGGCCGGTTGTCACCTTCCGTGTCGTCCCTTGGGCTGCCGCAGGCGCATTGGCCGCCGCCGCTTTCATTGGGCCTCGATGTCGCCCTGTCCCCGCGGCCGCCGAAGTGCTAGCATCGTCTCGCGGTAAGTCCCGCTTTCGAGCCACGTCCGCCCGGTGGCCAGCGCGTGAGGAGCCCGTGCCTACCTACAAAGACATTTCGATTCCGCCCAATCGCTCCGCCCGTCCGCGCCGCCCCGCCGCCCCGAAGGCCGGCGCCGATCCGGTTCCGGCCGCGATATCGGTCGCTGCGCGGCACGCGCCTCGTACCATGCAGATACCGCCGCATCATCGCTATCGCGCCGGAGAGCGGCTGCGCATGCTCAACGGGGGCCGCACGCTGGCGCGGGCCGCCGCCTTTTGCAAAGTGGTGTCGCTGCTCCCCTATGAAGGGCACGGCCCGCTGCTCTATCGGGTGCGCAGCGAGACCGAAGCCTTCGAGCGGATCGTGGCCGAGGCCGATCTCAGCCGCAACAGCGAGACGGCTTGATATTTCAGTGCGATGGGCCCATGTAGGCGTCCATACGCTTCGCTACCGTCTCGCGCTGATGACGGCCCGGTTCGCCGGCCATTGATCTTCCTGAGAAAGTTTCTGAACGTTGCCGGCTGGCATACCGCCACCGGAATCGCCTTTCAAAGGATCATCAAATGACTGAAGGCACCGTCAAATTCTTCAATACCACCAAAGGCTTCGGCTTCATCCAGCCGACCAGCGGCGGCAAGGACGCGTTCGTCCATATCTCCGCTGTCGAGCGCTCGGGCATGTCGAGCCTGTATGAGGGCCAGAAGGTCAGCTACGACCTCGAGACCGGCCGCGACGGCAAGCAGTCGGCGACCAACCTCAAGGCGCTCTGAGCGCCCCCGGCATCGCCGGACGAATCGAAAGGGCCCCACGCGGGGCCCTTTTTTGTTACGCGCGGCGGCGCTTGCACCACCGGGCCGTCGCGCTATCCTTGCGTCATGGCCCGGCTCACTCCGTTCGAACGCATTACCATGGCCGTTGAGGCGCAGGTGCCGCTGGTGCGGGCCATGGAGGCGGCGCTCGGTCGCGAGGAAGCGCATCGGCTGGTGCGCGCCGCGCTCGACAAGACCAACCGGGCGACTGTTGCGAAGCGCGGGGCGCTGCTCGACATCCCGACCCTGGCCGATGAGTTCGCCGGCTTCGGCGAAGGCGTGCGCTACGAGTTCACGACCGTCGAGCAGACCGGAACCACCCTTCGCAACGAGGTCACGCACTGCGACTACGCCGAGTTCATGGAGCGGATCGGCGCCCGCGACCTCGGCCAGCTGCTCATCTGCGACGGCGATTTCGCCATGGCCGACGAGCTCGGCCTGACGCTCACGCGCACCACCACCTGCATGGCCGGCGATGGCCACTGCAATTTCTGCTATCACGTCAAGGCCGCCCGCTAGCCTTCGACCGGCCCCGGAACCTCGTCCGATTTTCCGGCATTTCGCTCCCGAGAGAGGAGATCGCGATGACCCGCACAGGTTCCTGCCTCTGCGGCCAGGTCAGATACAGCCTCGACGGCGAGCCGTTCCTCACCGGCGTCTGCCACTGCGCCGACTGCCGCAAGGAGTCGGGCAGCGCCTTCACCTTCTACGGCAAGTGGCCGATCGACGCCTTTCGCTGTAGCGGCCAGCTCAAGACATCCCACGGCCGCTCCTTCTGCCCCGATTGCGGCAGCCGTCTCTTCAACCTGCACGAGACCGACGTCGAGATCCGCCTCGGCTCGCTCGATGACGCCCCCACCGGCCTCACGCCGCAGCAGGACGGCTGGACCATCCGGCGCGAGCACTGGCTCGCGCCGATCGCCGGCGTACCGCAGTTCGACCGCGATCCCGACCGCTGATGACTTGGTGGCCTACTTGGCGGCCATCGTCTTGTTCAGCGTCGCGAGCTGGTCGGAAATCTTGCCCAGCAGCACGACGTCTTCGGGCGCCGGCGGCGGCGCTTCCGGGGTCGCCGGCTGCTTGTTTCGCGTTGTCAGCCGGTTGATGGCGCGGATCACCAGGAACAGCACGAAGGCGATGATGATGAAGTTGATCGCGACCGTGATGAAGTTGCCGTAACCCAGAACGGCGCCGGCCTTCTTGGCGTCGGCATAGGCCATGCCGGCCTGCACTTTCGACGACAGGGGCAGGTAGTAGTTGGAGAAATCGAGACCGCCGGTGATCGCTCCGATGATCGGCATGATGATGTCGCTGACCAGCGACGTGACGATGGCGCCGAATGCGGCGCCGATGATGACACCGACCGCCAAGTCGACGACGTTGCCACGCAGCGCGAACTTCTTGAACTCCTCGAACATGGGGTGACCTCCCTCAGCAGCCCAATAGTGCGAGGTTAGCCACCAAGTCTGGCGGAAGGCAAACCGTTCTGAGGCGAATTTCCCCTCTTGTGCTGCCGCCAAAAATTCATGTCCCGGGTGTCGATTTGCTTTCCTCCCGTTCGTCAAGAGAGCAAACTGGCCCTCGAGGGAGCACGGAAATGAATTCGCGGTATGGCTGGGTCGTCGTCGCGGCCGGTGCGCTGATCACCTGTGTGGCGATGGGGGCGATGTTCGCCCTGCCCGTCTATCTCGCGCCGATTGCCGACGACACCGAATGGAGCCGGGCCGGCATTTCGGCCGCCATGACCATCGGTTTCGTCGTCATGGGCGTCGGCGGCTTCTTCTGGGGGACGTTGAGCGACCGCATCGGCGCGCGGCCAGTCGTCCTGATCGCCGCCTTGCTTCTCGGCGCCGGATTGATCGTTGCCAGCCGCGCCACCAACCTCCTCGTCTTCCAGATCGCCTATGGCGGCCTCGCCTGCGGCTCCGTCGGCGCGTTCTTCGCGCCGCTGATCGCCGCGACCGTCAGCTGGTTCGACAAGAACCGCAGTCTCGCCGTGTCGCTGGTCTCGGTCGGCGGTGGCGTCGCGCCGATGGTGATGACCCCGCTCGCGAGCTACCTCATCGGCATCTATGGCTGGCGCCCGGCGATGCTGGCGATCGCCATCGGGGTCATGGTCGTGGTCCTGCCCACGGCCCTTCTCATCCGCAACGCCCCCGCCCCGGCCGGTGCGCCAGCGCCCGCGGGCCATGCCCCGGCTGCCCCCAGGTCCGCCGGCTCGGCGGCGTGGGCGGCGCTTCGCACGCCGCAATTCATCGTGCTGGCGGCGACCTTCTTTCTCTGCTGTGCCGCCCATTCCGGCCCGATCTTCCACACCGTGAGCTATGCCGAGCTGTGCGGCGCGACCTCGCTCGCGGCTGCCAGCATCTACAGTGTCGAAGGCGTGGCGGGCCTCTTCGGCCGGCTGATCTTCGGCATCGCGGGCGACCGGCTGGGTGTCAAGCGCGTCGTCGTCGCCGGCCTGCTGCTGCAGGCGGTGGGCATCTACAGCTACATCTTCGTGTCCGGCCTGCCCGACTTCTACGTCCGGGCGCTGGTGCTCGGCACTGCCTATGGTGGTGTAATGCCGCTCTATTCGATCCTCGCGCGCGACTATTTCCGCCAGGAGGTGATGGGGACGGTGCTCGGCGCCATGACCATGACTTCGAGCATCGGCATGGCCTTCGGGCCGGTGGGCGGCGGCTGGCTGTTCGATACCTTCGGCACCTATCACTGGCTCTACATCGCTTCGGCGGCGATCGGCCTTGCCGCCGCTTTCATGGCCTTGGCCTTCCCGGCGCCGACGCGCCGGCACGACGAACCAACGGCGTTGCAGCCCGCCTGAGATCGAATCAAGTCGGCTGGTGCCGGTGCCGGCCGAAATAGTTTCCAAATTCCTAACAAACGTAATGTCGCTGTCAGGTTCGACCCTTCATACTCCTCGCCAATGGGAGTTGCGGATGTTCAACCAGTCGATCAGCATACAAAACCAGATCGTCTTGCTGGCGGGCGTATTTCTCGTTGCAACGATCGGACTCGGTGCCTTGTTTCTCGTTGCAGCAGGCCTGATCTAACCCTGCCCGGACACGGCGGAGTGGAGGATTGATCAGCGGGCCCGCGGATTGCTTTTGCCTATCGTCTGTCACAAGCCACTGCTAGCCTCTGCCCTCCAATGAGGAGGAGCGATCATGGCAAGCCGTCTCAACCCGTATTTGAGCTTCAGCAACAATGCGCGCGCCGCGATGGACTTCTATAAGAACGTCTTCGGCGGCGAGCTGACCGTCTCGACCTTCGGTGAAGGCAACATGGCGCGCGACCCGTCCGAGAAGGACAAGGTCATGCATTCCCAACTGGTGGTTTCCAACGGCTACTGGCTGATGGCATCCGATACGCCAGCCAGCATGGGGCAGCCGCGCCCCAACGGGACGGTGTCGCTCTCGGGCGACGATGAGGCCGCGCTCAAGGGCTACTGGGACAAGCTCAGCGCCGGCGCGACCATCACCATGCCGCTGGAAAAGGCGCCGTGGGGCGACAGCTTCGGCATGCTGATCGACAAGTTCGGCGTGCCGTGGATGGTGAATATCGCCGGCAAGCACTGAGCCGGCAGCGGGCGGGCCATGTGCAACGACTACGAGCAGCATGTCCGCTACGCCGAATACCAGCGCGCCATCAGGGCGCTGGAGTTGAGCACGCCGGACGCGGAAAGCGCGTCCGACCTGCCCTTTGCCGACGACATCAAGATCGGCGACACCGGGCCGGTGTTGCGCGCCGAGGGCAATGGTGTCCGGCTGACGCTCATGCGCTTCGGCTGGCCGCCGCCGCGGCCCAAGGCCGGGCCCGTGTTCAACTTCAAGTCCGACGGCCGCGACTTCAGCGACAGCCGCCGCTGCATCATCGTGCTCTCCGGCTTCTTCGAGTTCACGGGCAGCAAATACCCCAAGGCCAAGCATCGTTTCAGCCTCAAGGACTCCCCCGTGATGGGCATCGCCGGCCTGTGGTCGGAAGCCGAGGACGGCAGCCTCGGCTTCACCATGCTGACCACGGCACCGGGGCCGGACATCGAGCCGTATCACGACCGGCAGGTCTGCGTGCTCCATCCCCGCGACTGGGCCGCTTGGCTGTTCCTGACCAAGCCACAGGACGAGCTCCTGCGGCCTTTGCCGGCAGGAACGCTCGCGGTCGAAACGGTACGGCCGGAGAGCACATAGCCGTGCCGTACCTCTTCCTCGACTTCGAGGCGTCGTCGCTGAGCAAGCAGAGCTATCCGGTGGAAGTCGGCTGGGTCGACGAGACCGGTGAGGGCGAAAGCCACCTGCTCCGCCCTGCTCCGACGTGGACCGAATGGGACGACGCGGCTGCGGCCGTGCACGGCATCACGCGGCAGACCCTGCTCGATCAGGGCGAGTCCGTCGACGCGGTTTGCGGCCGATTGGTCGAGCTGGCCCAGACTCGTCAGTTGCTCGCGAGCGCGCCCTCGTGGGACGGCCATTGGCTGTCGATGCTGCTGCGCGCTGCCGGTCGTCCGCGGCACCTCATCCGTCTCGTGGACACCGAGGTGGCCTTCATCGAGGCCGCCCGGGCCCATGGTGGCGACACCACGGCGCTGATTGCCGCCGCACGGGCAAGGGCCGAAGCGCAGCCGCCGGCGCATCGGGCCCTCGCGGACGCACGCCGCGAGTGGTCGATCTGGCGCAGCCTCCTGGACGGCCGCTGATGGCGACGATCTCGGCCGGTATTGTGCTCTATCGGCCCGCGAAAGGTGGCGTCGAAATTTTCCTCGTCCATCCCGGCGGGCCGTTCTGGGCGAGGAAAGACGACGCAGCATGGTCGATCCCCAAGGGCCTCGCCGACCCCGGCGAGGATCATGAAGCGGCCGCGCGCCGCGAGTTCGCCGAGGAAGTCGGCATCCTTCCGGCAGGCAATCTGCAGCCGCTGGGTGCATTCAGGCAATCCGGCGGCAAAACGGTCGTGGCGTTCGCTCTCGCGGGTGATTTCGACCCGGCCGGGCTCAAGTCGAACCTGATCGAGATCGATTGGCCGCCCCGCTCGGGCCGCAAGCTCACGGTGCCGGAGGTCGATCGCGCCGCCTGGTTCGACCTCGAGACGGCGGCGGTAAAGCTGCATCTGGGCCAGCGGCCGATCGTCGAGGTCCTGCGGAGGCTCCTGGGCGGGAACTGATCGAGTGCCGCAGGGTTCGGTCCAGGAGACGAGGAGACCGGTCATGCAGCAATCCGACACCGAGCCACGCCAGGCGCCGAAAGTTCAGGGGCGCAAGACGCACGAGCAGCAGCAGCGGATCATCAACAAGCAGGAAAACACCAAGGGCACCGACGCTCCCTTGACCGACGAGACGCTGAAACACGCTGCAATGCGGTATCCGCAACCCGGTCCCGGCGACGAAAACCAGATGTCGCACGGCCACCGGGAGATTCAGCGGGGCGCCAATGACGAAAGCGAGCATCGCAAGCGCCGCAACGACGGCTGATCGCCACGGAACTATCGCATTGCGGGCTCATTTGGCAGGATCACGCCAAACGAGGGCCGATTCATGCGTCAGTTCCGCCTTGCCGTCCTGATTCTTCCCGCGCTGGTGCTCGCCGCATGCAGCAGCGGCAACAATGCGCCGGCATCCTCCTCGTCGACGGTGGCTGACAACACCGCGCCGACGCCTCCGCCCGCCGTCTCTTCGGAAGCCCCGGCGGCACCCGTCAAAACCGGCACGCCGGCCAACACCAAGGATCTGAAGCCACTGTTCGGGACCTGGGGGCTCGATCCGGCCAATTGCGGCGACCAGGTCCTGAAGATTTCGGCCAAGCGCTTCGAAGGGCCGGGAAGCGGTTGCGACATCACCGGCTTCAGCGACAATGGCGACGGCACCTACACGGCCAGCATGAGCTGCACCGCCGGCGGCCAGACCTCCAATGAACGCATCAGCATGCGGCCGATCTTCGCCCCCACCGGCGAAGGCATCGACCTCATCTATCTCGACCGGAACAATCTCAAGTCCGAAGTGCTGCGCTGCGACGCGCAGTGATCAGCGGCGGCGAAAGCGGCGGCGCCGCAGCGACAACCAGCGCTGCAGCCGCACCATGGCGTTGCCGATCGGCCGGCGCAGCGGCGGCACGTCGATGGCCAGCATCAGCAAGCCGAGCGGCAGCATCCAGAGCCCCAGGATCGGCAGGAAGCTGAATACCCCGCCGGCAATCAGCAGCAGCGACAGCGGAACGCGGACCAGCGCCAGCCCCGGCCGGCGCACCCAGCGCAGGAATCCGGC
Organism: Devosia sp.; assembly: GCA_051953275.1. Taxonomy (GTDB): domain Bacteria; phylum Pseudomonadota; class Alphaproteobacteria; order Rhizobiales; family Devosiaceae; genus Devosia_A. Next base: position 6,080 of record JBQCIY010000031.1, on the reverse strand, counting down.
GCTGACCGGGATCTGCCGCGCAATCAGGTCGAACTGACGGTCGAGCCTCGGATCGCCACTGTTCATCAACGCCCCATCGAACATGCATCGGATATGGGGGCTTGTTCCGCCGCCGCAAGAGCCGACGGAACTTGCAATATCGGCAAGGCGTTGGCCCCTGAAATGGAGGTCAGCGTCATGTCCTGGCTCGAACGTCTCAACGATCGCAATACCCGCCGCCTCGCCCGCGACCTGGGCAGCCGTGCCCGTTCCGTCGGCAATCTGGCGCAGGATCACCTCGCGCAGTTTGCGGCCGAGGCGGGCGGCATTGCCGCCGGGGCGGCCCAGCAGGCGGCCGACTACGGCCGCGAGCGGGGCGCCGAAATCGCCCGCGACACGCTTGCGCCCTATATGCGCCGCGCCGGCAAGCTGGCGGCTGATGTCGCCGACTACGGCCGCAATGACGGCGCCGACATCGCCCGCGACACAGTCCGGCGCTATGCTCATCGGGCCGGTGAGCTGGCCTCCGAAGCCATCGACTACGGGCGGCAGGAGGGCACGTTGCTGGCGCAGGCCGCCGCGGTCCAGGCCCTGCGCGCGGGACGCGCCGTGAAGGCCGATCCGGTGCCGATCATCGTCGGCGCGGTCGGCGTTGCACTGTTCGCCAACCTGTTGTTCGGCCGCCGGCGCGACTGACAACCTCATCTTAACGGGAACGAGGCATCCTCTCCGGCGTACCTACACCGGAGCAGGTCTTGTTTCGCGTACTGCCCGCTCTGGCCGCGCTCGTGGCCGTTCCGCTGCTCGGCGGCTGTGCCTTGTCACCGTTCGGCGGCATGTTCATGTCGCCCATCGATTGCATGACGCGCGTCATGTATTTCGAGTCCAATCGCTCGTCCGCCGACGGCATGCTGGCCGTGGGCACGGTGGTGATGAACCGCGTCAACGATCCGAAATACCCGCATTCCGTCTGCGGCGTCGTCGGCCAGGCGAACCAGTTTGCACCGGGCGTCCTGTGGCTGCCGATGCATCAGGGCGCTGGGCTGGCGCTGGCGCACGAGATGGCCCGCCGCGTACTCAACGGCGAACGCCATCCGCAGGTCGGCGGCGCCGAATTCTTCCACACCGAAGGCTACACTTTCCCCTACGACAACATGCACTATGTCGCCGTCGCCGGAGGGAACGCCTTCTACTGGAAGTCCTGACCGGTTGACTTCGGCGGCCGGTGCGCCAAGCTCCCGGGCTGAGCGGAGACCGTCATGCCCGACACCCCCGAAGACAGCAAGCTCACGCAGACCAAGTCGCGCTGGGCCGAGCTCGGCAAATTCCTGACCGGCAAGACCTCACGTCCCGAGGACACCCGGCTGCCGCCCGGCCAGCACCTGGTCAAGACCTGGCCGATCCTCGATCTGGGCCAGACACCCAATGTCGCCAGGGAGGTGTGGCGCCTCGATATCCGGGGCGCCGTCGAGTTCCCCGTCACCTGGACGTGGCATGATTTCATCTCGGCGCCGCAGACCCATAAAGTCAGCGACATCCACTGCGTCACCAGTTGGTCGCGCTACGACAATACCTGGGACGGGGTCACCACCCACGATCTCATGGACGCCGTGCAGCCCAGACCCGAGGCGACGCACGTCCTGCTCACCAGCAACGACGGCTACACGACGAACCTGTCGCTCAAGGACTTTTCCTCGCCTGAGGCGCTCCTCGCCCACAGCTGGGAGGGCCAGCCGCTGGCCCTCGACCACGGTGGCCCTGTGCGGCTCGTCGTGCCGCACCTCTATTTCTGGAAGAGCGCCAAGTGGCTGCGCAAGATCGAGTTCGCCACCGCCGACCATCCAGGCTTCTGGGAGGTCAGGGGCTACCACAACCACGCCGACCCCTGGCTCGAAGAGCGGTACTCGTGAGCCCAACGCGGTTGGCCGATCGAGCCCCCCTCGGGATCGATCTGCCAGAGCAAAACAAGATTGGCGGTTGGCCGATCGAGCCCGCTTGGGATCGGTCAGCCAGAGCAAAATGGAAACGCGGTTGGCCGATCGAGCCCCCTTGGCATCGATCAGCCAGAGCAAAATGGAAACGCGGTTGGCCGATCGAGCCTCCTTGGGATCGATCGGCCAGAGCAAAAGAAGATTGGCGGTTGGCCGCTTCAGCCGGTGAAGTCGCGCTTGCCGACCGGCACGCCCGCATGCCGCAGCAGGTCGTAGGCCGTGGTCACATGGAAGTAGAAGTTCGGCATGGCATTGGTGGTGAGGTAGGTCAGCGCAGGGACCTGCACCTCTTCGCCGCGCACCTTGAGCGGGATCAGCTTGTCCTCGAGCCCGTCGATCTGCGCCGGGGTGATGCCCTTGGCGAAGTCGATGCCCTTCTGCAGCCGCGCCTTGATCTCCTCAAAGGTCTTCTCGTCATCGGCCCAGCTCGGCGCCGCAACGCCGCTGACGCGCGCCAGCCAGAGCTTGGAGCGGTCCGTCGCCGACTGGATCTGGAACGACAGCGGGTGCATGTCCGGCGCGAAGCGCGCGCTCACGTAGTTGTCGGGATTGAATTTTCGCTCCCCGGCATAGGTCTCGGCTTTGGCGAGGATGGTCTGGAGGTTGGTCAGCATGCGAACGAAGACGCCTGCCGAGATGGCGTGAAGCGAGATGGCCATGGTGCGGGATTCCGGTTGATCGTGGACGCTGGCGGCAGACGGGAGCCCCCATCCATCGCCAAATGCCGATCAATTGCCTGAAGCGCCGACCGGATGCAATTCAAATCCTTGAAAATAAAGGGGCCACAGTCCCGCTGAGCGAAACTGTGGCCCTTGAAGAGACGCCCACCGCACTGTTGAGGGCTTGGGGGCAGCGGCAGGCGCCTCAGAGGTTCACCGGTGCATGGGTCGTTTGCAGAATTCCAGCGAACACAAGGGATAAATAGACACCGAGGTTCAGATTAAAAGGGTCCCTCACCGGCTAGTGAAGGACATGGACGGATTTTAAGCCGGGTTGCCCGTGACGGCCAAAATCCATAAGAGAAAGCGGCAACGCCGCGCTTTACTGCCGGCCTTGCAACGAGATCCGAATGGACATCATTTCGCCCCCGCCGGCGCCCCAGAAGGCCTTCAAGAGCCCGGAGGACGCCTGGACGTACCTTGCGGAAATCTATCACCGCAATACCGACTTCATCCGCGACCAGCTGATCGGCCTCAGCCGCGGCAACGTGCCCAAGGGCCGGGTCCGCGCCTTCTACCCCGAGGTGCAGGTCACCTCGCGCAGCTACGGCAAGACCGACTCCACGCTGGCCTATGGCTATCTGCACACGCCCGGCGTCTATCGCACGACCATCACGGCACCCGACCTGTTCAGAAACTACCTGCTGCAGCAGTTCTCGGTGATCCTGCGCAACCACGGTGGCAGCATCGATGTCGGCGAGAGCGCGACGCGCATCCCGCTGCATTTCGCGCTCGAACCGGACGAACGGATCGACGGCGAGGCGATCAACAACCTGCCGATTCCGCTGCGCGACCTGTTCGACGTCCCGGACCTGCAGGATACCGACGACGAGATCGCCAACGGCACCTTCGTGCCGCCGCCGGGCGGGCCTTACCCCTTGGCGCATTTCACCGCACCGCGCGTCGATTATTCGCTCTACCGGCTCAGCCACTACACCGGCACCGACGCCGATCACTTCCAGAATTTCGTGATCTTCACGAACTACGGCTTTTACGTCGACGAGTTCTGCCGGCTCTCCAAGCAGTACATGGCCGAGGGCCACCCCGACTACGAGAGCTTCGTCGAGCCGGGCAACTTCGTGACGCGCAACAAGCGCCTCGGCGGCGGCACGACCGGAGCGCCGGCGGCGCGTGTCCCGCAGATGCCGGCCTATCATCTCAAGATGAGCAACGCGCGCGGCATCACCTTCATCAATATCGGGGTGGGGCCGTCGAACGCCAAGACCATCACCGACCACGTGGCGGTGCTCCGCCCGCACGCCTGGATCATGCTCGGCCACTGCGCCGGCCTCAGGAACTCGCAGGAGCTCGGCGACTACGTGCTCGCGCACGCCTATCTGCGCGAGGACCACGTGCTCGATGCCGACGTCCCGGTGACGGTGCCGATCCCGGCGCTCGCCGAGGTGCAGGTGGCGCTGGAACAGGCGGTGGCCGAGATCACCCACCTCGAGGGAATCGAGACCAAGCGCATCATGCGCACGGGCACTGTCGCGACCTTCGACAACCGCAACTGGGAATTGCGCGACCAGGCCGAGATCACCCGCCAGCTCAGCCAGTCGCGCGCCGTCGCCCTCGACATGGAGTCGGCGACCATCGCCGCCAACGGCTTCCGCTTCCGCGTGCCTTACGGCACCCTGCTCTGCGTCTCCGACAAGCCGCTCCATGGCGAGCTGAAGCTGCCCGGCATGGCGTCAGACTTTTACCGCACGCAGGTCAACCGCCACCTGCTGATCGGCATGCGTTCGATGGAGATTTTGCGTAACCAGCCGCCCGAAAAACTGCACTCCCGCAAGCTCAGGAGTTTTGCTGAGACAGCGTTCCAGTAAGGTTTTCCGGTCACAGTTTTGACGCAAGCACGCGCCATCGAGCGCGCGCCCGCGCCCGGAGCCCAAGCATGAGCCAGCCTGACGAAACTGGGTTCATCCCGCCCGACGATGTCGTGTTCGAACCGGACGAGCCGGTGATCGACAGCGGCGAAGCCGCGCACCCGGAAAAAGTCACGGGTGAGACCGTCGCCAAAGCGCCGTCGAAGCGGATCGCCTCGGCGATCAGCGGCAAGCGCTATCGCAAGCGCGATCTCGTCCGCCTCGACGTACTTCGCCCAACTCTGGCGGACTTCATCCGCCGCGATTTTCCGGATCTGGCCCCCAACGCCCTGATCAGCCTGCGCGAGCTCGCGCGCTACCGCATGCGCTACACCGAGCAACTGCTGCAGACCGAGCATGGCGAGTTCAGCGAGCTCGACCGCCAGGTGGCGGAATCGATCGCCAAGCAGGACACCATCGCCGAGGACACCGAAGAGGAGTTTGAGGAAAACCGGACGTTTGGCGATAAGGTCTCCGACCAGCTCGCGACCTTCGGCGGCAGCTGGGCGTTCCTGCTGTCGTTCGGCGCGGTGCTGGTGCTGTGGATGGCGGTCAACGTGATCGCCGGCACGCACGCCTGGGACCCCTATCCGTTCATTCTGCTCAACCTTTGCCTCTCCTGCGTCGCGGCGGTGCAGGCGCCCATCATCATGATGAGCCAGCGCCGGCAGGAAGTGAAAGACCGGCTGCGCGCCGACAACGACTACCGCGTAAACCTCAAGGCCGAGCTCGAAATCCGGCACCTGCATGAAAAGCTCGACTACCTGATCTCGCGTCAATGGCAGCGGCTCGCCGAGCTGCAGCAGATCCAGATCGAACTCATGGAAGACGTCGCCTCCACCAACCGCAAGAACCGCATGGCCGCCACCCGCACCAAGGTGCGCCGCAAAGAGACCGGCGGCTGAAGACGAAAGCGGCAGTCGGGGCCGCCCTCTCAATTGCCGTTGGGTCATCCGCGGACCCAACGGAACAGGCAACGCACGCTGCAGATGAAACCTCGCTGGCCGGGCCTCCGCACGGCCATGACGGACCCGAGAAAATTCGGCGGGGCGATTGTGGCGCCGTCGTGCCCCACCCACCAGGTCATTCCCGCGACCGCGGGAACCTCCGTTGCGCCACCCCCACCAGATGTCATCCCAGCGCAAGCTGGGACCCAACTGACACCTTGGGCCCGCGGCAAGGTGGGTCCCGGGTCTTCGTGGCGCGATCTCGCCCCTCGTTCACCGCAATCGAGCAACCGGTTTGTCCCCCAACCGACACGCGTTCATCTTCGCAACCCCCAGGCTCTCCGGGCATCACAGCCCCATTTCAAAAAACTTATGCCCGGTCATTTCACCGCCCGTATATTCCCCTCATCCCCTCGCGCTGCGAGGTCGCGACGAACGGTCTGCGAGGGGAGTTGGGGATCACGGGAGTCGTCCCGTGGTGGGCCAAAGCGGGAGCCGAGGCGGATGGCACAGTTCCACCGCCCTCCACGCGGCGTATGCCTGAATCCACCCCAACGCGTCGGCGGGACGAAGGTCCCA
>JBQCIY010000030.1:0-14622 GCA_051953275.1 Devosia sp. | reverse complement strand
GATCCGAAGGTGCGTCGCCTTCATGCAAGGCACAAGCTGGCTGGGGATGCGCCTGCGCCAATGGTAAACCGAGCCGCGACGGAGCAGATTTGGGCCGGGAGCCATGTGTCATCTCAGTGTGACCCAGGCGTGTGACCCAGTGCTGGGTATCTTTCGGATGCTGAATGGCAGGCGAAAGAGACAAGGCCCCGGATAACAAGGGCTCAGCGAGGATTCGGATGTCGGCTGGCTGGGGCGCTAGGATTCGAACCTAGGAATGGCGGTACCAAAAACCGCTGCCTTACCACTTGGCGACGCCCCAACGGCGCGGTTCCTACACGGGAAAGGCCCGTTTCGCAACGCGAGCCAGGCGGCACAATGGGCGCTTGAAAGGCGGCGGGGGCGCCGCTATAACGCCGGCAATTCCGCCGGGCCGACGGCCCCGGAGCACCTTATCGGAGTATAGCGCAGCCTGGTAGCGCACCTGCTTCGGGAGCAGGGGGTCGAGTGTTCGAATCACTCTACTCCGACCAACAAAAAGGCCGGTCGAAAGACCGGCCTTTGCCTTTCTGCGGCGCGCGCGGGCTCAGGCGCGACGTTTGCTCAGCGTCCACACCCCGGTCACCGACAGTGCGGCGAACACCATCTTGAGGATGTCCCAGATCACGAACGGCTTGATCGCGCCGTCGAAGGCGCCGCCGAGCACGACGGCCGGCGAAACTCCCTTGAGCGAGGCGAGGGCCACCACCAGCCAGGCAAAGCCCAGCACGAAAAGCAGGGCATCGGCGATCAGCATGGCGAAGGCGAGCATGACCACGCGGCCCGAGCCGCCCATGTCCGCGGCGCGGCCGATCACATAGGCCATCGGCACGAAGCCGAGCAGGAAGCCGCCGGTCGGGCCGACGAGGTAGTCCAGGCCGCCGCCGGTCGCGAACACGGGCAGTCCGAGCGCGCCTTCGACGAGATAGGCAATGACCGTGGCCATGCCGATGCGCCAGCCGAAGGCCCCGGCCAGTGCCGCGACAGCAAAGCTCTGCAGCGTCACCGGCACCGGCCAGGTCGGCACGTTGATCTTGGCGGCCGCCGTGATCAGCAGCGTTCCGAGAAGCACGACCACGAGATTGGTGGCGAGGCGGCGGGTGTCGGTCTTGGGCTCAAGAACTCCCAAAATCGTGTTGGGAGTGGTCAGCGAGACGGCCATTGCGTTACCTTGGTTGGACGCGGAAAACAGTGTCCGTTTCTAGTCGCCCCTCCGGTTGAGCGCAATGCCCGAGACCCCGCCGCCTTTGGTGTTCGATACCGGTTTTGCCCCGGAAACCGGGCATCTCGTCGAGGTCCTGCCGGGGATTTCGCGCCTCACCGCCCCCAATGCCGGTCCTTACACCTTCACCGGCACCAATAGCTTCATTTTCGGATACGAGCGGATCGCCGTCCTCGATCCCGGGCCGGACGATCCGCGGCATCTTGCAGCCCTCAGGGCGGCCATCGACGGACGGCCGGTCGAAGCGATCCTTCTCACCCACACTCACAAGGATCACTCGGCCCTGGCCGCGAGGCTCAAGCAGGAGACGAAGGCGCCGCTGTGGTTCGCCGGACCGCACCGGCTCAGCCGGCCGCCGCATCTGTTCGAGATGAACGCCCTGGCGCGCGACTGCGACTGGCGACTCATTCCGGATCTCACCTTCTTCGATGGCGAGAGTTTCACCGCCGGCGGCATCGGCCTCACCGCCATCGCGACACCCGGCCATTGCGCCAACCATCTGTGCTTCGGCATCAATGGTACAGACTGGCTCCTGAGCGGCGATCACATCATGGGATGGAACTCCACTCTAGTCGCCGTGCCGGACGGCTCGATGGCCGACTATCTCAATTCGCTGCGCAAGGTCATCGCCCTGCCCTATGCGCACTACCTGCCGGCGCATGGGGGGCCGATCGAAAATGGCCCTGCCTATGCGCGGGCCCTGTTGGCCCATCGCGAGCTGCGCAACCGGCAGGTCGTCGACGCGGTCAACGCTGGTGCCCGCACGGTCACCGGCCTGCTCGACAGGATCTACCCCACGCTCAAGACCCAGCTGCGGTTTGCCGCGCGGCTGACCCTCAGGGCGCATATCGAATATCTCGACGCGCAGGGCGCGATCCATATGCATCGGAGCCCGTTCGGGACGCGGCTGAGCCCGGCCTAACCGTTATCGCTCTGCTGTGCCGGGCCGGCGTTGCGCAGCATGTCGGTCACCTGGTTGTCGAGGTCGAGCAGGAAGGCCTCGATGCGCGCACCATTCTCGCCGAAATCGGGAAAGTTCGAGAGCGAGGTCGAGCGCATGGCGACGGTGCTGCCGTCGGTCGCACCGGTAACGCGGATCGCGACCTCCTGGCGGAAGCCGAGCAGCGTGGTCACGATGGCGTTGATCTCGCCGGTGTCGAGCTCCCCGGTCGGCTTGCGCGTGAGCCGCACCTCCCAGCCACGATCGTCGACGAGGCTCGCCACGGCGTCGAACATGTCGGGCGCGGCCACGGGATAGTTGCGCGAGCGCGCATTGGGAAACTGGCTCTCGAGCCGCGCCCGCTGGTCGGGCGTCACGAACCGCGCTTCGACGAAGGTAACGAGGGCCGGCGGATTGCCGAAGTCGGTGCTCACATCGGGGGCGCTCGGCTGCTTGACGTAAAGGTAGGCGAAATAGGCCGCGGGCGCGAGGCACAGCACGCCGAAGACGAAGGCAACAGTCGCCTTCCACCAGCCCTGGTCGCCGGTGAACCAGAGGCGGACGAACGCCACGACGGCCATGAAGACCGCCAACACGGCAAGGGCCAGCGCGATGGCCTCGACCACCATGAAGTCCTGACTGTCGATATTGTGGCCGCGATGCAGCAGCAGCGCGATCACCACCAGCGGCAGCGCCAATGCACCGACGCGCCGGGCCCAGATCGCCCATTTCGAGGTCCGGATCAGGATGCGCATCAGGGCGAGCCGGCCAGGGGCGGAAGCGGCGGGGGCGACGGCAGCGGGCACATGTTGCGGATCGCCTGCCATTCGGCGTCGGTGAACGCCGGCTTGGCGTCCGGCCCGGCTGTGTCGAGGGCATCCAGCGCGGCGCGGCGCTGGTCGGTCAGCGGATGGTTGGAGAAGAGCGCCAGCGCGCGCGAGAATTCGTCATCTTCGGCCACCCGCTCCAGCAGGTCGCTCAGCCCCTTGGGGCTGAAGCCGAGGCGTTGCGCGGTGTTCGCGGCGAAGCGGTCGGCCAGCGCCTCGTCCGCCCTCGAGAAGCGGTTGTCGATCAGGCGCGATCCCACCGCGCCGGCGACCGAGAGGCCGGTCATGTCGCCGAGGACAAAGCCGACGAGCAGGCCGGTGGAGGAACTGGCGATCAGACTCTGCATGCCGTGCCGGTAGTAAACATGTCCGAGCTCATGCGCCAGCACACCGGCGAACTCATCGGGCGTGCGGCTCGCCTCGATCAGGGAGGAGAGATAGTAGGTGCGGCCGCCCGGCAGCGCGAAGGCGTTTGGAATGGCCGAGCGCACCACCGTGACGGTCGGATGGAACGGCGAGTCCAGCCCGTCGAAGACGCGCGAGACGAAACCGGCGATTGCGACATTGGCGACACTGTTGCGGTCGGGATCGCAGACGACGAAGCCCTTCCCGTCGGTCATCTGCCGTTCGATCTGTGCAGCCGCCGTGTCGCCGATCTTGATTTCCCAGGCGGGCGGGACATAGGCGACGAGGCGATCGGCGAGCAGCGGTATGCCATAGAGATATGCAACGATCACCGCCGCCAGCGCCATTGTCGCGAGCACGAGGATGCGCAGCTGGGCCCAGGCGTCGCGACGCCCCTGCGCGTGAAGCAGCGGCAGGAGGCCAAGCGCGTTCCGCATCTGGACGATTCCGGTAACGCCGAGGCGGGCGCCGGCCGGTTTGTTCGAATTGCCGATGCGCAGCTCGGCCATGCGCGAATGGAGCAGATAGGCCGCCGACGCGTCCCAGCGGTCGAGCACCTCGCGACTGGCGGCATCGAGGATGACGAGGGCGACCGGATCGGCGGCGAGGTCGAGCACGCACTCGGCGCTGCGGACGTCGGCCACCAGGCCGTCCTGGTAGCGGGCAGCGAACTGCATCAATACGCCCCCACATTGAGAGCGTCCGCCAGCCCCTGCCCGATCAGCGAGCGGTCCTCGGGCGCGGAGCGCACCGAATTGACGCTGTCGGGGTTGGCGATGGTCGAGCTGCGCGCCAGCAGCCGCCACCAGCCAAAGCTCAGGATCAGCTCGGCCAGCATGCCGAAGGCGCCCAGCACGATGAGGTAGGCGACGATTAATAGAACAATGTTCAAGGTGCTGGACTGGAAGAGCGACAGCAACGCCGCTGCACCCGGCGCCTTGCCGCTCGCCACGGCAAGCGCGTAGACGCTGCCGAGTACGGCGCCGAAGGTCATGAGAAGCAGGACCAGCAGCACCGCAAGGCAGACCACATAGGCGACATACTGCCAGAACAGTGGACCGGTACGGATCCTGACGCTGAGTTTTGCCTCGCCGAGCGAGACCGTCGACAGCATGCTCGAGGCCGAGCGTGTCCGGTACCAGCAATAGCTCAACGCCAGCACGACGATGCAGCCGATCCAGGCCAGGGTGCTGATCGGTCCCGGCAGCAGCGAGCCGTCGGCGGCATGATAGTCGCGAGTGCTCGTCATCCACAGCGCCGTGCCGCCGATGGTGAGGATGTTCAGCACATAGACCGCGAAATAGGGCCCCGCGAAGCTGCGCCAGTTTCCGGCGATCTCGATCTTGCGGTCGCCGAACCAGGTGTTGCGCCAGCGGTACTTCCACAGGCTCGAGGCCATCCAGGGATAGATGAGGCCGGCGGTCAGGACGAACAGGATCGACCAGATGAACCGCCGCAGCGCGAAGGCCCAGGCGCTGCCACGCTGGTCGAAGCGAATGCCGCGCCAGAGCGTCCGCGACAGGCGGAAATCCCGCGCCCGATAGATCGCATAGCCCATCAGGAACCAGATGATCAGCCCGACGCCCAGATAGCCGAGCACGATGAACTGGCTCTCCTGCATGGCCAGCACGAAGAGCGCGATGTAGATCGGCACGAAGAAGGCCAGCGCAAAAAAGAAGCCGGCCAGCAGCTGTGTCGCAGTTCCGGTGTACTCGAGCGGCTCGCCGTCGATCACCGTGTTCTGCCAGTAGAAGCGCCGCTTCCAGGTCGCCTGCCAGAAGCGATAGAGCCCGAGCGTCGGGAGCATCAACGCGTAGCCGCGGATGAGGATGAGGAAGAGCTCGTGCCGCGAGCCGGTGAACTCGACGCGCCCTACCCTCGCCGCTTCCGACGTTTCCGTCATGGTGCCCGATTGCCCAGCCTCGGGTTTACGATTTCATGCGCACGCGCCGCCCGCAAGGCGTCACGGATAGAGCCGCTGGCGTGTCCACGGGGCAATCGAGTCGGTGCGGCTGAAGCGCACCCGGTCATGCAGGCGGAAGGCGCCGTCCTGCCAGAACTCGATCTCCAGCGGGATGATGCGGAACCCGGACCAGTGGCCCGGCCGCGTGACCTGCTCGTCGTCGGGCAGTGATACCTTAAGCGCCTCGACCGCCGCCATCAGATCGGCCTTGCGCTCCAGCGGTCGCGACTGGCGGCTCGCATGCGCCCCGAGCTGGCTGGTGCGCGAGCGGGTGGCGAAATAGGCGTCGGCCTCGGCCGGATCGACCACCTCCACCGGGCCCCGGGCCCGCACCTGGCGGCGCAGCGACTTCCAGTGAAACACCAGCGCCGCCTTGGGATGCGCCATGAGTTCCTCGCCCTTGCGGCTCTCGAAATTGGTGAAGAACACGAAGCCGCGGTCGTCGCGGGCGTTCATCAGCACCATCCGCACGTCGGGCAGGCCGACGGCATCGACGGTGGCCACCGCCATCGCATGGGGGTCGTTCGGCTCCGATTTTTGTGCCGCGGCATACCATTCCTCGAACAGCAAAAACGGATCCAAAGGGGATATGTCTGCATCGTCGAAAATGCGCTCGCTGAGGTTCAAATTGGACACCGGGCAACCCTTTGGGCGGTCTGGACAAGGCACTATGCCGTGGCCATATACGTCGATGAATGGCAACCTAGACCAATTGCCCCCAAGATTCGAAGGAACCCATGCGCGATCCCTATAGCGTGCTCGGGGTGCCTCGTTCTGTGAGCGAGAAAGAGCTGAAGTCGGCTTACCGCAAGCTGGCCAAGGCCAACCACCCCGACCAGAACCGAACCGACCCCAAGGCGCAACAGAAGTTCGCCGAGATTTCGGCTGCCTACGATTTTCTGTCCGACAAGGACAAAAAAGCCGCCTACGACCGTGGCGAGATCGACGCCGACGGCAACCCGAAATTCGCGGGCTTCGGCGGCGCCGGCATGGGCGGCGGCGCCCGCCGCAGCGCCGCGGGTGCCGGGACCGGCGCGGGTTTTTCCGCCGAGGACATCCTCAAGGAATTCATGAGCGGCTTCGGTGGTGCGCAGACGCGGACGAGCCGCGGCGCCGGTTTCGATCCGTTCGGCAGCAGTGCCGGTGGCTTCGGGTCCGGCTTCGGCGGCGGCGGTTCCCGGCAACCGCAGGCCAAAGGCGATGACGCCAATGTGACTCTCGCGGTCAGCCTCGAAGACGCCCACAAGGGCGGCTCGGTGCCGCTCAGGCTGCCGACCAACAAGGTCGTCAACGTCAAGCTGCCGGACAAGGTCGAGGACGGCCAACAGATCCGCCTCAAGGGCCAGGGCATGACGTCGCCGTGGGGCGGCGAGCCGGGCGACGCCATCGTCACGGTGAAGTTCGAGCGGCACCCCAAATTCCGCCGCGACGGGGCCGATCTGCGCGTCGACGTGCCGGTGACGCTCTACGAGGCGGTGCTGGGTGGCAAGGTGCGGGTGCCGACGCTCGACGGCGAAGTCGAGCTGACGCTGCCCGCCAACGTCAACACCAGCAAGGCGCTGCGCCTCAAGGGCAAGGGCCTCCACGGCAATGGCGATCTCTACGCCAGTCTCAAGGTCGTTCTGCCCGAAAAAGGCGACCCCGACCTCGAAAGCCTGATGCGCTTCTGGCGCGACCAGAAGCCATACAAGGTCAGGGACTAATTCTCAGTCGGTTCCTCCCCTGTACGTAGCACGGGGGAGGTGTGGCGAAGCGACGGAAGGGGGCCACTTGCGCAATTCTCTCCGTCCGTCATCCGCGGACTTGATCCGCGGACCCAGCCGAACTCTCCGCACACTCTGCCCGCGTATCTGGGTGGCCGGGTCAAGCCCGGCCATGACGGACCGAGAAGCTGGAGCGGTACCCACAGTCGGGTTCCGAGAGCTGGCGCGAAGCCTGCGAATTCAGTTCCGCGGCGCTGCCGCTCGCTTCAGCCGGTCGTTGATGGCCTCGCCCAGACCGTGACGCGGGATTGGGGCGACGGCGATGCGCGCCGCCCGCGCATCGAGCTCGTGCAGCATCGCAAAGAGGTTGCGCGCCGCTTCGTGCAGATCGCCCGAGGGTGACAGGTTGAGCGTTCCTTCCCCGGGTCCGAAGCCAAGGTAGGCTTCGCCAGCCTCCGCCGCGCTCACGTTCAGCCGAAGCTGCGCGTTCGGCGCGTAGTGGCTCGCGAGCATGCCGGGCGATGCAATCCTGGCATCGGGTTTCGCGATGGTAATCGGGCCGACGAGTCTCTCGATCTCCTCGCGCGCCAGCGCTCCGGCCCGAAGCTGCGTGACGGTATTGCCGTCGACGGCAAGAATGGTGGATTCCACGCCGGAGCGGCACGGGCCCCCGTCGAGCACCGGCACGCGGCCGCCGAACGCCCGCCGCACCTGCTCCGCGGTCGTGGGCGACAACTTGCCCGAGGGATTGGCCGACGGCGCTGCCAGCGGCCGGCCCGTTGCGCGGATCAGCGCGAGCGCCAGCGGATGGTCCGGGATGCGGACGCCGACGCTGTCGAGGCCGGCGGTAACAATATCGCTGAGACCGGCGTCGCGGCGCTTGGGCAGCACCAGCGTCAATGGTCCCGGCCAGAAGCGCGACAGCGTCTCGGCCAAGGGCGGCAAGTCGACCAGCGTATGCGCCATAGCGAGATCGGCGACATGGACGATCAGCGGATTGAAGCGCGGTCGGCCTTTGGTCTCGTAGATTTTGAGGACGGCGTCCGAATTCGTCGCGTCGGCGCCCAGCCCGTAAACCGTCTCGGTCGGGAATGCGACGACCCCGCCGGCGCGCAGGATCGCGGCAAATCGCGCCAAATTGTCCGTGGGAGGAACGGTTCCGGCCATGCCGCGCTGTTTGACAAGGGCTTGGGCGAGCGTCAACTAATTGACGCGACGGAAAATCGAGGCCGATGGCGACCCTTCTCGTCTCGCAGCGCAATTTTGACAGCCACGCCACGCCATCGGGGCATCCCGAACGGCCGGATCGCATCCGGGCCATCGAGGAAGCGCTCGGCCCGTACGAATTCCCCAACCTGATGCGGCGCGACGCGCCGAGCGCCGACCTGAGCCTCGCCGACCTGGTGCACGCGCCGGGCTATTTGCAGGCGCTGGCCCAGATACGGCCGGCCGAAGGCCTCGCGCAGATCGACGAGGACACGTTCATCTCCGCCGGCTCGCTCGACGCCGTGGGGACCGCGCTCGGTGGGGGCCTCGCGGCGCTCGAGGCGGTGGCGCTCGGCGAGGTCGAGAACGCCTTTTGCGCCGTGCGGCCGCCCGGCCATCACGCCGAGCGCGAGCGGCCCATGGGCTTTTGCCTCATCAACTCCATTGCCGTGGTGGCGCGCGAGGCGCAGCGCAAGTTCGGGGCGGAGCGCGTCGCGATCGTCGATTTCGACGTCCACCACGGCAACGGCACGCAGGACATCTTCTATGACGACCCCACGGTATTCTACGCCTCGACGCACCAGGCGCCGCTGTTCCCGGGCACGGGAGCGGCGACCGAAACCGGCGTCAGCCACAATGTCTGCAATGCGCCGCTCAGCGCCCGCACGGGTACGGCCGAGATGCGCGACGCCTATGAGGACCGTGTTCTGCCGGCGCTCCAGGCGTTCCGCCCCGATTTCCTGCTGATCTCGGCGGGATTCGATGCGGACTATCGCGATCCGCTTGCGCAGCTCAACTGGCGACCCGAGGATTTCGCCTGGGTGACGCTAAAGCTCCGCGATGTCGCCGACCGCTGCTGCGGCGGGCGCATTGTTTCGATGCTCGAAGGCGGTTATGACCGACAGGGCCTCGCCACCGGCGCGGCCGCGCATGTCACCGCATTGATGAGTTGAGCTTGGCAGACCTCACCACCGACGACGTCAAAACCATGAGCTTCGAGGCGGCGCTGGCCGAGCTCGAGGGAATCGTGGCGCGGCTCGAGGGCGGCAAGGCGCCGCTCGCCGAATCGATTGCCATCTACGAGCGCGGCGAAGCGCTTAAGTCGCATTGCGAAGGGCTGCTGAAGGCGGCAGAAGCGCGGATCGAAAAGATCACGCTCAAGAACGGCAAGCCGGTGGGGACCGAGCCGCTCGACTCGTAAGGGGCAGCCATGGCCACGTCGTCCGGCATCGCACGGTTCCGCATCGTCCTGTGGACGCTGGTGATCCTCGCCGCGCTGGTCGCCACGGCCCTCTACTTCTTCAAGCCGCCGGTCACGCCGATCGGCGTCACCGGCGCGCCGTTTACGCTCAACTCCACCAAGGGAGGCACCTTCACGCAGGCCGACCTCAAGGGCACGCCGAGCCTGGTGTTCTTCGGCTACACTTTCTGCCCCGACGTCTGCCCCACCACCATGGCCGATATCAGCAACTGGCGGCAGGAGCTCGGGATCGGCGAGGACAAGCTGAGGACGATCTTCGTGACGGTCGATCCCGATCGCGACACCAAGGACGTGCTGGCGCAATACCTCGCGGCCTTCGACCCTGATGCGACGGGCCTCGTGGGCAATGCAGACCAGACCGAAGCTGCGAAAGCCTCGTTCGGCGTGTTCTCCGAGAAGGCACCGCCGGACAAGAACGGAAACTATCTCGTCAACCACACCGCGACCCTGTTCCTCGTCGGCAAGAACGGCGAGTTCGAGGGCACGATCGACTACGGCGAGAGCAAGGAAACCGCGGAAGCAAAGATCAAGCGGCTGGTTGGCGCCTGAGCCATGGCGGAGCGCGTCCGCCTCGATGTCGCGTTGCAGCAGCGCGGCCTCTCGCAAAGCCGGGCCCGCGCACGAGATGCAATCCTGCGCGGCACCGTCAACGTGAACGGCGCCGTCGTAACCAAGCCCGGTGCGCTCGTCGGCGAAACCGATGACATTGCGATCGACGATCCTGCCGGCGCGTACGTGTCGCGTGCGGCGCTGAAGCTGGCCGCTGGCCTCGATGCCGGCGACATCGACGCAAGCGGCAAGGTCTGCCTCGACCTGGGCGCTTCCACCGGGGGCTTCACGCAGGTGCTGATCGAACGCGGCGCCGCCCGAGTTTATGCTGTCGACGTTGGGCACGGGCAGTTGCACCAGCGCGTGCGCGCAATGACCGGCGTCATCTCGATGGAGGGCACCAACGTCAAGGATCTGACCCGGGCGGATATTCCCGAGCCGATCGACCTCCTGGTGTGCGATATCAGCTTCGTGTCGGTGACCAAGGTGCTGGCCGCGCCGCTGCAACTTTGCCGCGACGGCGCGGACGCTGCGATCCTGATCAAGCCGCAGTTCGAGGTGGGACGCGATCATATCGGCAAGAACGGCATCGTCACGGACGAGACAGCAATCGCGGGTGCAATCGATGCCGTCATCGGATTCATGGGCGATGCGGGCTGGACGCACCGGGGCTCGGTACCCTCGCCCATCGCCGGCGGGGACGGGAACAAAGAAATCGTAGCGCTCTTCGTCCGGGACCGCTAATATCGGCAACTGACGATTGAAGCCGCCATGCGGCGTCGACCTCCCCGGCCGGTTTTCCGATCGTCTCCGAAATTCAAAAGCAAAATCAGCAGGTGATGCGATGGACTACCGCCGCTTGGGCAAATCTGGCCTGAAAGTTTCCGAATTCTCGTTTGGCGCCTGGGTCACGTTCGGCAAGCAGGTCGGTGAGGATGCGGCCGCCTCGATCATGGGTTACGCCTACGATCACGGGGTCAACTTCTTCGACAATGCCGAAGGCTATGAGCAGGGCAACGCCGAGGTCGTGATGGGCGAGGCGCTGAGGGCGCTGAACTGGCCGCGCGACACCTACGCCGTCTCGTCGAAAGTGTTCTGGGGCGGCAGCAAGCCGACGCAGGGCGGCCTGTCGCGCAAGCACGTGACGGACGCGGCGCATGCCGCGCTGAAGCGCCTGCAGGTCGATTATCTCGATCTCTACTTCTGCCACCGCCCCGACATCGACACGCCCATCGAGGAGACGGTGTGGGCGATGCACAACCTCATCGTGCAAGGTAAAGTCCTCTACTGGGGCACCTCGGAGTGGAGCGCGCAGCAGATCACCGAGGCGCACCTGGTGGCACGGCGCGAGCACCTGACGCCGCCGACCATGGAGCAGCCCGAATACAACGTGTTCCGCCGCGAGAAGGTCGAATCCGAATTCCTGCCGCTCTACGAGCTCGGACTTGGAACGACGATCTGGTCGCCGCTGGCGTCGGGCCTGCTCACCGGCAAGTACAACGACGGCATCCCGGCCGACAGCCGCCTCAACCTGCCCGGCTATGAGTGGCTCAAGGCGCGCCTCGAGTCGGAGAAGGGCAAGCAGCAGCTCAGCCAGATCAAGGAGCTCGCCAAGCTTGCCAAGCAGGTTGGCCTGCCGCTGCACCATATGGCGCTGCTTTGGTGCAACGCCAACCCGCACGTCTCGACCGTGATCCTGGGCGCCAGCAAGAAGAGCCAGCTCGAGGACAACCTCAAGGCACTCGACAGCAAGTCGAAGATGACGCCCGACGTGATGGCGAAAATCGACGAGATCGTGGGCAACAAGCCGGCCGCGCCCCAGCGCTTCCGCTAGTTGTTGTATTCGGCGAGCGCCGCCCGCAACGGGTCCAGGCGCTCGCCATACTTCTCCGCTCCGCGCACCGAATTGCGGTTGATCGGCCGACGAACCTGCGCGTAACTCGCCGTGCGCACCTCGCGGCGGCTTTCATGGAACTGCAGCACCTCCGGCGTCCAGGTCACGCCGCAGAATTCGAACAGTCGCCGGCTGGCGGCCTCCGGCTCGCTCACCAGATCCTCGTAGCTCAGATCGAAAACTTCGCCAGGCAGAACATTCTTCCAGTGGTGCATGAGGCCGCGGTAGAGATTGTAGTAGCGGCCGAGCTCGGTGAGGTCATAGCCATAACCCAGCGCACTGCCAGCAAAGCGCGCCTTATAGATCGACAGGCAATTGTCGACTGGGTCGCGATGAATATGAACGATCCTCGCATTCGGGAAGGCCAGCCGGATCAGACCGAGGTAGCGGAAATTGGCGGGCAGCTTGTCGGTCACGTGCCCGGTCCGCCGCGCCTCCTCGGGTAGCCAGCCCAGATAGGTGCGACCGATGGCGGCGAAGTCCGGCTGCAATGAGGTATCTGCAAAACGCTGAGCCCCGGTGAAGGGCTCGAACCCCAATACGGCGATCGCCGCCTTGCGGACGAAATCGAGCTCACCGGCAGCATAGACATTGGCGCTGGCGCCCAAAAGCTGCTCGGTCAGCGTGGTGCCCGAGCGCGGCATGCCGACGATGAAGATGGGCTTGCCGCTCGCATCGCCCTGTCCGCGATGGCGCGCCATGAACCCGGCCGAGAACACCCGTGCGGTTTCGGCGAAATGGCGGGCATCGGTCTCGAGCGAATACTCGATCTGCCGGCGCTTGAGCGCATTGCCTTCGGCATAAGCGTCAAAGGCAAGGAGCGGCTCGCCGATATCGTCGAGGCCCTTGCCCATGGCGAAGGCCAATGGCTCCCGCTCGGGGCTGTGCGCCGGAAGGCCCTGGTAGGCGGAGCGGAGCGCAGCAAGGTCCGAGTCGTCGGTGGCGGTGATCTTGCGGGTCTGAACCACGCGGGCGAGCAGGCCGGTGTTGGCCGGGTCGAGCGCCGCCGCCCGGCGAAAACTCTGTGCCGCCTCCTCGATGAAGCCATGCGCGCTGAGGAAGTCGCCCAGCAGCTCATGCGCCTTGGGATTGTCAGGCTCACTGGCAACCGCCTGCTCGAGCCCAGCGCGCACCGCCTCGGCGCCGCCTGAACTCGCGAGCGCCGCATCGTATTTTTCCGCGGCTTCAAGGTTGCCGGCATCGAGAGTGCGGGCCCGGCGATAGGCTTCGACGGCCGGCACGAGACGGCGGCGCGTCATGAACACATCGCCGAGACGGATGTAGGCCAGCGGGTGGTTGGGGCGGAGACGAATGGCGTTCCCGAGCGCCTGCTCGGCCTCGTCGAGGCGGCCCTGCTGCAGCCGCAGCGTACCGAGCCCGATCAGGCCGTCGGCATGCCGCTGATCGAGCGCGAACAGCCGCGCGAAGGCCTGTTCGGCCAGCGTGGCATCGCCAAGGTCCATCGCCGCCAAAGCGAGGTTGTTCCAGGCGTCGGGCAAGTTGGAGCGCAGCTTCAGCGCCTGCTCGGCGCTCGCCTTCGCCTCGACCGGCCGGTTATCCGCCCGCAGCACCGCCGACAGCAGCGCATGGAAGGCGGGCTCCGTGGGTACCACCGCTATCGCGCGGCGCAGCAGACTCTCGGCCTCCGTCGCGTTGCCCCGGCGCAGGCTGATCTGCGCCAGATTGAATAGCGCACCGAGGTGCCGCGGGTCGCGTGCAAGCGCGTCGCGATACAGGTTGACCGCATCGCCGAGCCGGCCGGCGCGATGCTTCTCCTCAGCCTGCTGGAAGAACTGCTCGGCCCCGGTCTCAGGCAAGCCCCACCCCGCCGGCTCGGCCGGTCTGACCGCGGTGGCGCAGGAAGTGATCGGCCAGCACGCAGGCCATCATCGCCTCGCCGATGGGTACCGCCCGGATGCCGACGCACGGATCGTGGCGGCCCTTGGTCAGCACCTCGGTGTTGGCGTTGTGGATATCAACCGTTTCGCGGGGGGTGAGGATGGAGGAGGTCGGCTTGACGGCAAAGCGCACCACGATTGGATCGCCGTTCGAGATGCCGCCCAGAATGCCGCCCGCATGGTTCGATTTGAAATGCGGGCCGGCGTTTCCAGCGCGCATCTCATCGGCATTCTCGGTGCCGGTGAGCGCGGCGGCCGCCATGCCCTCGCCGATCTCGACGCCCTTGACTGCATTGATCGACATCATCGCCGAGGCGAGATCGGCGCTGAGCTTGCTGTAGATCGGTGCACCCCAGCCGGGCGGCACGCCCTCTGCTACCACCTCGATCACCGCACCCACTGAGTTGCCGTCCTTGCGGACGCCGTCGAGATACACTTCCCATTCCGCCGCCGCCTTCGGATCGGCACAGAAGAACGGGTTCTCGTTGACCTGCCCCCAGTCGAAATTGGCATAGTCGATCCTGTGCGGCCCCATTTGCACGAGGCTGCCGCGGATAGTGACGTTGGGGATGACCTGTCGTGCCACCGCGCCGGCCGCGACCCGCGCCGCGGTCTCGCGCGCCGAGGCGCGGCCCGAGCCCTTGTAGTCGCGGATGCCGTACTTCTGCAGGTAGGTGTAGTCTGCATGGCCGGGCCGGAACTTGTCCTTGATGTCGGAATAGTCCTTCGAGCGCTG
>JBQCIY010000029.1:0-63398 GCA_051953275.1 Devosia sp. | reverse complement strand
CGAGCCGGAGGGTTTTAGCTTCGAGACGGTAAAACTGGCGGATGGCCAGCCGCTGCCGGATCCGGCCCGGCTGGACGCGGTGCTGATCACCGGCTCGTCCGCCGGCGTCTATGACACGCATTATCCGTGGATGGACCCGCTTCGCGCCTTCATTCGCCACGCCTATGCCGGGCGCACGCCGATGATCGGCATCTGCTTCGGCCACCAGATCGTCGCCGATGCGCTCGGCGGCGACGTGCGCAAGTCGGAAAAGGGCTGGGGGCTCGGCCGTCACGTCTATGGCGTGAAGTCGCGGCCGCAGATTCTAGGCGGCAACTTGCCGGAGTTCGCCATCGCCTGCTCACACCAGGACCAGGTGATCGCCGCCCCGCCCGAGGCCGACGTGTTCCTCGGTTCGGAGTTCACCCCGAACGCCGGACTGATCTATCGGAATGGCGCGGCCATCAGCCTGCAGCCGCACCCGGAATTCGCCGACGACTACACGATCGCGCTGGCCGAGATGCGCCGCGGCAAGACCACCGACGACGTCATCGACGCCGCCATCAAGTCGGTCGAGCGCGCCTCGGACAGCCGCGAGATGGCGGGTTATCTGGGCGCGTTCGTCAGGTCCGCGGCGCGGGTGTCCGCCTAGCGGCTCAGCGGCCGCCACCGCCGAGTGCGCGCTGCAGCTCACCCTTGCTCATGGTCGAGCGGCCTTCGATGTTGCGCTTCTTGGCGCGCTCGTAGAGCTCGGCCTTGGTCGGGCCGGTCGAACGTCCCGAACCACCGGTCGCGCGACGACGGCTGGTGCCGGCCGCGCCCTTCTTGAGTGTGCGGCGCTGCGCCGAACGGCCTTCCTTCTCGGCTTCGGCGGTCTGCCCCCGACGCTCCTTCGATTTGGTCTTGCTCAAATTGGCGCGGTTCTTCTTGGGGCTGTTGCGGTTCGACGAGCCGGACTCGCTGAGCGCAATGGCGATCGCCTGCTTGCGGCTCTTGACCTTCCGGCCCGAGCCGCTTTTCAGCTCGCCCTTCTTGTATTCGTGCATCACCCGTTCGGTGGTGGCCTTCTGACTCTTTGCTTGCGGCATCGGAACCTCCTCATTGCCATCGGAGCGTTTCCAGGAAAGGTGCGTCGCGGCTTTCCGGTTCGGAAACGCGACCACGGGGAGACACTCGCAGGCTGTAACGCCGCTCGACTGCTGAGGTTCAAATTGCCGTCAGTGGGCAACCAGCGCGGCGATCTCGGCGCGCAGGATGTCGATGCCGAACTTCGTCTCCGAAGAGGTGACGATGAGGTCGGGATGTGCGGCCGGCCGCTTGGCGATCGCGGCCGTTGTGGCAGCGACGACGGCATCGAGCTCGCTGACCGACGGCTTGTCGGATTTGGTCAGCACGATCTGGTAGCTGACCGCCGACTTGTCGAGCTGGTTCATCACCGTGAGGTCGTTCGCCTTGGGGCCGTGGCGGCCATCGACGAGGACATAGACCCGTCTGAGGTTCGGCCGGCCAGTAAGATAGGAGTGGATCAGCTTTGTCCACGCCGCGACCTTGTCGCGCGGCGCCTGGGCAAAGCCGTAGCCGGGCATGTCGACGATCCTGAGTTCGCGCTCGGCGGACTCGAAGATGTTGAGCTCCTGCGTGCGCCCGGGCGTGTTCGACGTGCGCGCGAGGTCGCGCGTACCGGTCAGCGCATTGATCAGCGACGACTTGCCGACATTGGAGCGGCCCGCGAACGCCACCTCGACGATATCGGCCGGCGGCAGGTCGGCAATGCGCACGCAGCCTTTCACGAAGGTGAAGGGGCGGGCAAACAGCAGGCGTCCGGCTTCGAGGTCGAGATCGTCGGTCATGCGCGCTTAGTATCGGCACGGCGGGTGAATGGAAAGCGGAGGCTGCTTCAGATCGGATAGCCGAAGGCACGCTTCTCGATGCCCATCGCACTCAGGGCCCGGCTGAACTCGGGCCAGTTCTTGACTTTGAAAGCCACGACCTTCTCGCGGTCCTGCCGGGTGAGCCCGTCGAAGGGCAGGGTGGCCGGCATGCGCAGGGTGATACCGACCTGCGCCACGGTGCTGGCGAAGCGGCGCAGCACGGTGTCGGCGGGCAGGCTCAGATGCGTCTCGTAGCGGATGACCGGCACCGGGAAGGCGCGTTTTTCGAGCCACGCTCTCCAATGCGCATACCAGGCCTCCTGCTCGTTGAGCCAGCGCGCGAAGCGCTCGGCGTCGAGCTTGGCCTTGACCTTGCTGAGGTCGGTGTCGCGCCAGGCGTCGAGAGCGGTAGCCTTGACCAGCGAGATGTAGCTGTCGATCGAGCGACGCACCACGAAGACGGCGCGCATGCCGGGCCGGCCGAGGAGATCGCGCTCGATGACGTCGCGCGGCAGCGCCGAGGTCGCCTTGAGCACGAGGAGCGATTTGCCCGCCGCCCTCGCCTCGATCTCCGCCAGGTCGACGTGGCCGCCGGCATCCTGCCAGCCGTCGGCAAAAAGGCCGTCGCGCGGAGCGACGGCCTCGAAATTGCGCAGCAAAGCGAACAGGTGTCCGGCGCCAGTCCGTGGACCGGTGATGACCGTGACGCCGTCCATCAGAGCGCGAGCAGGAGGAGTGGACGACCGGTTTTCCGGTTCGCGAGCGCGACCACTTTCAAGCTCTTAAGTGGTCGTCTTTGGCTTCCTCAGCCCCAGCGAGGTGAGGATGTTGCCGAACAGGTCCACCTTGGCGCCGTGGCGACTCATGATGAAGTACTGCTGGCAGATGGACAGGGTGTTGTTCCAGCTCCAGTAGATCACGAGGCCGGCGGGGAAGGTGCCGAGCGTGAAGGTGAAGATCACCGGCATCCAGTTGAGGATGGCCTGCTGCGTGGCATCGCCCTGTTGCGGATTGAGACGCATCTGCACCCACATGGTGCAGCCCATGATCAGCGGCCAGACGCCGAGGTGGGCAAACCCGCCGATGACCGGCAACTGCGTCGGGTCCCACGGGATCAGGCCGAACAGCGTGAAGATGTTGGTCGGGTCCTGCGCCGCGAGGTCCTGAATCCAGCCGAAGAACGGCGCATGCCGCATCTCGAGGCTGATGAAGATCACGGTATAGAGCGAGTAGAACACCGGAATCTGCAGGAGGATCGGCCAGCAGCCCGAGAGCGGATTGATCTTCTCCCGCTTGTAGAGCTCCATCATCGCCTGCTGCTGGGCGGCGCGGTCGTCCTTGAAGCGGGCCTGGATCTGCTTCATCTCCGGCTGCACGCGCCGCATCGCGGCCATCGAGGCATAGGAGCGGTTGGCGAGGGGGAAGAAGATGGCCTTGACGATGACCGTCATGGTCAGCATCGCGAGGCCGAAATTGCCCAGGAACCCATAGAGGAACTTCAACAGGTAGAACATCGGCCGGGTGAAGAAGAAGAACCAGCCCCAGTCGATGAGCAGGTCCAGCCGGTCGATATGCTGTGTCTGGTCGTAGCTGGAGAGCACCGCCTCTTCCTTGGCGCCCGCGAACACGAAGCTCTTGTTGCTGGCGCTGGCATTGGCCGGGATGGTGACCGGCGTCGAGGTCACGAAGCTCGACTGGTACTCTTCGACATTGCCGGGCTTCAGATAGGTGAACTGCGCGTTGATCTGCTCGCCCGGATTGGCGATGACGACCGTCGCCCAGTACTTGTCGGTGTAGCCGATCCAGCCGGTGGTGTTGTCCCAGCGCTCCTGCTTGTCGCTCTGGACGTCGGAATACTTCTTGCTGACTTCGTTGTTGGAGCCGAGGACGCCGATCGGACCCTCATGCTGCACAAAGAAGTTCTGCACCTTCGGCGTGCCCTCGCGCACGGCGCGCGAATAGGGGAAGAGCTGCACGTCGGCGCCGGTCTTGTTGTCGACGGTCTGCGTGACGGTGAAGAGGTAGTTGGCATCGACCGCGAAGGTGCGGTGGAAGACCAGGCCCGCGCCATTGTCCCAGGTCAGGGTGACCGGCGTCTGCGGGGTCAGGATGGTGGCGCCGCCGTCGGCGGTCCACACCGTCTGCGCGTCCGGAACCTTGGCGGTACCGCCGCTCGCCGGCACCCAGCCCTGTTCGACGTAGTAGGCATAGGGCATGCCCTGCGGTGTCTCGACGCCCGAGGGTGAGAGCAGCGTGATGATCGGCGAGGTGGGATCGACCGTCTCGGTATATTTCTTGAGCTCGAGATCATCGAGCCGCCCGCCGGTCAGGTTGATCGAGCCCTTGACCGAGGGAGTATCGATAGCGACGCGCTGCGTTGCCGCGATGGCCTGGGCGCGATCAACGATCGCCGGCGCCGCGGCGGGCGTACCGGTCGCCGCCGGCGTCGCCGTGCTGCCGGGGGCGGTCGAACTCGCGGTCGTGGCAAGACCCGGATTGGCGGCCGACGCCTGCTGCTGCTCGAGCGCCGCCTGTTGCTGCTGCTTTTGCAACTGCGGCCCCGCAACGAAGAACTGCCATCCCAACAGCACCACCACGCTGAGCACGATGGCTATGATCATGTTGCGGTTGGACTCGTTCATTGTCTGTGGGTCCCGGCGGCACGCGGCGCGGCGTGCACTTTTGCGATGGCGGAAGATAGGTCGGAAACGACCTGCGAAAATGGCAAAGTCAGGGCCTCGCGGCGCCCCACGAGCACGTAGTCATGTTGGGGAAGAAACGCGGCCCCGCAAGCCCTGGCGGCTGCGCGCAAACGTCGCTTGATGCGGTTGCGCTGCGGGGCGTTGCCGACCTTCTTGGTGACGGTGAAGCCGACCCCGGCATCGTCGAGTTCGACCGGCGCTGCCTGCAGCGAGAAAGCGGTGCGCCCGGCACGCCGGCCTTTGGCCGCATTGAGGAACTGCGCCCGTTTGCTCAGGCGGCGGAGTCCCTGTGTGAGCGGCGCGGCCGGCATGCGGCCCGGCCTCAGGCGGAGAGCGACTTGCGGCCGACCTTGCGGCGCAAATTCAGGATCTTGCGGCCGTGACGGGTCGCCATGCGCGCGCGAAAGCCGTGGCGGCGCGTCCGGACGATTTTGCTCGGCTGGTAAGTACGCTTCATAGTCCTAACACCACGCCGGGCGCGGGTCCTCTTTCATACGTCGCTTGCGCTTAATCGGTGCCCGTGCCGCAAATGGCCAGCAAACGCCGATCCGTCGCGCGGGCAGATTGGTCCGCGGCTATAAAGAAGCAGGCCGGTGAAGTCAACGCGTCGGGGCGATTCACCGCCGATCCGGCCCAGTCTGGAGAATATCCGGATTTTTCACGAGATTCCGGGCCTTTCGCGGGCCGTCGCTCTGGCGTTTTGCCAACATTGATTTAGAACGCCTTCAGGGTCCTTCCAAAGCGGCGGAACAGGTCCGGCTTGGCACGTGCTGTAACCCCCGACCTCTGCGTCATCGGCGCGGGCGCATCCGGCATTGCCGTGGCGGAAGCGGCGCGCCGGCTCGGCGCCGCCGTAGTGCTGGTGGAAAAGGGCTCGCCGGGCGGCTCGTCGCTGCGCTCGGGGAGCCTCGCGCTGCGAGCCCTGGCGGCCGCCGCCGAGCGCAGCGCCGTGGCGGTTTCAAGCCCCGCCTTCGGCGTTTACCCCGACGAGGCGCCCAAGGTGAGCTTCCGCCGGGTCCACGATCATATCGCCGAGGTGATCACCCAGAGCGCGCCGCAGCAGGGCGCCGCGCGGCTCGCGGCGCTCGGCATCGAACTGATCCGCGGCACCGCGAGCTTCGCCGATCCCAAAACCCTGCGCGTCGGCGAGACCCGCGTCACCGCGCGCCGCTTCGTCATCGCGACCGGCGCGCGTACGGCCCTGCCGGACCTTCCCGGCCTGCTGTCGGTGCCGTATTTCACGCCCGAAACGATCTTCGACAACACCCGCAAGCTCAGCCATCTGCTGGTCGCGGGCGCGGGGCCGATGGGGCTCGAACTGGCGCTGAGCTACAACCGGCTGGGCTGCAAGGTGACGGTGGTCGAGCCGGGACGGGCGCTTGCCCACATCGATCCCGAGCTGGCCGAGATCGCGCTCCGCCGCCTGCGCGACGAAGGCGTGACGGTGCACGAGGAGTCCACCGTCGTTGCCATCGAAGCGCGGCCGCAGGGGATCGGGGTCGTGGTCCGCATGACGGGCGAGCCGATGACGCTCGACGTCTCGCACGTGCTGGTGGCGACGAGCCGCACCGCCAATCTCGAGGACCTCAACC
Source organism: Devosia sp. (assembly GCA_051953275.1). Classification (GTDB taxonomy): domain Bacteria; phylum Pseudomonadota; class Alphaproteobacteria; order Rhizobiales; family Devosiaceae; genus Devosia_A. The sequence goes on along the minus strand of JBQCIY010000029.1, from coordinate 57,254 downwards.
TCGAGGCGGCCCGCATCCGCCGCTCGAAATCCGATCCCGGGGCGCTGTCGCTCAACCAGTCGCTGCGCACCACCAATCCGCGCGTCTTCGCCGTCGGCGAGGCGGCCGGTCACGCGCCGCTGCCGCACCTCAACGCGCTCGAAGCCGACCTCGTGGTGCGCGCGGCGTTGCTGGGCCAGCAGACCCGCTACGACCCGGCGGCGGTGCCGCGGCTGACGCTGACCGATCCGCCGGTGGCCGAGATCGGGCTCAGCGAACCGATGACGCGAGCCCGCTTCAAGACCGGGTTCAAGGTGTATCGCGCCGGCTACGCCGAGAACGATGCGGCCCGCGCCGAGCGGCGCGGCATGGGGCTCGTGAAGCTGATGGTCGGCCGCTCGGGCAAGATCCTGGGGGCCGGCGTGGTGGGCGGAGAGGCGGGCGAGTTGGTCGCGCTGCTCGGCCTCGCCATCGCACAGAAGCTCGATGCGGCCCGCCTGGCCGAGCTCTCGGCGCCGCATCCGGCCTATGCCGACCTGCTGCGCGCGCTTGGCGAGCAAGTCGCCGCCGATCGCGGCCTCGACCGCCGGCTGCAACGGCGTTTTGCCCTCAACCGCTTGTTGGGCTAGGGTTTTCCCACTATTAGGGCGGCAAATGACCACCGAGCCCCGCGCCATGCCCGGGCCGTTTTCCGGGCTTTCCGTCAAGCTGATCGCCACGATCACATTGGTGATCCTCGCGGTCGAGGTGGTGATCTATCTGCCCTCGGCAGGAAACTTCCGCGAGGCCTGGCTCAACGACCGGCTGCGCGTCGGCATCGTCGCCGCCCGGGTGCTGGATGCCGTGCCGGACGCCATGAATCTGCCGGCCATGCTGACCGACAACCTTCTCAACTCGGCGGGCGCCATCGCCCTCGTTTATCGCCGCAACGGCCAGAGCCAGCTCATCGAGCTCGACGAAAAGCAGATGCCGCGCGAGGCCATTACCGCCGACATGCGCAAGACCGACTACCCGACGCTGATCATGGGGGCGCTCGATACGCTGACGCATGGCGGCGAGCGCACGCTGCGCATCGTCGGCAGTTCCGATGGCGGCGACCCCACCTCCGAGGTCGAGGTGCTGATGTCGGAAGCGCCGCTGCACGATGCGCTGGTCGCCTATTCGTGGAACATCGTTTTTATTTCATTGATCATCGCCGTGCTCACCGCCGGCGTGCTCTACGTACTGGTGAGCCGCTTGCTGATCGATCCGATCCGGCGGCTGACCGGCAACATGGTGGCCTATCGCAGCGCTCCGGAAAACGCCGCGCTGATCATCGCCCCGACCCGCCGCAAGGATGAGATCGGCATCGTCGAGAACGAGCTTGCGGCGATGGAAAACGACATCTTCACCATGCTGCGACAACGCCGGCACCTGGCCGACCTGGGCCTCGCCGTGGCCAAGATCAACCACGATTTGCGCAACACGCTGACCTCGGCACAGATGCTGTCGGACCAGGTGGTGGCGCTCGACGACCCCAAGATCCAGCGCCTCGCGCCGCGCCTCGTGCAATCGATCGACAAGGCGGTCGGCTTTGCCCAGTCGGTGCTCGACTATGGCCGCCAGTCCGGCACGCCGCCAAAACCGGCACCGGTCGACTTGCGGGCGCTGGTCGATGAATCGGCGCTCGATGCCGACGCCCTGCGCCACCCCGGCATCGCCTATCGCAACGACGTGCCCGACGGCGTGACCATCAAGGTGGATCCCGAGCAGCTGGCCCGCGTCCTGATCAACCTGCTCAAGAATGCCCGCGAGGCGCTCGAGGCGGCCGGCGACAAGGTCGAGGCGCCCGCGATCGCCGTGAGCTTCGCCGACGGCGCCGACGGCCTGCTGCTCAGCATCGCCGACAACGGGCCGGGCCTGCCGCCGCGGGCGCGCGACAACCTGTTCGTCGCCTTCGAGGGCTCGGCGAAAACCGGCGGCACGGGCCTCGGCCTCGCCATCGCCCGCGAGCTGGTGGCGGCGCATGGCGGCACCCTGAGCTATGTGCCGCTCGACCCCGGCACCCGTTTCGACATCCGCCTGCCGGCGGCCCTGCGGCTTGCTTGACCGCCCCGGCAGCCTTCTGTATGGGTGGCGCCGCTTCCGGCCCATCCAGCCGCCGAAGCGTGCGCGCCCGTAGCTCAGCTGGATAGAGCACCAGACTACGAATCTGGGGGTCGGGCGTTCGAATCGCTCCGGGCGCGCCAATCAAGTCATTGATACAACTTATGAATCTTCGCGGGGCGCGTCGTTGGCCTTGGGGCTGGACGTTTTTTGGGTCGCCACCCGGGTCGCCGCGAGCACTTTTACTCATCGAAGTCGGCAATGCCTGGGAAAAGCGGATAGGCATTCGAGACCTCGCGCGAGTCCGGCGTGATGACAATGGTCTTGTCGTCGCCCCCGGGGGATCTGGGCCCGCATCCGGAACTTTGCGAAGACGAACGGCACGCTATTGGCGCTCACGATGTTGGCGCTGTCGAGCAGTCCGAAGTGCAGCTGTGGACTGCTGGAATTTCCTGTGTTGCCGCCCTTGGAGCGCTTTCGACGATTTGGCTGCCGACCTTCACGTCGATGCTATTCAGCTGCAGGTGGGCATAGACTGCGTAGATGTCGGGCCTGATGCTCACGACGACATCGTTGCCGCAAAAGTCCTCTGGTGCCCGATCTCTAGACCAAGATCAGAGTGGGAAGATGTTCTAACTGACCGGTTTGAAGGGTGGGTCGAAGGTGGACAGCTCCACAATAGGGCTAGGCGGTTGGTGCGGGAAGCACCAGGAGCGGCCGCTGTAGCTGCGGGGCTACGCCTGTCGAACGCTTGAACCTCAATTTCTGTTTCAGTGTGCAAGTGTGGTCCCTTGAGCGCGGCTATTGTCGTCAAATATCGACGACTGATGTTTGGCTCTCGCTTCATTCAGGCTGGTCGGCTGACTGATGCATACTTCATGGAGTTCGAGGCCAAAGCCAGCGTCGAAAGCTCGCGAACGAGTGTCGTCTTCTGGCGCACAGGCGGAGCTTGGTCGTGGTCGCTGTAACGCAACTCTCCAAAGAGGAGGACCGATGATGTCGGGGCCGTTCAAAACGATGCCTACCGGCTCCGGCATTTGGAGTCCGGCCCCGTCGAGCGTGCTGCCCAGGCCGACAGGGCAAGGGCAAGCACGACAAAGGCAGATGCGGCGGCGAAGACGACCTGCAGACCGAACGGGCCTCCAGTGGCGGTCCCACCCGAGGCAAAGGTGAATAGTGCTCCCATGGCCGACGCGCCGGTGATCAGGCCGACATTGCGGCCGAGGGCCAGCAGCGCCGACGTCACGCCCCGCTGGTCCCTCTGGGCACCGGCCATCAGGGCGGTGTTGTTGGCGGCCTGAAATAGGGCATAGCCTGAGGTAATGAGGACGAGGCTGCAGATGTAACCTGCAAGCCCAATGATACCTGGCAGCACCATCATGCCGACTGTTCCGGCAAGGAGTGCGAACAGCCCGGCATAGGTCGTAGCGTTGGCGCCGTTGCGGTCGACGAGCCGGCCAGCAGGAAGGCCGACGATGGCAGAGACAGCCGGACCGATCGTCATCACAAGACCGGCACTTGCCGTGTCCAATCCCAGCACGCCGGTGAGATAGAAGGCGCCGACCACGAGGGTGGTCATGACGATCGCCGAAACGAGGCCTATGGACAGAAGGCCTGCGGCGACCGCGCGCCGCGCGACGATACCAAGCTGCACGAGCGGTGCAGAGGCCCGGCGTTCGACGTAGACGAAAGCCATCGCGCCGAGTACGGCCACTGCGGCAAGGATGCCGTTGACGGTGGTGACTGGGCTGAGGGTCGTCGCCAGCGCGAACGCCGCAACGCTCAGCATGAGGATCGAGGCCCCCGGCAGGTCGACTGTCGTCCGGCCATTGGCCGTCACCCCTGAGGATAGTTGTGTGGCTATCAGGAGCAGCGCAAGCAGTCCCACGCCCGCCATCAGAACAAAGATTGAAGACCAACCAAATATCCCCACCAGAAAGCCGCCAAGTGACGGTCCCGCTGCCGTGCCGATCGCCGATACCGTGCCGAGGAGTCCGATGGCTGTGCCCGAACGCTCGGCAGGGACTGCATCGCTGACCGCGGCGACGGTAAGCGACATCATCACCGCTGCGCCGACGCCCTGAATGGCCCGTAAGAGAACCACCATCCAGATCGTGGATGAGAACACGGCCGCGACGGAGGCGAGAGAGAAGATGGCAATCCCGACGAGGAGGAGCAGCTTGCGCCCGAGCAGATCACCGAGGCGGCCCGCGGTCACCAGCGACGAAGTGACGACGACGAGATAGGCGATGACGACCCACTGGGCCTCCTGGCTCGTCACACCGAACGCGGTGCGCAAACTCGGAAGCGCGATATTGGCGACGCTGATACCCAGTGACGGCAGCAGCATCGCCAGGGATAGCGAGGCAAGACGCCAGCTCTGTCGGGCAGGGAAGACCGAGGTCATCGGACTAGCGTGAGACCGGCGCGGGCGCCTTCACGAGGACGCCGACCAGCCGACGGGCGATCGGCGCTACGACCAGGACGACGGGAAAGGCGATCAGCCAGGACGGCAGCCATGCGCTGACCCAAATGTTGAAGAAGCCGTCGACAAGGCCGGCGTTGCGGAAGGTGGCGATGCCCGAGACGAGGAACGACATCAGGGCGGAGAGGATGAACCCGAACAGGATCGGGGCGTAACGAGTTGGCATTGCAGTCTCCTTTGAGCGAATGCCAGCGAAGTACGCCCGTCGGTGCTATTGCGGAACACGCAGCATTTGCATCTTATTCGTGCACGGAACGCCATATCGGAGGATGCCCATGCCCGACTTCAATCTCCTGGTGACGCTAGACGTCCTGCTCTCCGAGGGCAGTGTAGCCGGCGCGGCGCGGCGGCTACGTCTGAGCCCCTCCGCCATGAGCCGGGCGCTGGCGCGACTGCGCCAGGTCACCGGAGATCCGCTGCTCGTCCGCGCCGGGCGACGCCTGGTTCCCACCCCGAGGGCCCTCGAGCTTCGCGGTCAGGTCGGCGCGATCGTCGACGGTGCGCGATCGATCCTCCGTCCCGCCGAGAAGCTCGACCTCGCGACGCTGGAGCGACGTTTTGTCCTCCGCACGAGCGAGGGCTTCGTTGAAACGTTCGGCCCGCGCCTCATCGCCCGCATGCAAGAGGAAGCGCCCCGCGTGACCCTGCAGTTCGTGGCCAAGCCAGACAAGGAGAGTGCACCGCTCAGGGAAGGCGAGGTCGACATCGAAACGGGCGTGATCGACATGACGACAGCGCCCGAGATGCGGGCGCTCCCGCTGTTCGAGGACCGTTGGGTCGGAGTCGCAAGGGACGGACATCCCGTTCTCGATGCGCGCGTCACCCTCAAGCGGTACGGTGCCGCCGGGCACGTCCAGATCCTTCGCAGGGGCTTCCATGGTTCGGAGGTCGACGAGGCGGCGAGGACGGCAGGAACCGAGCGCCACATCGGCATCATCGTCAACGGCTTCGCGGCAGCCATCGCGCTGGCCCGGGATACGGATCTCATTGCCACTGTGCCGGAGCGGCACACAGAGGGCCTGCGTCGCGGTGTCAGCACCTTCACACTGCCCTTTGAGATCGCGGGCTTCACCATATCGATGCTGTGGCACCCGCGAATGGACGGAGATCTGGCGCACAGGTGGCTGCGTTCGTGCTTTCGGGATGCCTGCAGGGGTCGAAAGCGGCGATAGCGATAGGTGGCGTTGGATGCACGAATGAAGCGCAAAACGTGCATGGTTCCATTCCGACAGCCGTAGGCGTGAACGGCGGTGCGCGACTTTGCATACGGTGCGAGCCATGTGCTTCTCGCGGCTCGGCAGCGAGGACCAATTCGCCGCCAGTTTGCAGCCGAACGAGAGTCCTATGCGGTGATGCTCATCATTCCCGCGTAGAGATGCAGCTTTCTTGAAATCCGGCCGAGGAAGATCGCAGAAAGCGCCGCGGTGATGAGCAGGCTCCCTGAGTGCCACGCAGGATCGTTGTCGATCGCAGGATACATCGCGGACACGATGGCACTTGCGTAACGGACGACCAGAACGAGAAGTAACTGGCAGAACGACCACCACTCGCCGCGCAGCCAGACCCTGCCGTCGTGAAGGCGATGCACGTTCTCTTCGCTCTCGAGCAGCCAGCCGAGGGCGCTCCCAAGCACGAACCCCGTGCCAATTGCTGGCAATCCGCTCGGTCCTGCGGCGATCGAAGTCACCGTCGTGAGCGCCGCGACAACTGTTGGCAGGATCAGCAGGCGGAACAGTGGCACGATACGGTCATGTGTTCCCTGGGCCGCAAGAAACAGCAGCAGGGCATAAAGCGGCCAAACCCAGAGAGGTGTGTGGCTTACGATGGTGATGACGGTCGGAAAGAGGCTGGTCATGGTTGAGGTCCCTTGAGCGAGGGGGTCAGCGCCGCAGCCGCCATTCGGCGATGAGGAGGTTGATGATCCAGGCACTTGCCATGAGGAGGGCGCGCACCAGGTCACCGGGGTGTCCCCCGACGATCTCGGCGATCATCAGCACGGGGATCTGCGTGGCCGCGCCGAGCCCGATTGCGTAAGCACGGATCATCCAGCGGCGGTGAGCTGGTATGTTTCCGTTCCGGATGGCACCGAAGCCAAGCCCGATCGAAGCGATCATGACCGAGCCGAACAGGAGCCGCGCCACGTAGAGCACCTCTCCGCCGCCGGCTTGATGAGGCAGGGTTATCGTCATCCACAGGGCGGACACCGCGATGAAGAGACCTGCGACGACGAGCAGCCGGCCGGACCGGCGGTGCCAATGCGGGGCCCGACGACGCAGGCCGGATGCGAACTGGAGTGGCCCGAGCAGGACATAGATGACCGCGCCGATCACATGCAGGGCGATCGGAACCGGCATGCTGACGAAATAGAGCGCCTTGGCCGAGACATCGATGCCGGCGACGACCGTGGAAAGGTGCACGATGCCAAGGGCAGCCGGGAGGACCCCAAGGACGATCAGGGTCGGGACGATCCATTTCGCGCCGCGCTGGCGCGGCAGGCGAAGCTGGGCGGACATAGAGCGATCCGCGGTCGCGTTCTGGGTGAGGGTGTCCACGATCGGCTCCTGTTGACGCGTGAAGGAAGGGGCGGCAAGCGTGCCGCCCGCCGTGAATGGCTTACTTCGCGGTCGCAACGCGGACCTGGGTTGTGACTTCGCCGATGTCCGCAGCGATCGAGCGCCGCTCCGTCCAGAGCGCCACGCCGAGCCAGATCAGGGTGATGCCCATCGGCACCGCGGCATAGCGCTGGATGGCGTGCGGCAGGAGAGCCGCAGCCGGCGTCACCAGCGCGGTGGCGACCCAGAGCAGGCCGGCCCAACGCGGCAACACGCCCGCCCGGAAGATCGCAATACCGAAGGTGAGGCCGCCGAGCAGATAGAGCAAACCGACGATCAGATAGGTCGGCGCGACCACTCCGATGTCGACCGTGGCCTGTCCGCCTCTTGCCATGGTCAGCAGGCTGTCCACGAAATCCGGAGCGACAAGGGCGAGTTTGGGCAGGATGAATAGTTCGGTAAAGATGTAGCCACTCTGCAGAAACCAGCAGACGATCAACACCGTGAAGCCGGCAAGGCCCGTCCAGCCGATCCTCCCGAGCTGGCGGAGGTAGATTCCAGTGATGCCGACGAGCATCAGAAGGCACATCACGAATTTGAGCGACAGGATGATCGCCCATGGGCTGGTCGTCACCGAGCCGACGACGTCGGCGGGATGGACGGGCTGGATGCCGGCGAAGATCAGGCCGGCACCCATGGCGGCGAGGCCGCTGACGCGGAGAAGGGTCTGGGCGCTTGGGCCTTTGTGCATCTTGGTGGTCATGGAATGCTCCTGTGGTTCCGAAGGTTAGGGTTGAGGGTTGGGATCGATGCGCTGGACCGAGATCAGGCAGAGGCCGAGATCGCGGATGCGTTGCAGCACGCCATGCAGGACCGCCTGGTCCGCGGCGATGCCGTTGAGCAGGGTAGTTCCGTCTGGATCGTGGCTGAGTTGGGAAATGCCCAGCCGTTCTGCCCAGCGGCTATCGAGGTGGCCGCGCAGGCGGATCTCGTAGATTGGGGAGGCGGCAGGGTTCGTCATGAGAGTGTCTCAGGGTCTGTTCGTCGCGAACTTTCCGTGTTCGCGAGGATGACCTTGAGGGGCCAGGTGGTGAGCCCGCCTCACATCATGTGGTGATTTTGCCGGGTGAACTGCAGATTTCTTCGCTCAGCCGGTCAAGCGGTTCGGCCGGACCTCAGGAGATTCATCTCCTCCGCCCGGCGCACGGCGGCGCGGCGGTTATTGACCGCCAGCTTCTCGAAGATGTTCTTGGTGTGAGTTCTAAGCGTGTTGAGCGAAACCCGGAGCTCGCTGGCGATCTCGGGCCCGCTCAGTTCGCTCCTCAACAACCTGAGGACGTCGAGTTCACGAACGCTGAGGGGCTCGAGGAGGTCCGGATGCTGCGCGCGCGGCGTCGGCTGCTGCACGCCGAAGGCGCCGAGCAGGTTGCGCCCAAATGCCGGGGCGGACTTGCTCTTGGCGGCCTCCCGCAGCAGCTTCGCGCACCGTTCGCCCTCGTCGAGGAACAGTCCGGTCCAGCCCTCGGGCTCGGCGATATCGAGGGCACGGCGAAGCGATGATTGTGCAGCGGAACCATCGCCGAGCGCGTCCGACGCCAGTGCGCGCAGGAGTTCGAGCTCCGCCACGACAGCGTAGCGCCCGCCGCTCTCCGCGGCCGGCATCAGACGGTCCAGCAGCGCCCCCGCAGCCGACGGATCTTCCTTGGCGAGGAAATGGCGAGCGAGGGTGATCAGCTCATATTCGCGGACGTAGGTCACGGTTAGGTCGGACGAGACGCCACTGTCGCGCCGCCACCGCTCGACCGCCGACCAATCGTGCTGCCGGATCGCGACGCGGGCGCGCATGGCGGCGATGGGACGCACGACGGGAAAGAAATCGCTCACATGCAGTCGCGCTGCGTCCTCGAGCAGCGCCGATGCCTCTCCGAGGTCGTTCTCAGCGCAGGCGAGCAATGCAGCAATGACCAGCTTCCGCGAGGCGTATTGTGGCATTCCGGTGAGGCCGATGGACTCGCTGTCGGTCAAATGCTGGTGGGCGTCGGCGAGATCGCCGCGGCACAACTCGACTTCGGCGAGACCGACATGGAGGTCCGCCGAGCCGGGCAGGGAGTATCCCGTACGCCCGGCCGCGAGCGCGAGGCCCCGCTTGAGGACCTCTTCGGCGTCGCCGAGCCGACCCTGCGCAATCGAAATCTGTGCGCGCGCGTAGATCGTGCCGACGGCATCAGCGACGTACCCGACGTGTAGCAGCCCATCGGTACACTCCTTCCAGTAACGCTGCGCCGTGTCGAGGTCGCCCTCTGTCCAGGCGACAATTCCGAGGAACCCGGCAGCACCCGCTCGCTCGAGATGATCGTCCTCGGGCGCGAGTTCGAAAACACGTTGTGCATGAAGCTTGGCCGCCGGTATGTCGCCGCGCATCTGTGCAAGCCCTGAGCGATAGAGCTCGATCGCGCCGATGAACTGCTGCAGGGCCGAGTCACCCGAAGCACGCAATCGCCTCTCGGCATCGTCGAGACGTTCGGCCACGCCTTCGGTGATCCCGGCCGTCAGCAACGGGCCGGCCAGCCCGATACTCAGCGCCGGTCGTGTACGAACCAGCGCGTCGGGCAGGGCCTCGATCGAAGAACGCAGCATCGCAATACGCCGACGTCGCGCCATTTCCGGCACGGCACGTTCGATCAATGCCGCCGCGAGTTCGAAATCCGGTGCTGCCAAAGCGTGCCTAATCGCTTCGTCGCGATCTCCGTGCTGCTCGAACCACAGACTTGCCTGCCGGTGTCGTTCGGGCAGCCGATCCCGCTCGGACGGCGGCATGTGGGCTTGCAACACGTCCGCGAATAAATGGTGATAGCGGTACCATTGTCGCCGGTCATCGAGCGTCACGATGAAGAGGTTCTTCTGGTAGAGCGCATCGAGCGTCGCGCGGCTGTCCGAGCGCCCTAAAATGACGTCGCTGAGCTCGGCACTGAAACGCCCGAGTGCCGCGGTTCCAAAGAGGAACTCCCGGATCTCCTCCCGCTGCTCCCTGAGCACCTCCTCGACCAGATAGTCCACGACGTAGCGGTCGCTCCCGGCAAAATTCGCAACAAACGCGTCGATGTCGCCGCGCCCTCGCATCGACACGGCAGCGAGCTGCAGCGCCGCAATCCAGCCCTCGGTGCGCTGTTCGAGCTTCTCGACCTCGCCGGCGCCGAGGACCAGGTGCGCGGTGTCGGCAAAATAGCTCGCAGCTTCCTCTGGGCGAAAGCGCAGATCGGCAGTGCGAATTTCGGTCAGTTCTCCGCGTGCTCTCAGTCGCGCAAGCGGCAACGCCGGATCCGCCCGGGTGCCGAGAACCACGTGAATATTGTCCGAAAGGTGCTCAATGAAAAACGTCAGTTCCTCGAAGAGGGCAGTGTCCTCGATCACATGAAGGTCGTCGAGAACCAGATCGACGTCGCCGCCGATGGCGGCAAGAGCATTCAGCAAACCCACCGTGGTGTTGCGGTCGGGCGGTTGATGGGTTGGAAGGAGCACCGGCAGCGCTTGCCCCAGCTCTTTTGCGGCCCCGCCAAGCGCGGCAATGAGGTGCGCCCAGAAAGCAGCGGCCTCGTTGTCGGTCTGGTCGAGCGAAACCCACGCCACGCTCCGCCCGCTGGTCCTGCGTGTCGCCAGCCAGTCGACCAGCAGCGTCGTCTTGCCGAACCCCGCCGGGGCCGACACCAGCGTCAGCCGGGCTTGCGCCCCTTGGTCCAGCAATTCGAGCAGACGTTGGCGATGGACAATGTCCGCGCGCAGCCGAGGCACGTGCAGCTTTGTTGCGATCAGTGGATTTGCCATCGATCTGGGCGGCCCCGCGGAATGCTGTGGGGAGAATACGCTGCCGGGAGCGCAGGCGCACGCTCAAGTTCAGGCAGCGAGGAACCGGGCGTCTGCCTGCTCAGCCTAGTCCGCGATGTCGCTCGCCCCCTACGACGAAAGGAAGTCACGTTCCGGCGACGCCTCGAACCGCCGATCGATCCTCAGGACCTTCATCGGCGCCACGGTGACGGCCGTCTGCGGATTTGCGGTTCACTTCCGACGACATCGCCCAATACTTCAACGGCACGATGGCTGGGTCTGTCCTCTGCTGATCTGACGACGCTGGCAGATCGGACGGAGGGCTGGATTGCCGCACTCCAACTCGTCGCGCAGGCCACGAGGCCGGGCGCACGTTCCCGGCCTCGCCCCCGAACGCCGCAAAGTAGTGGCGCATGTCGTGCAAGCGAACGCCCTCCAGTCCGGCATGGCGGGACACAAGCGCCCAGGGTCGCTTCAAGTGCGCCGCGGGCCTTTTCTTGGCCGTGCCCACGCTGTCGCCTGCGGAAGTCCTGCCCCATTCCTTAGCTCATGCGCGTCCCGGCGAGGCTGGACCGCGATCGACGGCCGCGGCTGCTCTCGCAATGTGGCGCCTTCGGACTTTCCACAAGCCGCTGCGAGGCGTTAGGGATAGTCGCTGCACGGGAGGAGCCGACATGGCAGTGCGCCGGCACGTCTTCGTGCTCGTTGCGATATGTTCGGGTCTGGCGCTGGCGCTCATCGCCCTGCTGGCTATGGCGCTCTCCACGTCCGATCATAGCGCGCGGCGCATCGCGGCGATCAGCGACCGGCTCGCGGTGCTGAACCAGCTGTCGGCGAGCGCCGGCAACTACGGCGAGCAGGCCGCCGAGACGCTGCTGTTCGGCCGCGGCCGCGACGAAGATCTCGCCAACGTTCGCATCGACATGGAGCGCGAGCTGGCGCGGTTGACGCAGGCCACGCGCACCGAAATCACCACGCTGGACGACATGGACGAGGTCGCCAACGAGCTTCCCGACATCGAGGGGGCACGCCGGCTGGTCGAACTCTACCACGCCATTGATGCGGCGATGAACACCGTGCTCTCGATGCGCCGCAGCGGGTCGAGCGAGAGCAACTCCGCCTACCAGAGCACCGTCTCGTTCCGCCTCGCCAATGAACTGCAGCCGGTGCTGAGCTCCGCCGTCGACGGCGAGAATGCCAAGCTCGCCGCCGAGGTCGGCAAGGCGGAGACCAGCCGCAGCTATTTCGTCATCGCGGCCGGTGCGATTGGTGTGCTCGGGCTGTTGGCGATCGGGGGCCTCGGGATCGGGCTGTGGCGAGCGATCGTCTTGCCGCTCGGCCAGCTGAGTGCGCGGGCTCGCGCCATTGCGGGAGGCGAGCCCGATACGCCGGCAGTGGGCGCGATGGGAGATTTCGAGCCGCTCTCGCACAGCCTGACGGTGGTCGCGACCGCCGCCAGCGAGCAGCGCCGCAACTTTGCCGCAGCGACCGAGAAGCTGGCCGCCGAGGCCGAGGCCCGCACCACGCAGTTGCGCAGCGCCAACGAGCAATTGCGCGAAGTCGATCGCCGCCGCGGGCAATTCCTTGCCGATGTCAGCCATGAGCTGCGTACCCCGCTGACCATCCTTCGCGGCGAGGCCGACGTGGCCCTGCGGGGCACCGGCGATATCGCGATGCTGCGCGAATCGCTCGAGCGGATCCGGGGCCAGGCGTCCGAACTCGGCCAGCTGCTCGAGGACCTGCTCGAATTTGCCCGCTCGACCGCCGAGGATCACCCCTTCGTGACGGCCGACATCTCGCTCGACGAGGTGGTTGCGGCGGCGGCTCAGGAGGCCCGCATGCTGGCCTCGCCGCGCGAGGTCACGGTCACCGTCTTGCGCGGCGCCGGCGGGCGCCACATCGACGCCGATTTCCGGCGCTTGAAACAGGCGCTCATCATCGGGCTCGACAATGCCATCAAACACTCGCCGCCGGGGACGACGGTGACCGTGGAAAGCGCCAGCGAGGAAAAGAGCGTGCGCATCGCCATTGCCGATGAGGGGCCGGGCGTGGACGAGGCTGACCTGCCGCGCGTCTTCGAGCGCTTCTTCCGCGGCAAGGATCAGGCGGACGGCCTGTCCTCGGGGCTTGGCATCGGGCTCGCCATCGCCAAGGATATCGTCGAACGTCACGGCGGAACGATCGGCTTGAGCAACCGGGCTGAAGGAGGCGCGATGCTCAGCATTGTCTTGCCGGCTGGGGAGAGGACCGCCAGATGAAGATACTGGTGATCGAGGACGATCCGCGCATCGCCTCGTTCCTCGAGCGCGGGCTTGTGGCCGAGGGCTACCAGGTCGCCGTGGAAAATGACGGGCAGGATGGGCTGGAGCGCGCCCGCAGCGACGAGTTTGACCTGCTGATCCTCGATCGCATGCTCCCCCATCTCGACGGACTCGAACTGTGCCGCCAGCTGCGCGGGGAAGGCCGCAGCGTCTATGTCCTGATGCTCACCGCCCGCGACACGCTACAGGACAAGATCGCGGGCCTGAAAGGCGGAGCGGACGACTACCTCACCAAGCCCTTCGCCTTCGACGAGCTCCTGGCGCGCATCGGTGCGCTGCAACGCCGCAGGGCGGCGCCGAGCGTCGAACAGCCGCTCAGGATCGGCGGGCTGAGCCTCGAGCCGCAATCGCGCCGCGTCATCAAGGACGGGGTGCAGATCACCCTGACGGTGCGCGAGTTCGAGCTGCTGCACTACCTGATGAGCAATCCGGATCGGGTGGTGAGCCGCGAGCGGTTGCTCAACAGCGTGTGGGACTATGGCTACGACCCGGGCACCAAGATCGTCGATGTCTATGTGCGCTATCTGCGCCAGAAGATCGACGGGCCGGAGGGCACGCCGTCGCTGATCCAGACGGTGCGCGGCATCGGCTACATGATGTCGTCGCAGCCCGCCCCCGCCGCCTGACGGTTCTCTCCAACTTCTAACCAAGCCTTCAACGCCATCTAATCTCGATGGTTTTAGCTACCGCCATCGAGTCATCGGTTCGATGGAGATGAAGTTGGAAGCTGAAGGCTGGCCGGTGGTGCACTACGAGCGGTTCGAGGGCGAAAACCCGAAGGACTATCGTCGGCGCATGTCCGAAATCGAGGCGATTCAGCACGGCTTCCGCATGGGGCGCTATCGCGGCGATATCGCCGAGCACATGGAGCGTCGCCTGATCCGCCTGCAGGAACAGCCGCTGGAAGCGCTGTCGGCTTGAGTCCAAGCTGCTGAAGAGGTGGAGACCGCTGTGCTCCAGTTGATATCCAGGCTTCCCGAGATCGCTGCGCTTTGTTGCGGCGCGGCCGCGCTGGTCAGCTGCTTCGCGCTGGGTAGCTGGGTCGCCGCGATTGCGGCCTGCAGTGTGGGCGCTTTGATCCTCGTCTGTGCTTGATCGACATGGCCCGCCGACCGGGATGCTCTCGGCTCGCGGGCTGCTCTACGGACCCTTGCCGAGTTTTTCGCGCAGCGTGCCGCCGGTTGCGTATTCGATGTCGTCGATGCGCAGGCGCTGGTCGACGAAGCGCGTCACCAGCTTATCGGCGTACTGCGCCTTGTTTGGGTCGTCGTAGCCAAAGGCGATGACGATCTCGGGCGTATCGAGGGTGCCGCTGGCGCCCACCGGCATGCAGGTGTTGGCGTAGTCGGCGCTGCTTTGCCACGGGATCGCCGTGGCCGCATCGGCCCCCTGGGGCAGGTGCCGGGCGACAAGCGCCGCGAGCTCGGGTGTAAGGATCGCGAGGACCGGTGCCATGTCGCCACTGAGGCGGGCGGCGCAGTAAATCTCGCCCACCTGGTTTGCGGTCAGCGACAGGGCAGCAGCGGGACGAGCCGCAAGCGCCACGATGGCGGCGGCGAACAGGATGGGCAGCTTCATGCCACTGTCATGCCACGTTCGGGGGGCCTGCCGCACCTATGTCGTGCATCGGCCGTCTCAATCGGGAAGCACCTTGATCATGAGATTGCGGTAGGTGACGGCGCTGCCGTGATCCTGCAGGTCGACATGGCCGCTGGCAATGGTGCCGTATTCGGGCCAGGCAGCGAATTTGCTCTTTGCGACACGCTGTTTCCAGTCGGCTGAGGCGATCTCGTACTCGACCACCTTCTGCCCATTGAGCCAGTGCTCGACGTGGTTGCCGTCGACGACGATCCTGGCGCTGTTCCATTCGCCCGCCGGCTTGGCAGCGGCTGCGGGAGCATAAAGGCCGTAGCAGCCCGCCGCCTGCTGCAATGGATCGTTGCCACCTTCCGCCGCGGCATTGTCGAGCACCTGGTATTCGGGCCCGCTGCTGTAGGGGAGCGCGAAGTCCTCGCTGCTGCGGTAGATGACGCCGGAATTGCCGCCGGGGGAAATCTTCCAGTCGAACCGCAGTTCGAAATTGCGGAAGGTCTCGACGCTGACGAGGTCGCCGCCGCCCGGCTGGTGCTCGATCACGCCGTCATTGATGACCCATTGCGAGGGAATGGCCGTGCCGCGCCAGGCACGCCAGTCCGTCAGCGGCCGGAAACCCGCGTCGTCAGCCAAGGCCGGCCCGAAGGAGAGCAGGGCGATCAGAACCACAGCGGCAAGGCGCATCGGCGTATCCTCCCGGAAGCAGCGTCGCCCACCATCTCGATCCACGCATCGGGCCAAACTGTGGCGGGCGGCACGCCGCCGCCGAGCCAACAAGAAGACTGCTCTATAATCCGTCCGCACGTCAGGCCCGGCCCATCGGCTGGAGAACAGAGTGGTTTTGGCCAGGATTGGAGAGCGCTGTCCCATCGAGGAACGGCGGGGTCGGCAGGATCGCCGGCAACCTGGTCTCTGCCCCGACCCGCTGCAGGCGGTCGAGCAGTGTCGAATAGGGTTCCAGCCGACGGTACTGCGAGGGCACCAGTGCCACGATGCGGCGCTGCTCGATATCCACCCGATAGAGCCGCAGTCCGTCGGGCACGTCGCCGTCCATCACCGTCGACAGCGCCGGAGCGAGGCACACGCCGGTCCCCACCCGCACCAGACTCACGGCGAGTTCGAAGCTGCGACACTGCGCGGCGACGCGGTGGCCGGGCAGCATCTGGTCGTACCAGTCTTCCACGCGCTTGGCGTGCTGGGTGCCGAAGATGAACTGAATGGAGCGGTTGAGCAGGGCGAAATCCTCCGCCGGCAGCTGGCGTGCCGGATCCTCGATGCCGTCGAGGTTCAGCCGGGCAGGCACCACCAGCACATAGGGGTCATCCACCACCGGCACCTGCGAGAATCCGACGGCGGCTTCCGCGATGGAATTGGCGGCGACGAGGCCGACCCCGATGCGCCGACCGTACAGCATCTCCAGCACATCGGTGGGGGCGCTCTCCTGGATGTCGTAGTCAGCCGCGGGGTGCAGATCCTGCACCTGGCGGAGAGCCGCCGGGAGGATGACCCTGAGCGCCGACGTGATGCCGGCGATGCGCACGGTCATGCGCTTGCCCGCGCTGTACTGGCTGAGGCCATCCTCGATTTCGCGCATGCCGCGCAGTACGTGCTCGGCACGCGGCATCAGGTAACTACCGGCCTCGGTGAGCACCATCTCGCCGGAGCGGCGATGGAACAGCTGCGCACCGACCGTCGATTCGAGCTTGCTCAGCTGCTGCGACAGCGAGGGCTGGGCGAGGCCGAGCTGCTTGGCCGCCTTGGTGAGCGTTTCGGAATGCGCAATGGCCCAGAACACCCGCAGCTGGTGCACGGTCACCTCGCTGCGTCGCCGGCTCGCCGCGGTGCTGCGCCGGCCGGCTGCCGGCGGGTTGCCGGCCGAGTCCGGCCCTGCCAGCGCCAGCGCCAGCTTTGCGGCAATGTCATCCATCCTCTGGCTCCTCGATCGGGAAGCTAGGGGGATGCGTCCTCGGACTTTCCAATGTTGACCATTGGAACGCGGGCCAGTGCCATCTACCCGAGGCAGGACTCTTGTTCACCTCGGAGCAGATTGTCCGATGCTCGGTCGATGCTTCCGGAATCGCAATATTGAGCATTGTGCCGCCGCCGGCCCACGTCTGCCAGCATCGGGTCTGGGCAACGAGGAAAGCACGATGCGAAGACGTCTTTTTGCGCTGTACGGCGGAGCGGTCGGCCCGGATGGCGCACTGGTTCGTTCGGTGGCGGCGAGCCGGCGGACCTCCCGAGCCAAGTGCTAGCGACGGGTCCCGCATCCGACCGTCGTCCCGAGGGAGCTGCGATGTCCGACACCGATGCGAATCCGCTCCCGTTCGGCTGGACCGAGCACGTCAATCGCCGGCTCATCCACGCCGAAACCCACGCGCGTCCCGTGCCGCCTCTCGCGGGCCCCGCAACCATCCGCCGCGTCGCTTTCATCAGCGCCGATCGGGGATCGGATCTGGCCCTCCTGCAGAGCCAAATGGCCGAGCTCGCGAAGATCCCCGGCAATGACCTCGGCTCGGCGCGCCAGCTCGAGTTCAAGCGCGAGGGGCACAACGTCATCTGGGAGATGCACAACGAGTTCGCGACGTTGACGTGGAAATCGCCGCTTGGCGACACCAACCCCTGGCCCAGGGACATCGGGCTCGAGCTGCATGGCAACGTGGCCCTGGTGTCGGCAACGCGCGTCGACGTGATCGACGACGACTTGATCGACCCCGCGCGGCTGGCGCAGCTTGCGGAGAACAGCCTCTGTCATTCCGGCATCTATGCCGGCCGGGCGCGCATCGCGACCGACTTCGTGCCCGACGCCGACCGCTTCGTGAGTTTCGTCGTCGCGGCCCGCAGTTGCGGCGCCCAGCGCCGTGGGGTGATCGTGCGCCGCCTGCTGGAGATCGAAACCTACCGATGCTTTGCACTTCTCGGCCTGCCGGTGGCGCGTCAGGTCGGCGGTCGCGTGCAGCGCTACGAGCAGGGTCTTGCGGCGAGCATGGCCGGCATCGGCGAAGGGTCGACCCCGGCGGCGCACCGGCATTCGCTCGAGGCCTTGCACGCCCTGTCCGTTGAAGTCGGACGGGCCGTCGAAGAGACCAGCTTTCGCTTTGCCGCCACCCAGGCCTATGGGCAGATCATCGCCGAGCGGCTGGGGCGGCTGGACGAGTCGGCGATCGGCGAATCGACGACGATCCAGCGCTATCTCGACAATCGGGTACAGCCGGCGCTGGCCACCTGTCGCGCCATGGAGAAACGGCTCACCGAACTGGCGACCAAGGTGCAGCGCTCGATCGAACTGCTCAACGCAACCATCACGGTCTCGATCCAGACCCAGAATCAGGAGGTTCTGGATACGATTTCCCGCACCGCCCAAAGTCATTACCGGCTGCAGGAAACAGTAGAGGGCCTCTCGATCATCGCCATCTCATACTATTCGCTTGGAATACTCGGCTATGTCGCCGAGGGACTGCATGAGTTTGTCCCCATCGATAAGCCGACGTTGCTAACCGTACTCGCACCGGTGGTGATCGTTATTGTCTTTTTCGGCATCCGGCGGCTGCGCCGGACGATTCACAGCGGATAGTCATAGCCCGGCTGGAATTTCATTCTTGTTTTACTCCGGATCGAGAGTCCCGGGAATTCATTGCGACGTTCCCGGGCGCGATGCGGGCCGAGAGTGCGGATCGATCCCGCTGCATCTGCGACAACTACGACCTTATATTGGGTTCTCCTATTCGAGGCATTGTGGTCATATGACCACATGTCGGGCATGGATATCACTCTCAAGCAGCTGCAGATCTTTCAGGCCGTCGTCGTCGCCGGTTCCATCACCAAGGCGTCACGACGGGTGGGCTTGTCGCAGCCATCGATCTCGCAGCAACTCGGCAAGCTGGAAGAAAAGCTTGGCGCCCAACTCATCGAGCGAAATCGCACCGGCATCATCAGCCTGACGCCGTCGGGAGAGTATTGGTTCAAGTTGTCCGAAGAGATGCTTCGCCGGCTGGACCAGGCGGTCAGCGAGCATCAGAAGCGCTACGTCGACAATACGGTGACGCTGCGTATGGGCGTGCCGCCAACGCTTCGCGGTCCGTTCATTGCCGCAGCGGCCCGTATCGCCTCGGCGACTCCGGGCTTTGCCAAATTCGAATTGCGCTTTGCCTTGACCAGCAGCGAGCTGGTTGAGCAATTGCGCCTGCATCAGCTCAACTGCGTCATCGTCAATGAGGAAGCGATCGCCGACGATCGCAGCTCGCTCGCGGTCAGCGAGCTGTTCGTCGAGCCAGTGGTCTGGGCGGTGTCCAGGTCCGTGCCTTATGCCGAGATCGAGCGTGCCCTCACTCCGGGAAACTCGCCGCGACCGTTGAGCGGCTCGCTGGCGCACTATGTCGAGATCGATACCAACGTCCCGCTGCGCAGCAAATCGGAGGAGTGGTACCGTCACCGCCTCCCGGCCGCGACGCCCACCTTCTCGGCCATGACCTACGCCGCCGCAGTCGACCTCGTGGCGGCCGGCCTCGCGACGACGCATTGTCCGCTGTCGCTGCTCCCGGGACTCCCCGACAGTATTTCCCGGGAAATGCGCTACTTCCAGCTCGACGGCCTGTCGCGCCGGATCGTCCTGGCCATGCCCAAGCACCTGTTGTCGCTGGGCGCCTATGCCAGCATCTTCAACAAGATCGTCGCCTATGCGCGCGACGAGTACCGCCAGGCCAATCTCCTCGATCATGTGGAGGAACTGCCGCAGCTCGGACAGGTCATCGAGATGCCACGCCGCGCCTGAGGCCGCGGTCCGCGCTGGCAAGGTAGGAATGCCAATAGCCTTCATTGGCTTTTCCTAAAGTGGCGCTGCTAGCATCCCCTTGAGGATTCCCGGCCAGTCGCCGGGGTCGGTTCAAATTCACAAGCAGATGACAGCCAGGCCCCTGATTGCGGGTCCGAGCGGGGGTATAATGGCACAGACGGAAGTGGCAGGCGCGACAAGCACGACTCGGAGCAGTGCAGGGATACTGGAGTGGATCTTCCGCGTCCTGGTCGTCGCCGGCGCCGCTTTCATGCTCTATTCGTGGTTCCAGCCGTGGTGGAGTGCAGACATCGCCGTCATCCCCGGCGACAACGATATGGTCTTGCACCCATGGGGCGTCGACGCGGTAGCGCAGGTGGCGGGCAACGTCGACGAATCGACGTTCGAGATGCCGTTCCCGCAGGTCTTTGCCGGCTTCATGTGGGTGTACTTGGTCGTCTGCATGTTGGGCCTGTTGGCCAGCCTGTTCTGGAAGAAGCGGTTGCGGCTTGGCCCGATCAACGTCTCCTGGGCGATGATCATCATTCTGCTGGTTGGGTTGTCCTACGCCATGGCGGCGGGACTGGCCTACGAAATCGGCACCCTCAAGGCCGCGGCGTCCGGCGCCAAGTTCATTGGCAGAGGCAACGTCATCGAGCCGTCGACGGGCGCCAAGCTCAAGATGACCGCGGACCTGCTGATGGGCTACTGGTACGCGCTGGGCGCGGGAGGGGTCCTGACGTTCCTCGGCATCGTGCGCTTCCTGTTCGTCCGCCAGTGGGGAAAGAAGGCCTGAGGTCATTGGGGGCACGCAGCGTTTACCTCGTCGCCTGACCGAGGCAGCATCGGCTTGTGTAGAATAACGATCTGGCGCATCGCGGGGCGGCGATGCGCCAGTTCGTATTTGAGGCAGTCCTCGTTGCCCCAATGCCGGCGCTCATCCCGGTCCGAGTTCAGATGCGAATTAGGATGTTCTTATATTGAGGATTGGACTAGCCGGGGGCGTTGGGTGCCAACTTTCCCTTGAACAGATGTGTGTCGCATCGTTCTCTCAGGGAGGAGCTTCAATGAGAATGGCGAAATTAATGGCCGGGGTCTGCGCCGCAGTCCTGGCTCTAGGCGCGGCGGCGGCGTGGGCGGATGACGTGACACCCGACCGTCTGTTGAACGCAGGATCGGATGCCGAGGCCGGCAACTGGTTGATGGTCGGAAAGACCTACAACTCGAATCGGTTCTCGACCCTCAACCAGATCAACGCCAGCAACGTTTCTGGCCTGCACGTCGTCACGGCGGCGCCGATCGGCGGAACTGAGCCGGGCGGCTTCGGCGTCGGTGCGGTCGAAACCACGCCGCTGGCCGACAACGGCTTCCTTTATGTCTCTGACCCGTGGGGCACGCCCTACAAATTCGACGTCTCGGACGGCAAGACCGCGAAACTGGTCTGGACGTGCGACACCGGGATGGAGAAGGACGCCACCAATCCCGAAATCATCGCGCACCGCGGTCTCGCGCTCGCCGGCAAGCTTGTGATCACTCCGCTCGGCAACGGGCATGTGGTCGCCTGCGACAGCGAAACGGGCGACGTGGTCTGGGACAAGCAGGTCGGCAAGAACGGCGAGGGCTTCATCGCCGCGCCGCTGGTGGTTGGCGACAAGGTGCTTGTCAGCCAGTCCTTCGGTGACTGGGCGACGCGCGGCTATCTTGCTGCGCTCAAGGTCGACAGCGGCGACGAAGTGTGGCGCTGGTACGCTGTTCCGGACAAGGGCCAGCCGGGGTCCGAGACCTGGAAGTGCGATCAGTCGGGCAACCCCGATTGCTGGAAGACCGGCGGTGGCGGCATGTGGGTTACCGGTTCCTATGAGCCCGACACCAAGACCATCTACTGGGGCACGGGCAACCCGGTGCCGATGTTCGACCCCGAGTATCGTCCGGGCGCCAACCTCTACACCGACTCGAGCGTCGCTTTGGATGCCGATACCGGCAAGCTGAAGTGGTACTTCCAGTACACGCCCGGCGACTATCACGACTATGACGAGGTCGGACCGCAACTGCTGGTCGACACCAAGATCAACGGCCAGGACCGCAAGGTTCTCGCGCACTTCGGCCGCAACGGCATCTTCTACGATCTCGACCGCACGAACGGCGCCTACATCCAGTCGGCCCAGTACGTCACCAAGCTGACCTGGACGAAGGGCATCGACCCCAAGACGGGCAAGCCGCTGGAGTATGATCCGAGCAAGGATCTGCAGACCTACGCGGAAGGCAAGATCGACCGCGCTGGGGCCAAGGCGACGACCTGCCCGAATCTCCAGGGCGGCTCCAACTTCTTCCCGACGGGCTATAACCCGACGCTCGGTATCGCCTATGCGGTCGGCATCGAAGGGTGCTCCAACCTCGCGGTGAAGACCGTTGCTCCGGGCGACGTGCATCCTGGCCAGATCTTCCAGGGCGGCACCAGCACGAACAACGGCGTGCAGACCGGCTCGGTCAACGCCATCGACGTGACCACCGGCAAGCAGGTCGCCAAGCAGCCGACGCCGTTCCCGATGTATAGCGGTGTCATGGCGACCCCCGACCTGGTGTGGGCCGGCTCGCTCGACGGCACCTTCGCGGCCTATGACGCGAAGACGCTGGAGGTGAAGTGGTCGATCAACGTGGGCACCGGGTTCCAGGGCTCGCCCATCGCCTTCACCGCGGGTGGCAAGGAATACATTGCCATCGTGGGTGGCGGCCCCGGTCTTGCGACCTTCGATCATCCTGAGTTGGCGAACAAGTCGACCGCCAACATCGTGTGGATCTTCGGCCTCTGAAACGTGTGAAACTGGGCCGGGCGGGGAAACCTGCCTGGCCCCCTTGGACTTGTTGGCCGTAGCCGAACTACGGCCTTCCGCACTAGGCCCGCGGCCCCGATGTCGAGACGAAGACCTGATGATCCAGGCTCTGAAACTTGTGGTTCTCGGCGTGTCCGCGTTGCTGTGCCTGAGCTCCGCGGTGCTGGCGGACTTCATTGCCAAGCCGGACTTCACCCAGGGCGATCCGGAAAAGGGCAGGCTCGTCTACCAGCGCGTCGGCGTCTGCGTGAATTGCCACGGCTGGCCCGGTGACGGGCAAACTGGAACAAATCCCATGGTGCATGTGCAGGGTGCCAATCTGCGCGAAACCAAGCTCGATGCGCAGGGCCTCTACGACGTGATCCGGTGCGGCATCCCCGGGACGCAGATGCCCTACCACGATAGCGTCAGCTACAAGGACGACCGCTGCTCCGGCAAGCGCCTATCCGACTTCGCCGCTGATCAGCAGCCGGTAATGGGCAAGACCTTCAGCGAACGTCAGATGGTCGATCTGATCGCCTATCTCGAAAAATACGTCGTCGGCCACGGCAAGCCCACATACGAGGAATGCGCGCTGTACTTCGATAAGTCGGCCGGCAAGTCCTGCTCGTACCTCGAGGGCAACTGATGCCGCGGCGGGGCACAAAATGGATTCGCGGAATGCTGCTGCTCCTCCTGGCGGCAGGCCTCGCCGGCAGTGTCGCCGCGCAGGAGTCCGGCGCTCCCGCGGCCGCTGGACCCGGTAGCGCTGCGGCGCCAGCGCCTGGCAACGCGTCAAAGCAGACTCTGAGCATCGAGCCCACCTTCACGATCTGGAACGTGCCGCTCGGCAAGCCCGTAACCGATGTGCCGGACAACGTGACCGCGATCATTGCCTGCGGCACCAATGGCGGCCCGATGTCGATCGAGCTCAAGAGCTTCGCGGACTGGGCGCAATGCCCCCCCGAAGCATCGGGACTGCGCGAGATCGCCTTCACCTACGACGATGAGAAGGACTACATCGCCCGCGCCTTGGAGCTCGAGTTCCGCGCCCTCGCGGGGGGCACCTCGGTCTATGCACACCCCGTCGTCGTCTCGATCCTCGTCGACGACAAGGGCATCTCTCAAGGTATCCGCATCGTCACCGACGACCGCGCCAGCAACCACGACCGGGCGGGTGCAGTCTATCTGGCGCTGAATCTCAAGGGGCAGTTCGGATCCTGGAACCTCGACTGCCAGGACATCCCGATGCAGGAGGGCGAGCAAAAGGTCGGCGGGCAGTTCACCCACCAGCGCTGCACCGGCATCAATCCGGACGGCAGTGGCCAGAAGGTGCTGATCGAGGCGAGCTACCTGCGCAAGAAGGGCCAGGAAGCCCTTAGCCCCGACACCCAGCAGGTCAACAAGGGCTACTACGAATCGAAGACCCGGATGGAGCTGGTAAACCCGCCCTATTCGCCGTCCGAAGGGCCCTGAGATTGCAGGCGACCGTCGGGCATGAAGTTGTTGGTCAACACCGCCCCGGTGAACGTGCTGTCGTCGGTGGCCGCCGTGGTGAAGCGGCTGGCCGAGACCTTGGCGCCGTCGAATTTTGCCCCGCGCAGGTCGGCGTGGAGAAAATCGGTCTGCGCAATCGTTGCGCCCGAGAAGTCGGCGCCGCCATCAGCCGAATCGAGGAGGCTTACGCCGTACATCGTCGCGCCATTGAATTTGGCATGTGCAAGCCTGGTGCGCTCGAGGTTCGTCGCCTGAAACGACACTCCACTGAGATCGCAGTTGTTGAGCACGGCGTCATGGACGAGAGCCCGGTCCAGCACCGCGCCGGGCAACTTCGCCGACGTCATCTGCACCTGCTGCATCCGCGTCTCGGTCAGGTTGGCAGACGAAAGGTCCACGCCCGACATCCGCGCCCCGTAGAACATCGACCGGGTGAAGTCGCCCTTGGCCATCTTGGCCAGGGTCAGGTCGGCAAGGTTGAAGTTGGTGCCGATGGCCTTGACGTCGGTGAGGATCGCGCCGCGCAGTTTGGCGCGGTGGAAGGTGGCGTCCGTCAGGTTCGCACCGGTGAGGTCAACCCCGGAGAGGTCGGCTTTCTTGAAGTTGGCGCCATGCAGGTCGCAGCCCTGGCATGCCTTGAGCTTGCCCGAGATCAGGTCGGCGACCTCATCCGCAAAGACCGGACTCGCCGTCAACAGGACCAGGGCCGCCGCTGCCGTTGCCACGCGCATTCTTGGTCTCTCCTGCTCTTGAAAGGGCATGCTCATGCCTTGTGATAAAGGTCGCCTCCCCCGCATTCGCAAATCCTGGACATTGGCCCTTTCAATAGCGGTGCTCGCCGGGGGCGTGATGTGCGCCGCACCGACGAGTCCTGCCCAGGCTCAGTCGACAGCCACCGGGATCAGCGGAACGCCCGAGGTGCTCGACGCCGACATCCTGAAATTCGGCACGCAGCGCGTCATCCTGTGGGGCATCGACGCCCCGGAACAGAAGCAGACCTGCCAGCTCAACGGCCAACTCTGGGGCTGCTATGACGTGGCGTTCCGGTATCTGCAGCTGTTGGCCGGTCGCGGAGAAGTGACCTGCACCTACAAGGGGGATCCCGACCCGTTCGGCCGCCGCTATGGCGTTTGCGAGAGTGGTGGCGAGGACCTGAATGCCGACATGGTCAAGGCCGGGATGGCGCTCGCCTTTGATGAGCAATCCACCGACTACGATGCTGCAATGGCCGATGCGATCACAGCGGGCGTCGGACTGTGGCAGCCGGGCGTGAAATTCGAAGAACCCTGGGTGTTTCGCCGTCGCGAAACCCCCGGCGGCTACAGATAAGGACAGACGATGGCGCAACTCCTCGCCGATGCAGTCATGGCACCGGGCCGCAATGGTGCTTACGACGCGGTCTTCAGATGGGTGCTGCTGATGGCGCTGATCGCGATCGCCACTGTCGTGGCCTACGACTACGGGCTGTTGAACTATCTGTTCGGCGCCGACAAGTCGAAGATCACGGTGTTGATCGCGGTCCTCTACGTCGGCTTCTCGGGTCACTGTCTGTGGATCCTGGTGGAGCTGTCGCGGGAATACCGCCGTGCGCTCGAGATCAAGGACATGCTGGCCGGGGCGACGCGGCTGCCCAGTCTTCCGCGGGACGGCGGACTGATCGACCGCTACGTCGCCGACGTGATCCGGTCGCGCGAGCACCCGTCGGAAGTCGAGGGCAATGCGCATCTGCTGATATCGAGCCTGGGCGCGAGCTTTCGTCGGCGCACCAAGATCGGCACCTACGGCACCGATCTACTCTACAAGCTCGGCATGCTGGGCACGATGGTCGGCTTCGTCCTGATGCTGAATTCGATGGGCGACCTGTCGAGCTTCGACGTCGACACGTTGCGCGGTGCGTTGCAGCAAATGATCGCGGGCATGGCCGTGTCGCTGTTGACCACGATTGCCGGGCTGATCGGCGGCATCCTGCTGCGGCTCGAATACAACGTTGCCGATGCCCTGGTGACCGACATCAGCCAGACCGCGGTCAGCTTCACAGAAGTATCCCTGCTGCCGTTGTTGGCTCGGGGCGAGCGCGATGTTTGAGGAGGAACAGGAACCCGAGTTCGAGATCTTCTCGGCCCTCCTGTTCAACTCGCTGAAGGCCATCACCTTCATGTTCTTCATCGCATTCGCGATGATCAACAAGCCGGCCGACCAGGGCAATGTGGTGGTCAAGGCCGACATGCTGATCACCGTCACCTGGCCGGACAACAACCCCGACGACGTGGATACCTATGTTGAGGATCCGGCCGGCAACATCGTCTGGTACAACCAGAAGGAAGCGGGCCTGATGCACCTCGATCGCGACGACCGGGGGAATTTCAAGGACACGATCCTGGTCGACGGCAAGGAAATCCAGAATCCGCTGAACCAGGAAATCGTCACCCTGCGAGGCCTGGAGGATGGCGAATATGTCGTCAACGTCGTGCACTACATCGCCAACGGCGCGGCTCCGCTGCCGGTGCAGGTGAAGGTCGAAAAGCTCAACCCCTCGGTCAAGGTCATCTACTACAACACGCTGCAGCTGAAGCAGACGGGCGACGAGCAGACGGCGGTGCGCTTTACCCTCAAGGGACAGGACGTCATCAACGTCAATACCACGCCAAAAAGCCTCGTGGAGCTGACGCGGTCGTCCGGCTCGAAAGAGGGCGGCGGAGGAGCAGCCACCGGGCCGACCGGGCCGATCGACGTAACGACTGGGCAGGCGATTCAGCAGTGACCTTTACGATCCTGTCCCTGACGGCGGCTTATGCACTGGTGACGGCGCTCCTCGCCTATGTCTTGTTGTTGTCGCGGCTGCACTGGTTCTTCAAGGCGCTGGCGACGGTCGGAACCGCCGTGCTCATTCCATTGACGTACAATGCCATCGGCGAATTGCGCGGCCTGCCCTCGGACGGGCCGATACCGGTCAGTTTCCGCATGCTCTGGGCCCAGGTGACCGAACCCGATCCGCTGCAGCACGAAAAAGGAAATGTGTTCTTGTGGCTGCAAACGCTCGATGCCAACAATTTCCCATCGGGACAGCCGCGCGCTTATCAACTGCCCTATTCGGATGACCTGCAGGTCAAGGTCAAACAGGCGATGGGCGAGATCGCCCAGGGCAAGCAGGTCCAGGGTGAGATCGACAGCAAGAAGATTCTCCCCAAAGACACGGCCGAGGCCCTGGCGCAGGAGATCCAGACCAGCAAGGTCAACACCAACGGCCAGCCCGGCGGCGGCGCGACCGTCGGCGAGCGCATCCTGCAGTTCGAACCCGGTATGCTGACGTTCAACGAAGAAGCCGCCCCGGTCACCCCCGCTAAGCCGCAGTGACATCAGTCGTCTGACGCGATGCGTGCTTGAGGCGCGATCAATATATGGCGTCGGCTGGACCTGTCGGGCTGATCAGGCTGGTTTGGTCGGCCGGGCCGCGACCGTCCGCGTTCGGCTCTGCCGGCGGCTCAGCAGCGGCAGGATCAAGCTCGCGAGGCCGAAGGCCAGTACGGCCGCCAGATCCGCTCCGATCAGCCAGCGGCTCCAGCGCAGCGCTTCGACATCGGCGCCGAACCAGCCGTGATCGCCCCAGAGCAGGACACGTCCGCGCTGGTCATCGGCGGCGCCGAGCAGGATGGATTGGCCGAGGTCGGTCCTCGTTGCGCTATCGTCCAGCCACAGGGTGATCTGGTGGCTTTGGCCGGCCGTCATGGCGCCGAGTTCCAGAGCCGCCATCCCGGTTGAGGTCTTGGTGACCTTGACTTTCTGTCCGTCAACGACCGCCAGCAGCGCTCCCGGGACCGTCAGTGCCACGTCGCTTGCCGCACCGGCGCTGGTGACCGACCCGCTGACCGTGCGGTGAAACGATCCAAGGTCCACGAGAGCCGAGAGTTCGGGGATATCGTGCAGCATCTGCTGCACGGCCACGACATTGAGCAGCCGCGGCAGCACGACATCCTTCACCCGTGCCAGGATATCCGGCTTCAGCAGCATGCGAATGGCGATGTCGTCATCCGCCCGTTGCTGCAGTTCCTTGGCCATGTAGGTCGCCACCTTGTCGGGATCGACGGCCATGCCCGGCGGCGTGGGGAAATCCTGCACGGCGAGTTCGGCCTGCAGCGGCGGCGACAGGAGGTCCCGCGCTCCGCCGGCCATGACAAGAAGCCCCAGCGCCGACGACAGGATCAGGGCCAGAGCGAGAAGGATTTGCCAGGTGCGCATGCCGTCTCCGTGAAGCGTCGCAGCGAGTCTAGTCGGGTCCGCCATTGGAAAATTCGATAGCCAGGATCGGACATCCGGCCTCGCACTGTACTTGGTTAGTCGGGCTTGGCGCTGTCCGGCTTGCTGCCGGTGAGTGCCGTATAGGCGCCGGTCAGCGAGTCGGTGCCGGTGCGCTGCATCAGCTCGGCCGGCGTTCCGGTGGCCACCACCGCGCCCGAGATCATCAGGATGATGCGGTCGGCGCGGTCGAGTTCCTCGACCAGATGCGTTGCCCACAGGATCGAGGTGCGGTGCTCGCGCCGGACCACCTGCATGTGTTCGACGAGCAGCTCGCGCGTCGCCGTATCGAGCCCGGTCGAGGGCTCGTCCATCAGCAGCAGGTCGGGGCCGTTGAGCATGGCGCGGGCCACCTCGACCCGCCGCTGGTTGCCGCCCGACAAAGTACGCACCGGCTTCTTCAGCAGGTCACCGATCTCGAGCAGGTCGGTCACCTCGGTGATCCGGGTCTTGAGCGTCGCCCCGGCGAGCCCGAACAGCGCCCCGTGAAAGCCGAGGTTCTGCTGCACCGTCATGTCGAGGTCGATGGCCCGGGCCTGGAACACCACGCCGAGCCGCTTCAGGATATCGGCGGCATTGCGCCGGTAGTCGAGACCGAACAGGTTGACGCTACCGCTATTGGGAGCAAACAACCCGGCCGCAATCTGGAACAGCGTCGATTTGCCGGCACCGTTCGGCCCCAGCAACCCGACCACTTCGGCGCGATCGATCGACATCGTCACGCCCTTCAGCGCCTGCGTCTTGCCATAGGACTTCTTGAGGTCCTTGATGTCGAGCACCGGGACGTCGTCGGTCAATTTGGAGCCTCGTCGTAGTTCGCTATGGCCAGCGCAAGAGCACGCAACTGCTCCTCGCTGCGGATGTCGCGTGCCGGGGATAATTCGATGTCGGCCATGATCCGCGCCGGACGGCCTCCGAGCACGATCGCGCGGTCGGCGATCCTGGCTGCATCGGCGGGCAGGTGGGTCACCAGGATGGCGGTCGAGCGGGTCTGGCGGATCAGGTCCACGAACACCCGCTGCACGTCGGCCACAAGATGGGCATCGAGCGAAACGAAGGGCTCGTCGAGCAGCAGCAGCCGTGGGTTCACCGAGAAGGCGCGGGCCAGCGCGACGCGCCGCTGCATGCCGCCCGACAATTGCGCCGGATAGGCATTCTCGCTGCCGGCAAGCCCGACCCGCGCCAGGAAGTCGCGAGCTTCCGCCTCGGTCGTCTCTTCACGCACCGCGCGGATGTTCTCGAGCGCGCTCAGCCAGGGCAGGAGCCGGGCATCCTGGAATACGAATCCGGCCGGCGGCGTGGTGCCGGCGGCCTCGCCGTCGATGGTGATCGAGCCGGAATAGTCGTCGTCGACCCCGGCAATCATCCGCAGCAGGCTCGATTTGCCAACGCCCGACGGTCCGACCAGCGCAACCACTTGCGAGGGTTGAATGGTGACGTGGAAGTTCTCGAGCAATGGCGCAGCAGAGCTCGGGAAGCGCTTCTCCTCGACGTCGATGTTCAGCCGCGGTCCGTCCGCCATCTCAAGACGTAGTGCTCCAGGGGCCGCATGACCCAATACTCGAAGACGAGCACCACGAGGATGAACGCCGTTGTGTAGGCGAGAATGCCTGTCATGTCGAAGAATTGGAACATGGTGTTGATGCGAAAGCCGACGCCGCCGCTGCTGCCCAGCACCTCGAACACGAGGACGATTTTCCAGATCAGGGCCAGCCCGGTGCGGGCTGCCGCCAGCACGTAAGGCGTGAGCTGCGGAATGAAGACCAGCCTGAGCCGCCGCCGAAGCGGCATGCGGAACGCCAGGGCGAGCTCGTCATAGTCCGGTGAAAAGCTGCGTACGCCTTCCCGGATGGTGGTGATGACCAGCGGCACCTTGTTGATGATCACCGCGAGGATGATCGCCGTCTCGTTGAGCCCGAGCGAGATGTACAGGACGATGGCGATGACGACGGCCGGCAGATTGAGACCGACGATCACCCAACTGGAAAACAGCCGGTCGAGAATGCGCGAGCGGCCGAACAGGATGCCGATGGCAATGCCGATGGTCATCGCCACGACAAACGAGATTGCCGCACGCTCCAGCGTCTTTCCCATGTCGACGATCAGCTTGCCGTCGACGAGATCGGTCCACAGCTCGATTGCAACGGCGACAGGTGTGGGAAACAGGCGTCCGGGAAAGATCGTCGCCAGCACCTGCCAGACCACCAGCAGCAGGATCGTGCTGACCAGCTCCCACCGCACCCCTGGTGCGCGGCGGGCCGGTTTGGTCTTGGTGCGCGCCGGCGGCGCGCCGCCCGGCAGATAGTCTATTTGTGGAATCCCTTCCAGAACGTGCCGTCGTCGAGGTCGGTCACGTCACCGACGACATCCTTGCCGCCGTACTGGGCCATCAGCGCGAAGGCCTGCTTGGCCGGCTCCATATCGGAGTAGACGTAGCTCGAGACAATGCCGGCACGATAGTCGTCACGCAATTGCTTGAACAGGGCGTCGTCGTCCTTGACGTTCATCACCGGGCGAATCTTGTCCCATAGCGCGTCATCGGTCAGCAGGGCCTGCTTGGTCTCGAAGGACGCCTTTAGGAACGCAACGATTTCCTTGTTCTTCTCTTTCGCCACGTCGTCGAAGAAGGTCCAGCCGAGCAGCGGCGGGGTCTGGCTGACGCCCAGGTCCTTGAGCAGATCGGGCACCGACGTCAGCTGGGTCATTCCCGCGACTTTGGCTTTCGCTGCCCAGTTCCAGAGGTTGAGCGCGGCCTGCGCCTTTCCGTCGATGAGCAGTTCGTTGACCAGCGGCGGGGCGCCGAACTTCACATCGGCATCGTCGACAAGATTGCCGCCCGTTTGCTTCTTGTAGTCGGCGGCGAGGATCACGAAGCTCTTGTCGACGGGGCTGCCCGAGACCGCAAAGGTCTTGCCCTTGAGGTCGGCGATCGACTTGATGCCGGCCTTGGGGTCGACCATCAGGCCACCCACGTCCAGCGAGTGCGGGACCATGGTGACCATGTTGCCCTGATGCCGCTGCAGGTTCACCCAGACGAAGTCGGAGAGCACGATATCGGCGGCCTTGGCCTGGAGGGCCACCTGGCCGGCCGGACTGTCGGCGACGTCGTTTATGGTGAGGTCGAGCTTGTACTTCTTGTCGATGCCGAGCGCCTGCATCGCGGCGATTTCCCACTTGGCGGTGCCGGTGCCTTGCAGGGCGAGGGTCAGCTTCAGCTGTTCGGGACTGAAACCGGATAGCAGGCTTGCCGCGCCCAGCGCGAGGCCGAGCAGCGCGGCACGAGCAAACTTGGACATGAATCTCCCTCAGGCATGCGCTCTTGTTGGTCGATGAGCTAACACCCCACATCATTGGTCGAGGCTATGATTCGTATTGCCATGCATCGGTTGCCTGCGTTCGAAACCTCGGGCGACAAAGGCGATAGGCGGAGTCTATCGCCGCCATAGGCGTATTCTTGGGAGGCATTGTTGCGACGAGTCATGATGGCATCACTGGCGGTGTCGCTTGCCGGACTTCTGGGGGCAGTGGCACCGGCGCTCGCGGCCGGCAACCTCGCGGCGAAGGGGACCGAGCTGCCGGAGCTCAAGATGGACACCGGTACCGACACGTTCTCTCAGACCGAATATGACCTGGAGACCGGCAAGTTCTATTTTCTGAACATCTCGGCCGATGACGGCGCCGACAACCTGGCGTTCATGGCGCCTGAGTTCTTCCGCAATGTCTGGGTCGATCAGTTTGTGGTCAATGACCTCGAGATCAAGACGCAGGACCCCTATAGTCTCGAATTCGACAATGCAGGCACGTTCCGCATCAGCTTCGTGCCGATCCGCCCCGGCGTGTATGAATTCTATTCGCCCGGTTACGAGGACAAGGGCTTCAAGGGCAAGTTCGTGGTGAAGTGATGGTCGAGCGCAGGACAGTATTGGCCGGGGGCGCGGCGTTGGCGGCACTCTCTCTGGTGCGGCCCGGTCCGAGCTATGCGGCCGGCACCGGCAACATCTTCGTGTCGACCGAGAAGGGCAACGAGGTTGTCGTTCTCGACAAGAGCTACAACATCATCAAGCGGATCGCGACCTCGAAGCGGCCCCGCGACATGCAGATGACCAAAGCGCACGATCGGCTTTACGTCGCGTGCGGCGACGAAGACACGATCGATGTCATCGACCTCGCCAAGCTCGAGGTGGTCGACTCGATCCCGACGAGCCCGAGCCCGGAGATGTTCCGCCTCTCCGACGACGAGCAATCGATCTACGTTTCGGACGAGGAGAACTCGACGGTCGAAAAGATCGATCTCAAGTCCAAGGTTCAGGTGCAGTCGATTGCGAGCGGCGCCGAGCCTGAGGGCATCTTGATCATGCCCGGCGGCAAGATCGTCTTCGCGACGTCCGAAGTCGCCGACATGGTCCATATCATCGATACCGCGCAGGGCGCCGTCATCAAGAACATTCTGGTGGGCACCCGGCCTCGCCGCTTCATCTACCTGCCCACGCTAAATGAGGTCTGGGTCAGTTGCGAACTCTCGTCCGAGGTGTTCATCATCGATTCCAACACCTATGAGATCAAGGGTGACAGCCTGGTCATTATCCCGCCCGGCTTCCAGGAACAGGACGTGACACCGGTCGGCATGGCGTCTCTCAAGGACGACAGCAAGGTCTTGCTCAGCCTCGGTCGCGCCAACCACGTCGCCATCCTCGATGCCAAGTCGCACAACGTGCTGGCGTTCGTCCTGACCGGAAAACGTCCCTGGTCGATCGATCTCAGCGCCGACGAAAAAACTGCGATCGCTGCAAACGGTCTTTCCGACGACATCACAGTCATCGACATGGTGGCGATGCAGCCGGTGCAGTCGCTACCCATCGGCCGCGTCCCGCACACGGTGGTCATCGATGACTAGACTGGCGCTGCTCGGCCTTTCTGTCCTGGCCGGTCTCGCCTTCGCGATGGGCCCGGCTCTCGCGCAGGATGACGGCGACAAGCCCGCCGCGCCGCAGAGTGCCGCCGTACCCGGGCCGCCGCCCTCTGGTCCGGTGAGCACCGCGAAGGTCGGCTTTCTCGATCTCAAGAACGACGTTCGCTATCACCCGCAAATCGCCTACACGCGCATCCAGATTTCGCCGGCACTGCATCCGGTCGAGGGGGCTCGCGTGGCCGTCAGCGATATGAAGATCATCACCGATGCGGCCAACGTGCAATTGTCCCTCGACGAGGAGCAAGCGACCGACGCCAACGATGCCATTGCCAAGCTCAAGGCCATGGCGGCTGCCGGAGAGCGGTTTGCGATCCTCGACCTCCCCGGAGACATGGTGGCCCAGGTCGGCCCGGCGCTGGCAAACACCAGGCTCACCATGATCAACGCGACGGCTCCGCAGGATGCCTTGCGCGAAATGTGCCTGCCCAACATGCTGCACGCGGCCGCGTCCGACCGCATGCTGGCCGACGCCTACACGGAGTTCCTGAG
The DNA here is from genome assembly GCA_051953275.1 of Devosia sp. Taxonomy (GTDB): domain Bacteria; phylum Pseudomonadota; class Alphaproteobacteria; order Rhizobiales; family Devosiaceae; genus Devosia_A. Next base: position 23,588 of record JBQCIY010000029.1, on the reverse strand, counting down.
GCATCGCAATTGGCTCAAGGTGCTGCTGCTGCAAGGCGACCAGCCGCGCGACAAGCAGATGGCCGACGCCTTCCAGCAGTCGGCGGATCGCCTCGGAATCTCCGTTGTCGCACGCAAGCAGTTCACGCTCTCGACCGATCCGGCCAACCGCGAGAACAACGACACGATGCTGGTGACCGGCGGCATCGACTACGACGTGATCTATATCGCCGACTCGCTGGGCGAGTATTCGCGCAAGCTGCCCTACAACACGCTGCTGCCGCGACCCGTTATCGGTTCGGCCGGGTTGACCGCCTCCGAGTGGCACTGGTCCTGGGACCAGGACAGCGCGACCCAGATCACGCTGCGCTTTCAGCGCGCCTCGGAAGGCCACCGGGTCATGTCGGGGTACGACTGGGACACGTGGATGGCCTTCAAGGCGATCGCCACGGCCTATGCCAAGGCCCGGTCCACCGACCCCGACAAGATCGACGCTTATCTGAAGGGCAAGCGATTGAAGCTCGATGGATCGAAGGGGATCGAGATGGATTTTCGGCCGTGGGACAGGCAGCTTCGCATGCCGATCGTTCTGGCCACGAGCGATTCGACGGTCGGGGCCGCGCCGTTCCCGGAGTTCCAGCATGAAAACAACGAGCTCGATAGCCTCGGAGTCGATCAGCCGGAGTCGAAGTGTCCAGTAGCGCAGCAGTAGCGGCCACCACTCATCCCGCCGAACTTCCCGTCATCGCCCGCTACTGGGTTGGTTTCTCGGCGATCGTCTGGCGCGAGATCGCAAAGTTTCTGCGCCAGACCGAGCGGCTGATCTCCGCGCTGGTGCGCCCGTTGCTTTGGCTGCTGGTGTTCGCAGCAGGGCTGCACGATCTCCTGGGTGTGTCGATCATCCCGCCATACCGCACCTATGTGCAGTACCAGGAGTATGTCTTGCCCGGGCTGCTCGGCATCGTGGTGCTGTTCCAGTGCATGCAGTCGGCGCTGTCGATGGTCTACGACCGTGAAGCCGGCGTGATGCGGGTCATGCTGGTGACGCCGCTGCCGCGCAACTTCCTGCTGTTCTCCAAGATCTGCGCCGCAACGGCGCTCTCGATCCTGCAGGCCTATGCGTTCATCTTGGTGGCGCGCATCCTCGGCTTCGGCTTTCCCGGCTTCGGCTGGCTGACCATCCTGCCGGCGGTGATCCTCGACGGCCTGATGCTCGGCTCGATTGGCCTGCTGGTCTCGGTCTATACGCCCAAGATCGAAAACTTCGCCGGGATGATGAACTTCGTGGTGTTCCCGATGTTCTTCCTGTCCGCCGCGCTCTACCCGCTGTGGAAGCTGCGCGAGGCCGGCGCCTTCGCCATCTGGTACCTGGCCAACGTCAATCCCTTCACCTACGCGGTTGAGCTGATCCGGTTCGCCGCCTACGGCCAGGTCGACTGGCTGTCGCTCGGCGTCGTCGTGGCGTGCACGGTCGTGGCATTCTTCCTCGCCGCCCGGGGCTACAATCCGCAGTCCGGCGCCATCCGCAACGTCCGCCGCGCCTGAACTGGCGGCAGCGGTCGTCATGCACGCGGACTTCGTCCCGGCTTGGCCTCGCTGACGGCTCCTCATTGCCCGAGGAAGCAGATCGACACCAGCGCGAAGATGGGCAGCAGGACGACGACTGAGCACGCCATGTAGACGAAAAATCCCGGCATCCGCACCTTTTGTTCGCGGGCAATGGCGTAGACCATTAGATTGGGGGCGTTGCCGATGTAGGAATTGGCGCCCATGAACACAGCGCCGGCCGAAATGGCGATCAGCGTCGTGGCGCCGGCGGTCATCAGATGCTGGGCATTCCCGCCGGCCAGCTCGAAGAACACCAGATAAGTCGGAGCATTGTCGAGGAAGGACGACAACGCACCGGTGACCCAGAATAGAGCGATGTTCTGGAAGCTGCCGTCGGGGCGCATGACCAGGGACACGAGCGGGGCAAAGGCTCCCGTCATGCCGGCCGAGAGGATGGCGGTGACCGGGATCAGTGTGATGAAGATGCCGGCGAAGAGGACGGCCACTTCCCGCAGCGGCCCCCAGGTGAAGCTGTTTTCCTCCCGCAGCAGCGGTGGCGTCCAGCGCAGGGAGATCATGATGATCGCAAGCAGCGCGGCGTCGCGGGTGAGGCTCGAAACCTCGATGTCTGCAGCCCAGAGGCTGAACCGTCCCAGCTCGGCGGTGCCGCTGAGGCTCACGACGGCAACAATCGCGACAACCAGCAGGATGTTGAGGAGTCCCGCCAGCCGCAGCGGCGTCGGCGGGGTGGGGTCGCGCCGCAACCGCCCCTCCTTCCGATAGAAGAAAAGGTCGACCGTGAGGAAGATGGCCAGAACGCCTGCTGCGGCGGTCAGCGTGAGCGGCAGCAAATGGATGGTCGGCCAGAAGAAGTCGACACCGTGCAGATAGCCGAGGAAGAGTGGTGGGTCGCCAAGCGGTGACAACGAGCCGCCGATGTTCGAAACGAGGAAGATGAAAAAGACCACCACGTGGGCGTTGTGCTGCCGGTCGTCATTGGCGCGCAGCAGCGGCCGGATGAGGATGATCGATGCGCCCGTCGTGCCCACGAGATTGGCGAGCACAATCCCGACAGCGAGGAGCGCAGCGTTGGTGCCCGGTGTGCCGCGCAGGTTGCCTCGCACCACGATGCCGCCGGCCGTGACAAACAGCGCCGTGAGCAGCAGCACGAAGGGGAGGTAGTCGCCGATGATGGTGATGAGCGCCAGCCGGGCGGTTGCAGACGGCCCGAAAACCACCGCCAGCGCCAGCAGCGTTACAATCACGAGCCCGGCGACGAACAGCGGCTGTGCCCGTTCCCAGACTCGACCCGCGACCAGCGGCACCACGGCCATCGCGGCCACGAGCAGGACGAAGGGAAGGCCCCAGAAAAGCGAGAGCGACGATCCCTGAATTTCCGGCAAGGCCTGCCCTTCACACCCTTCAGCGGTGCGCTGCACCGCTACTCAGACAATGGTCCATTAGATCGACAGCGTCGCCAGTCGCTCCGCCCGCTTCTGCGCTGCGATGCGGAATGGCGCGTTGGGTGCGCCGTAGCCGGAGTAGCCACCGCGTCTTTCGGTGATCTCGAAAAAGAAACCCTGGCCAATGGCGGCGCTGTACATCTGGAAGAACTCGCCCCGATCATCCCGGTCATAAAAGATGTTGTGCGACTTGAGCGTCTCGACATAGCCGCTGTCGAGGCCGTGCCGTGCCGCCAGGTCCTGGTAGTACGTGCCGGGAATGGCGAGCGCCGCGAAGCCGCGGTTTTCGAGCGCAGTGGCCGTCGCCAGGATATTGTCGGTGGCCAGCGCCAGATGCTGGATGCCCGAGCCGAAATTGCGCTGCACGAACTCGCCCGCGAATGTGCGGCTGCTGTCGGCACCGTTGAGCGTCAGCCGTAGTGAACCCGAATGCGCCGCGACGACCTGGCTCCGCACCAGGCCACCGGGGTCGAGAACGTCCACCATCGGGCTCTTGTCCACCTCGAAGATCGACCGATAGAAGAGCACCCAGGTCAGCATCTGGTCGTAGTCCATCGTCTGCGCGAGGTGGTCGATCCGGATCAATCCGCCGGCCGCGTTGGCAACGTGCTCCAGCGGCACGAACTCGCGCTCCCATATCGCGCCCAACTCTTCGGACCGATCGAGAAAGTAGATGAGGCCGCCCCCCACGCCACGGATGGCGGGGACCATTGTCTCGCCGTCGGCGACGCCCTGCTCGAAGACATTTGCGTCAAGCGCCACCGCACGGGCGACCGCGGCGCGGGCGTCGGGAACCTCGATGCCGAAGGCATAAGCGCACAGCCCGTGCGTCACATATTGCGAGCGAACCAGACCCTCCGGCTCGGTGTTGACGATGAGCCGGATGTCGCCCTGCCGGTAGAGCGTCACCTGCTTGCTGCGATGTCGCGCGGTGGGCAAAAAACCGAGCTGCCCCAAAAGCTGCGTAAGCGGCGCGACGTCGTCCGGCGCCGCGGCGAACTCGACGAAAGCGATCCCTGCGACGGGACTGCGCTCGGGCATGGCCGGCACGGTGTGGCCGATGGGCGAAGGTTCGGCGCGCTGCACCTGGTCCATCAGATAGAGCAGGGAGCGGTGCCCGTCGGCCGCGATGACTTTGGGCGATCCGCCGCGGAACTGGTCGTTGAACACTTCCAGCGACAGCGGGCCGGTATAGCCGGTCGCGGCCACGGCGCGGACGAAGTCGACCACCGGCAGGTCGCCCTCGCCGGGCATGGAGCGGAAGTGCCGGCTGAGATAGAGCAGGTCCATGTCGATGCGCGGCGCATCGGCGAGCTGGACGATGAAGATGCGGTCGCCCGGAATGGCCCGGATGGTGTCCGGATCGATCCGCCGCACCAGGGTGTGGAAGCTGTCGAGGATGAGACCGACATTGGGATGGTCTGCCCGGCGGACGATTTCCCAGGCGTCGCGATGGTCGTTGACGTGCCGCCCCCAGGCGAGCGCCTCGTAACCGACGCGAATACCCATCGGGGCGGCCACTTCACCCAGTTCCCGCAGATCGGCCGCCGCCCGGTCGATGCCGCCGAGCGCTTCGGGCGAGACATTCGAGCAGATCAGCATCAGGTCCGCACCCAACGCGGTCATCACCTCGAATTTGCGGCGTGCCCGCTCGAAGGCGCGCGAGCGCAAGGGCTCGGGCAGACCTTCGAAATCGCGGAACGGCTGGAACAGCGTGATCTCGAGCCCGCTGTCGTCGATCATCTTGCCGAGCTCGCGGGGCGTCGCGCCAAAGGTCAGGAAGTCCGTCTCGAAAATCTCGATGCCATCGAACCCGGCCGCAGCAATCGCGTCGAGCTTTTCCGGGAAGGTTCCGCTGATCGAAACGGTGGCGATCGATGTCTTCATGCCGGGCGCCATCAATCCTGGGGCAGCGCCGCAGACCGCACGACGTACCGCTCGACCATCTCGACGGCGTTCCGCTTGAGAGCAGCCAAAGCCTTGGGCGCTCCAAAGTTGCGGCCGAAGATTTTCGAGAACGTCGCCCGGTTGGAGACATTGAAGAAGCACAGCGCACTGATCTGCCAATGCAACTCCACCGGTTCGAGCCCGGGGCGAAAGACCTTGGACTCGACGCCGCGCTGGTAGACGCGCGAGATCGTGGCAATCGCCGACGCATTCTGCTGGCGGATCGCCGGTGAGCGGTCGAGATACGCCCCATGGTGGATGTTCTCGATCATCACCATGCGGATGAACGCCTCGTGCCGGTGGTGGTGGTCGAAGGTGAATTCGACCAGCCGGCGCAGGGCTTCGATGGGTGGCAGGTGCTCGACATCGAGGGCCGCCTCGCCCTCGCGTACGGTGAGGTAGGCGTTCTCCAGCGCGCGAAGGTAGAGGCCGTCCTTGCCGCCGAAATAATAGTAGATCATCCGCTTGCTGGCGCGGGTGCGCGCCGCGATCTCGTCGATCCTCGCGCCCGACAGGCCATTCAGCGCAAACTCCTCGAGCGCGATCTCGAGGATGTCGCGCTGCGTTCCTTCCGGATCTTGTACGCGCTTGCCGGTTGCCCGGCGGGGTTTCGAGGAAAGGGCAGGAGCGCGCCCGGAGCTCGATTTCAGTGCGCGCCGGGCAGCAGGCGGTCGCGATTGACTTGAACGTACCATTTCGTACATTGTGCCACTGGAACGAGACCAAGTACAGCCCGCAAGAGGCGTCGGTCCCGGGAGGAGAGCGGGCGCGACAGCGGCCGCGGGCATCGAGCCGGGTCACGGCCACAGGGCCGCAGCACCGGCGTGGACAGGGAGGATCATCCACAATGAGCCATGGCAATTCATCGGGGTCGCGGTCGAATCTCGACCGCCGGACATTTCTGGGTGCATCGGCCGCCTCGCTGGTGACGGCGGGCATCGGGCTTGGCGCCGGACGCGCCGCTGCGGCCGATAAGGTGCTGCTGCGCCTGTCTTCGCCTGCGACGGAGACGGACCAGCGCGCTGTGGCGCTGACCAGCGTGTTCGGACCCGCAGTGGCCGATTTCGCCACGTTCGAACCGCACTGGAACGCCACTCTGTTCAAGCAGGGCACCGAGCTCGAGGCGATTGCCCGCGGCAATCTCGAAATGTCGATCACCTCGCCGCAGGAGCTGGCAACCATCATTCCCGCCTGGTCGATCTTCTCGGCGGGCTATCTGCTGCGTGACGCCGATCACCAGAAGAAGGTGTTCGCAAGCTCGATCATGGACGGCATGAAGAAGGACGTCGAGGACCAGCTTGGCGTCAAGCTGTTGACCGTGATGTACCTCGGGCGTCGGCAGCTCAACCTGCGGATGAGCAAAGCCGACAAGACGGTGAAGACTCCGGCCGACCTCAACGGCGTCAAGCTCAGGATGCCGGGTGGCGACGCCTGGCTGTTCCTCGGCAAGGCCCTTGGCGCGAACCCGGTGCCGGTGGCCTTCACCGAAATCTACACCTCTCTCCAGACGGGCGCGATCGACGGCCAGGACAATCCCCTGCCGACGGACAAGGATTCCAAATTCTACGAGGTCACCAAGCAGATATGCCTCACCAGCCACTTGGTCGACCAGAACTACCTCGCCTTCTCCAAGAAGGTCTGGGACGGGTTGAGCCCCGACCAGCAGGCGACGGTCCAGAAGGCCGCCGACGACGCGGCCGAATCGGGCCGACAGAAGCAGCTCAAGCTCGAGGATGACCTGGCGCAGTTCTTCAAGGATCAGGGGCTCGACGTCTACGAGCCCGACATCGACGCCTTCCGCTCGCACGTGCAGCAGGCTTATCTGGCGTCCGATCTTGCCAAGGACTGGCCGAAGGGCATGGTGGATCAGGTCAACGCGATCAAATAGGCCAACATGCATCGCCTCGTCCCCTGGCTGCGGGCGCGGGCAGACAACGTGGCGGTGGCGCTGCTCGCCGTCATGTTTGTCTCGTTCATGGTTCAGATCGTCTCGCGCTACGTGCTCAATGCTCCGGTAGACTGGACGCTCGAGCTCTGCCTCACGACCTGGCTCTGGGTCGTCTTCTGGGAGGCCGCGTTCCTGCTCGACGACCGCGACCACATCCGGTTCGACCTCCTCTACGTGATGGCGGGCCGGCGCCTCCGCCGCACTTTGGCGCTGCTCGCGGCGCTCGCGATCGTCGTTGCGTTCCTGGTCTCGCTGCCGGCCACCTGGGGCTACATCAGCTTCGAGAAGATCCGGCACAGCGACGTGTTGCATATCCGGCTGGACTATGTGTTCAGCATCTACGGCATCTTCCTGCTGGCCACTATCGTTCGCTACGGCCTGCGCATCTGGCGGCTGGCGCGCGGCGGTGAGGTTGAGGCTCCCGCGACCGAGGAGGCGCCGTGAGCCTTCCCTTCGCTCTATGCTTCCTCGCGCTCTTCGTGCTCGCCGGCATGGGCGCGCCGATTGCCTTGTCGATGATCGGCGCCGCGATCGTCTACCTGGTCGTCGGCGGACAGGATCTTTCGCTCGCCGGCGAACAGATCATCCAGGGACTGTATGGCAGCTTCGTCATCCTGGCGGTGCCGCTGTTCATCATTGCCGGCAATCTGATGAACGCCGGAACGGTCAGCGAGCGGCTATTGGCGTTCTGCAATGCCATCGTCGGCCGCTTCCGCGGGGGTCTCGGCCACGTCGACGTCGTGGTCAACATCATCCTTTCGGGAATGTCGGGGTCCGCCGTGGCCGACGCCGCAGCGATCGGCAAGGTCATCATCGAGATGATGACCAAGAACGGCCGCTACCCGGCGGGCTATGCAGCCGCGATCACCGCCGCTGCCGCCACCATCGGGCCGATCATTCCACCGTCGATCCCGATGGTGCTCTATTCTTTGGTCTCCGACGCTTCGATCGGCTACCTGTTCCTTGGCGGCGTGGTGCCGGGCCTGCTGATGGGCCTCGTCCTCATGCTGCTGAATGCGCGCGCCGCCCGCAAACGGAACTTCCCGGTCGAAGCGCCGGTGCCGCTCAAGGAAATTCCCCGCGTTACCGGGCGCGCCTTTCCGGCGCTGCTGATGCCCGTCATCCTGCTCTACGGCATCTATGGCGGCGTCACGACGCCGACCGAGGGGGCGGCCCTGGCGGCGGGTTATGCGCTGCTGCTCGCCGGGCCGATCTATCGCGCTTTGGGCTGGCGCGGTCTCTATAACGTGCTGTCCTCGAGCGCGCGGCAGACCGCCTCGATTGGCATCGTCATCGGTGGGGCGCTGATCTTCAATTACATCGTGGCGGCCGAGAATATCCCGGCCCACATGGCCACCTATCTCGACAGCCTCAACCTCAATCCGCTCGCCTTCCTCATCGTCGTCAACCTGATCCTGCTGTTCCTCGGCTGCCTCCTCGACGCGTCGACCATCATCCTGGTGGTGCTGCCGCTGTTCATTCCAAGCTGCCGCGCGCTCGGCATCGATCTGGTCTATTTCGGCGTCGTGGCGGTGGTGAACTGCATGATCGGGCTCATCACCCCGCCCTACGGCGTCGTGCTGTTCGTCATCAACGGCATCACGGGCATCCCGCTCAGCACCATCATCCGCGAAATCTGGCCCTTCATCGGCGTCCTCATCGTCGCGCTGATCCTGATGATCGTGTTCCCCGAGATCGTGCTGTGGCTGCCGCAGCAGTTCGGCTACAAGGGCACCGTGGGATGAGATCTGCGCAGCCAGGCCTCAGCCGTCTTCCTGCGGTCCGGCTGGGGCTCATCGGCGACAACATCCGCGACTCGCGATCGCCCGACCTGCACCGCCTGGCGGGTGAGCTTTGCGGCCTCGAGGTCGAATACGAGCTGCTCATTCCCCCCGAGATTGGCCGGTCGTTCGACGAAATCTTCGACACCTGTCGGGCCGACGGTCTCGGCGGCGTCAACATCACCTATCCTTACAAGGAACAGGTGATCGGCCGCTTGTCCTCGCGCAACCCGGACGTTGCCCGTGTCGGTTCGTCCAACACCGTCGTGTTCACGCCCGGCGGGCCCGTGGGCTACAATACCGACTATCTCGGCTTCGTTGCCGCCTATCGGGCGCATTTCGGCGATCGTCCTGCCGGGCGCGTCGCCATCGTCGGGGCCGGCGGGGTCGGTCGCGCCATCGCCTTCGCACTGGCAGCGCTCGGCGCGTCCGAACTGCGCGTGATCGATGCCGAGCCCGATCGCGCAGCCCGGCTGGCCACGGCACTGCGTGAGCTCTCACCTGCTGTGGCGGTGGAGGTCGAATCCGACATCACCACGATGCTGCGCGGCGCCGATGGGGTCGTCAACTGCACCCCGATCGGCATGTCCGGCCGGCCGGGAAGCGCCATTCCGCCTCAGCTGCTCGGCGGCCAGTCATGGGCGTTCGATGCCGTGTACACGCCGGTTGAAACGGAGTTCTTGCTCGCGGCCCGCGCCTCCGGCCTCGATACGCTCAGCGGCTACGAGCTGTTCTTCCAGCAGGGAATCAAGGCATTCGAATTGTTCACCGGACGAGTTCCGCCGCTCGATGCCTTGCGGCAGCGGCTCGCAGCACCTTCGCAACACAGGGAAGCCTCTTGATGAAACCCGGCGACAGCCATCCGATGCGCCTCAAGATCGGTACCAGCGCGGCGATGCTGACGCCGTTTACTGCCACGGGCGGCGTCGACTGGCGGCGACTGGCCGCGCACGCCAAGCACCTCCTCGGGGCCGGCCTCAAGGTTGTCACCGCCTTCGGCACCACCGGCGAAGGCGTTTCCATCGACCGCGAGGTCCGCTTCGAGCTCTATGATCGCCTCGGGGAGGCCGGGGTCTCGCCGGGACAACTGGTCGAATGCGTCTACGGTCCCTCGTCCGGCGAGGCCGGAGCACACGCCCGCCGTTCGCTCAAGGCCGGCTGTGCCGGACTGCTGCTGACGCCGCCGTTCTATTTCAAGGGCGTCGGCGACGAAGGCGTGTTTCGCTGGTTTGCGGAAGTCTTCGAGACGGTGGGGCCCGGGTGCCGGGACGTCATCCTCTACAATATCCCGGCGCTGACCGGCGTGACCATCGGAGCCGGGCTCGTCGGCCGGCTACGGAAGGCCTTCCCCGAGGCGATTGCCGGCGTCAAGGATAGCGCCGGCGATTGGGCGCACACCCAGTCGCTGCTCGCCGAGCACCGTGATCTTGCGATCCTCGTCGGCCATGAGGGGCACCTTGCCCAGGCGGTCGGGCAGGGCGCTTCGGGGGCGATCAGTGGCATCGCCAATGTCGCGCCGCGCCTCGTGCAGCGCCTCGTTTCGGGCACCCACGATGCGCTGATCGACGAGGCCCTCGCGGTCGTGCTGTCGATGCCGGTCGTGCCGGCGCTGCGTGCGATCCTCGCGGCTCAAACGGGCGACCGCGGCTGGTTGCACCCGCGCGCGCCTCTCGTCGAGATAACTGCGCCACAGGAGGTCGCGCGCTGCGAGGCGCTCGGCAAACGCCTCGCCTGAGAAACCGCGATCTGGGCGGTCTACGTCGCCGGATTTTAGCCCGAGGCTAGATCGGTTCCTTGAACAGGACTTCTCGGTCTTGCGTGAAGTTGGCGAGCAGCGGCAGGGCCGCGCCGCCCATGGCGCGGGCCGCGTTGCCGATCGAGCCTTCGACCAGCTTGAAGTCGGACAGTCCCTGCCGGTTGACCCGCGCCAAGGCGATGCGCGTCTGCTCGATGATCCGGTGCCGGACCTCGACCGGAAAGGCGCCGTCGATGATCACGGTTTCGACATCGACGACGGCGATCGCCGCGACGATGGAGAAGGCGACCGAGTTCGCGACCTCGTCCACCCATTCGTCGAGCGCCGGGCCTAGATCGGTGCCCCAATCGTCCGGCGACTGCCACAGGATGCTGGCGTCGCGTCCTTCCGCCACGAGCTTGCGCTCCAATACGTAGATCGAGGCAACGTTCATCAGCTGGCGGGAGCGGATCCCCTTGCCGATCGACGTCGCCGGTGCAGGCATCGATCCGATGGCACCGGCGTTCTGCGTTCGACCGGGAAACAGGTGGCCGTTGAGCACGAGGCCGCCGCCGATGAATGAACCGATGAAGAGGTAGAGATAGTCGATGAAGTCCCCGCCGATGCCGAACATCAGCTCGGCGGCGCAGGCCGCTGTGATGTCGTTGGCGAAATAGACCGGCCAGGCGCAGAGCGCCGCGATCTCGCTGCGGATATCGACAGTGCGCCAGAGGTCGAGCTCGTCAGCGGGGGCGCCGATCTCCTCGTGCCATGTCCACATCTCGTAGGGTGCGCCGATCCCGAGCCCGGCGATGCGCAGGGCCAGCTCCGGCTCGAGCTCAGCCAGGATCGACCCGATGCCGTCGGAGGTAAAACGCCGGATTTCCGAGAGCGTCGGATAGGGATAGGTCTTGTGCAGGGCTTTGCGGATGTGTCCGGTGAAGTCGATGAGATAGAGGTCGACGCTGCGTCGGCCGATCTTGAGGCCGAACGACAGCGCGCCGTCCGGGTTGAGCGAGTAAGGAACCGACGGCTGGCCGATGCGCCCGCGGCGCGGCTGCCCTTTGAGCAGCAGGCCGTCGTCGCTGAGCTGGTTGGTGATGATCGAGATGGTCTGCGGGCTCAGCCCGGTGAGACGGGCGATGTCTGCCTTGGGCAACTCGCCGTGCAGCCGGATGAGCGACAGCACCAGCCGCTCGTTGTAGAGTCGCACTCCAGTCTGGTTGGTGCCCCGGTCAGAGGCGCCTGGCCGCGCACTCCGCCGCTGTTCGCCGATGATGTCGGCCACGACGTCCCCCTAGCCCCCAGCGCCTGACGCCAAGCGCTGAGGCGGGGCTATCTGCTCTGCAGTGGCCGGAAATGCAATCGATTGCATCGACTGTGCTCTCCCCTGACGCGAGACTGCCGAGCGAAAATCTTGCCTGTCAATTAATAAATCAAGTGGATTAAATTATTGACAGGGCGAGCAAGTTTTGGCTGAACTTGTCCGGCGCGCGGAGGAGGAGGGTCCACCCGCCGCCGTCTGGCCGAAATGGCGACAACGCCCGGCAGGCGCTCGCAACATGATGGGAGGATTTCAATGGGATTCAGTTTTCTGAAGACCGCGCTGGTTGGTGCGGTCGTGCTTGGGTCGATGGCTGCCTCTGCAGCTCTGGCTCAGGATGTGACAGTGGGCCTCATCACCAAGACGGAAACCAACCCGTTCTTCGTGAAGATGCGGGAAGGCGCGCAGGCCGAGGCGCAGAAGCTTGGGGTCAAGCTGATCACCGCCGCGGGCAAGTATGACGGCGACAATGACAGCCAGGTCGCGGCGATCGAGAACCTGATCTCCGCCAAGGCCAAGGGCTTTGCCATCGTGCCCTCCGACTCCAAGGCAATCGTGCCGACCATCCAGAAGGCCCGCGATGCCGGCTTGATGGTGATCGACCTCGACACCCCGCTCGATCCGATGACCGCGGCCAACGCGACCTTCGCCACCGACAACTTCAAGGCCGGCCAGCTCATCGGCAAGTGGGCGGCCGGCACCCTGGGCGACAAGGCCAAGGACGCGCATATCGTCTACCTCGACCTTGCCACCAACCAGCCGACGGTGGACTATCTGCGCCACCAGGGGTTCAATGATGGCTTCGGCATCAAGGTCGCCAATCCGACGCACTACGGCGACGAAAAGGATCCGCGCATCTGCGACTACGAGATCAGCCAGGGCGACCAGGAAAAGGGCCGCACGGCGATGGAAAATGCCCTGCAGAAGTGCCCGAACGTCAACCTCGTCTATACGATCAACGAGCCTGCCGCCGCCGGTGCCTATGAGGCCCTCAAGGCTGTCGGTAAGGATGACGGCTCCGTCATGATCGTCTCGATCGACGGTGGCTGCCCGGGCGTCAAGAACGTCCAGGCCGGCGTGATCGGCGCCACCAGCCAGCAGTACCCACTGAAGATGGCCTCGATGGCGATGGACTCGATCGCCTCGGGCAAGCTGCCCGATCTTGACAAGAACGGCTACTTCGACACCGGCGCCCAGCTGGTGACGGCCAAGCCGGTCGACGGCGTGCCGTCGATCTCCGTCGACGAAGGCCTGAAGCTCTGCTGGGGCTAAGGGCTTGAGCCGGGCCGGCGCAAGGCTATGCTCATGATGACGGAGGGGCGCCTTCGGGCGTCCCTTTTCTTTAGGTTTCCGGGGAGGGGAGCCCGATGAGTGACGACGCGACGGGCTCGGCGACAGCCGAGCGCGGACTTCAGGGCGCGACGACCGCCGTCGCCAGCTTCGATGAGACCGATGCCGGGCTGGTTCGGCGCATCCAGGCCTTCCTGCACGACTTTCCGACCATCATTCCTTTCATCGTCCTCTTGATCGGCGCGGTGATCTTCAGCTTTGCGGCGCCCGGCAAGTTCCTTGCGCCGCTGAACCTGAGCGTCGTGCTGCAGCAGGTGACCATCATTGCCATCCTCGGCGTGGCCCAGACGCTGGTGATCCTCACGGCCGGTATCGACTTGTCGGTCGGCGTCATCATGATCCTGTGCACGGTGGTCATGGGGCGCACCTCCGTGGTCTTTGGAGTGCCGGTCTATATCGCTTTCCCGCTGGGGCTTCTCGCCGGTACCGCCTGTGGCTTCGTCAATGGCCTGATCATCACGCGCCTGAAGCTGCCGCCGTTCATCGTGACCCTCGGCACGTGGAGCATCTTCGGGGCGCTCAATGTCTGGTACTCGCAGTCCGAGACCATCCGCGCGCAGGACATGGAGCAGGCAGCCCCCTTCCTGCAGGCGACGGGCACCCTCATCAAACCGTTCCAGACCCTGCAGTCCCTGGGGCTGCAGCTCGACTTCCTCCGCGGTTGGGTGCTGACCTGGGGCTCCATCCTGATGATCGCGGTCGCCATCGTCGTCTGGTACGTGCTCAGCAACACCCCGTTCGGACGGCATGTCTACGCCGTCGGCGACGATCCGGATTCGGCTCGCCTCGCGGGCATCTCGACGAACAAGACGCTGCTCGCCGTCTATAGCCTTGCGGGCCTTATCTGCGCCGTGGCGGCGTGGGCCTTCATCGGGCGCATCGGTGGCGTGAGCCCGCAGGCCGGCCAGACCTCCAACCTCGACTCGATCACCGCGGTGGTGATTGGCGGCACCTCACTGTTCGGCGGGCGCGGCTCGATCGTGGGCACCGTCATCGGCGCCTTGATCGTGGGTGTGTTCCGCAACGGTCTCGCTCTCTCCGGGCTGGAACTGCTGTGGCAGGATTTCGCGGTCGGAGTTCTGATCATCGTCGCCGTTACCATCGACCAATGGATCAGGAAGATTTCGGCATGAGCGACGCCAGCAACATGGGCATGCCGGCCGGCAACGCCGGGGATATCGTCCTCGAGGGGCGCGGCCTCAACAAGCGTTACGGGCGCGTGGTGGCGCTCGACAACGCCGACTTCGACTTGCGCCGGAACGAGATTCTCGGAGTCATCGGCGACAACGGCGCCGGGAAATCCACCTTGATCAAGGCACTCTGCGGCGCCGTGATCCCCGATGCCGGCCAGATCCTGCTCGAAGGCAGGCCGGTGAGTTTCCGCTCGCCGATGGAGGCCCGTCTGGCCGGCATCGAGACGGTCTATCAGAATCTTGCTCTATCGCCGGCCCTCAGCATTGCCGACAACATGTTTCTTGGCCGCGAGATGCGCCGCAAGGACCTGTTCGGGCGGCTGTTCCGCACCCTCGACAAGTCCTCCATGAATCGGATCGCCCGCGAGAAGCTCAGCGAGCTCGGCCTGATGACCATCCAGAACATCGGCCAGTCGGTCGAAACGCTGTCGGGCGGCCAGCGCCAGGGCGTCGCGGTTGCACGCGCCGCCGCCTTCGGGTCGCGCGTGGTGATCATGGACGAGCCCACGGCAGCGCTCGGCGTCAAGGAGAGCCGGCGCGTCCTCGAGCTCATGCTCGACGTGAAGCGCCGGGGCCTGCCGATCGTTCTCATCTCCCACAACATGCCGCACGTGTTCGAGGTGGCCGATCGCATCCATATCCACCGGCTCGGCAAGCGCATCGCCGTCATCAATCCGAAGGAGTTCTCGATGTCCGATGCGGTGGCGATCATGACCGGCGCGATGAAGCCGCCCTCCGACGGCGATGCACCACCGTCGCATCACTACAAGGTCGGCGAGGAAGTCGCACAGCAGGACAAATAAGCCGCCGTCACGGGGACTTGAGATGGATCTCGGATTGAAGGGAAAGCTCGCCGTCATCACCGGCGGCAGTGTCGGCATTGGCCTCGCAGTCGCGGAGGCATTCGCCGCCGAAGGCGCCAGCGTGCTGATCACGGCGCGCGACGCGGCCCGCGTCGCGCGCGAGGCCGGCCGTATTGCCGATAAGTACGGCGTCAGGGTCGACGGCGTGGCGGCCGACGTCGCGACCGCGGGTGGCTGCGAGCGGGTGACGGACGCAGCCGCCGCGATGGGTGGTGCCCATGTCCTCATCAACAATGCCGGCACCGGGTCGAACGAGATCATTGCCACCGCGCCGGACGAGAAATGGCAATATTACTGGGACCTGCACGTCATGGCTGCGGTGCGGCTGGCGCGAGGGCTCGTGCCGCAGATGAAACAGCATGGCGGCGGCGCCATCATCCACAACGCCTCGATCTGCGCGGTGCAGCCGCTCTGGTACGAGCCGATCTACAACACGACCAAGGCGGCGCTGATGATGTTCTCCAAGACGCTCGCCAACGAGGTCGTCGGCGACGGCATCCGGGTCAACACCATCAATCCGGGCCTCGTGTTGACGCCGGACTGGGTCAAGACGGCCAAGCAGATCGCCGGCGAGGATGGCTACAAGGCGCACCTGCAGTCGGTCGCCGATGAAGCGGGCGGCATGAAGCGCTTCGCGACGCCCGAGGAGCTCGCAAACTTCTTCGTGTTCCTTGCGTCGGACAGGGCCAGCTACTCGACCGGATCGACCTATTTCGTCGACGGCGGCTGGTTGCGCACGGTCTAGAGATGCCAGCCTGCGCCGGCCGTTGATCGCCGTGCAGCGAGGTCCTTTAACCGCCCTCCAGAGTTGCCTACAAGGCGGAGGTAACCGGCGGAGCAGGGCATGAGCGAGGATCGTATTCAACAGTTGCTGGCGCAGTTGACGCTGGCGGAAAAGGTGAGCCTGCTCTCGGGCGAAGACTTCTGGTCACTGCCGGCCATCGAGCGGCTCGGTATCCACAAGCTGCGGGTGACGGACGGGCCGAACGGCGCGCGGGGCGGTGGCGGCTTGGTCGGCGGCGTGAAATCGGCCGCGTTCCCGGTGGGGATTGCTCTCGGCGCCACCTGGGACCCCGCGCTGGTCAAAGAGATTGGCGCCGCGCTGGCCGAAGAGGTCAAGAGCAAGGGAGCGCATGTGTCCCTGTCGCCCACGGTGAACCTGCACCGCTCGGTGTCCAACGGCCGCAACTTCGAGTGCTACTCCGAAGATCCGGTGCTGACCGCGATGCTCTCGGGCGCCTTCATCACCGGACTGCAAAGCCAGGGCATTGGCGCCACCGTCAAGCACTTCGTCGCCAACGAGTCGGAGTTCGAGCGCACGACCATCAGCTCCGAGGTCGATGAGCGCACCCTGCGCGAGCTCTACCTCGTGCCCTTCGAGCACGCGGTGAAGGTTGCCGGCACCTGGGGCATCATGAGCTCCTACAACCGGGTCAACGGCACCTTTGCCAGCGAGAACAACTGGCTCCTGACCAAGGTGCTGCGCGACGAGTGGCGTTATGACGGCGTGGTGATGTCCGACTGGTTCGGCTCGCACTCGACAGCGCCGACGGTGAATGCAGGCCTCGACCTCGAGATGCCGGGGCCGCCGCGCGACCGTGGCCTCAAGCTCATCGATGCTGTCGGCACCGGCGAGGTGTCGGAAGCGACGATCGACGAGCGCCTCGCCAATGTCCTGCGCCTTGCGGTCCGCACCGGCGCCATCGACGACGCCCGGCCTTATGTCGAGCGCGCCGACGATCGCCCCGCCCATCGCGCCCTGATCCGCCGCGCGGGAGCGGAAGCCGCGGTTCTCCTCAAGAATAACGGCATTCTACCCGTGGCACCGCCGCAGCTCACCGGAAAGATCGCGGTGATCGGTCCCAATGCCAGGGTCGCGCGCATCATGGGTGGCGGCAGCGCGCAGCTCAATCCCCACTACGCGGTCTCGCCCTGGGAAGGGCTCGCATCGGTGTTCGGCGAGGCTCGGCTGGTGTTCGCGCCCGGCGCCGGCAACGATCGCTTCGAGCCGCCGCTGACCGGCGGCTGGAGGCTGGACTATTTCGCATCGCCCGACCTGAGCGGGCCGGTCGTCCACAGCGAGCAGCAGGAGGCCTCCGAGCTCTTCCTGTTCGGCAACATTGCCGAAGGCAAGGTCGATCCCACCCACTGGTCGGCCCGCATGACCAGGCAATTCACGCCGGACGTCGCGGGGACGTATCGCCTCGGCATTGCCGCCGCCGCGTTCGCGCGGGCAAAGGTCGACGGCAGGCTGGTGGCCGACGCCTGGAGCAACTGGGCGCCCGGCCGCACCTATTTCGAGGAAGGCTCGGACGAGGTCATCGGCGAGGTGCCGATGCAGGCGGGGCGGAGCTACACCATCGAGATCGAGTTTGCGAAAAAGCCGCCGCGGGTGCTCGATCTTGCGGCGCTCCGCGTCGGGCTGGGCCTGCCGCTGGGCCAGGAGGCGATCGAAGCGGCGGCGCGCGCCGCAAAGGCGGCCGACCTCGCCATCGTCTGCATCGGGCGCACCGGCGACTGGGACACCGAAGGCAGCGACCTCGACAGCATCGCGCTTCCGGGGCGGCAGAACGATCTCGTTCGCGCCGTCGCGGCCGCCAACCCCAGGACCATCGTGGTGCTGCAGACGGGCGGCCCGGTCGAAATGCCGTGGCTCGAGGACGTCGCCGCGGTGCTCGAAGCCTGGTACCCCGGGCAGGAGGCGGGCAATGCCATTGCCGACGTGTTGACCGGCGCCGCGGCGCCGGGCGGACGGCTGCCGCAGACCTTCCCGCAGCGCATGGCCGACAATCCGGCGCATTCGCAGGATCGCGAAATCTACCCCGGGCTGGCCGGCCGCGTGCGCTACGAGGAGGGCGTGTTCATCGGCTATCGCCACTACGAGCGGCACGGCATCGCGCCGCTGTTCCCATTCGGGTTCGGTCTCGGCTACACGAGCTTTGCGCTCAGCGATTTCAGCGTCGACGCGCGCAAGCTCGAGGCCGACGGCAATGTGAGCGTCTCGGTGACCGTCACCAACACCGGCGCCCGCGCCGGCAGCGAAGTGGTGCAGCTCTATGTCGGCGACCGCCAGGCTTCGGTGCCACGGCCGCACAAGGAGCTCAAGGCCTTCGCCAAGGTGCACCTGGAGCCCGGCGCGTCGGAGCGCCTGACACTGGAGCTCAGCGCCCGCGACTTCGCCTACTATTCGACCGCGCTCGGCTGCTGGCTGGTCGAGCCCGGAGAGTTCGTGCTGTCGCTCGGCACCTCCGCTGCCGCGATCGCCTTCACCGCGACCATCGCCTGGCCGCATGAGGTGCAGATCGACGTCTAGCGGCTGCGCGTCGCCCTTATCGGCTCAACAGCCGCTCGACCTCGGCGCCGGTCGGCATCGATGGCGCGGTGCCCGGTCGCGTCACCGAGATGGCGGCGACCGCGCAGGCGAAGCGCACCGCTTCGGCCGGCGGCCAGCCGCGCGACAGCGCCACCGCAAGGCCGCCGTTGAACGCGTCGCCCGCGCCCGCGGTTTCGACCACCGGGCCAGCATCGAATGCCGGCACCAGCGTCGTTTCGGCGGCGGTGGCGAGAAGTGCCCCTTTCTCGCCCAGTGTGATGATCGCGTTGCGCGCACCGAAGCCGCGGAGGATCGCGGCGGCGTGCTTGGCATCGTCGGGCGTGCTGACGGTGATGCCGGTGAGCTGCGCCGCCTCGGTCTCGTTGGGCGTAACGTAATCGCAGAGCGGATAGAGGTCGGTGGGAAGCGGCGCGGCCGGCGCCGGCGCGGGGTTGAACACGGTGATCACGCCGGCGGCGCGCGCCAGCTCGAGGCCGCGGCGGGCCGCAGCGATCGGCTCTTCGAGCTGGGTCACGAACACATCAGCGCCGGCAATGTGCGCGCCGGCGGCCTCGACGTCGGCCACGCTGATCGTGCCGGCAGCGCCCGGCACCACGATGATCGCATTGTCGCCGGTCCGGTGGTCGACATAGATGAAGGCGGCACCGGTGGGCGCATCGTCGGTCTCGCCCACCGCTGCGACGATGCCCTCCTTCGCCCAGGTGTCGAGCGCGAGTCTGCCGAACTCGTCGCGGCCGAGCTTCGAGATCATCGTGACGCGACCGCCGACACGGGCGGCGGCGACGGCCTGGTTCGAGCCCTTGCCGCCCGGCCCGACCTTGAAGCCGGTGCCCTCCAGGGTTTCGCCGACGACCGGAAGACGGGCGGCGCGAAAGGCGAGATCGGCAACGAAGCTGCCGAGGACGGCGATGCGGTCAACCATCAGCTCAGCCTGCCCTTGTCCAGCGCCTCGACGATCCAGCGGCGATAGGTCTGGTCCTTGTCGGGGATCTCGGGGATGACGCGTGACGCTTCCTCGATGAACCAGCGGTAGTCGCGGCCCATCTCCTTGCCGCGCCGCGTATGCATATCGAGCGCCGCATCGGGGATTTCCGGCAGCCGCTCGCCGAGGTTGATCGATTGTTTGGCCCAGCTCGCCATCTCGTCGGTGGTGCGGTCCTTCGGGCCGCTGGCCATCACGCGGATGGCGTGCGCCGCGAACATGAAGCGGTCGTGCTCGGGCCGCGGATAGCGCGCGTGCATCGTGAACAGCGTGTTGACGAGGATCGGCGCCTGCGCATTGCCGAGCCCGACGTCCTCGACCGAGATGACGCACAGGCGCGACCACAGCATCGCTTCCATCTCGGGGCTGGTGACATACATCTCCCAGCCCAGCAGCAGGGCGTTGTCGACGAGGCCGCGGCGGATGGACTTCTGCAGCGCCGAAATCACCTCGTCGGCGGCAAAGCCATGCTCGGTGGTAGTGCGCTGCCAGGGGTCCGGTGGTTGCTTGACTTCGATCATCTGAGGCTCCCTGCCCATTCTGCGATGCCGTTCCACAGCGGTGCGTAGCCGCTCCACTCGACGAACGGCGGCGGCGCCCAGTGCGGCCCGCAATCCGAAGCGAAGGCGACCGCCCGGCCCTTGCCGAAATTGCCCGCAACGAGCAGCGGATCGTCGCCCGCCTTGGCGATCAGCGCGCTGCCCGGTTTTGGCGTAAGCCGGTTGTAGCCGAGCAGCGCCGGCCAGTCGCCCGCGACGTTGCGCACGATCGGGTGGCTGCCATCGGCCAGCGCCGGACGCACGCCTTGCGGCGACTCGACGCGATCGTCGGCGCGCATCAGGGTGACGGGCAGCGCCTCCTCCACCGCGGTGCCGGCATACTGGCCCTTGGCGTCGATGCCCTGGAACGTGAGGTAGCCGCCGACCATGACCAGCCCGCCGCCGCCTGCGACATAGTCGCGGATGGCATGCAGCCGGTTGGGCAACACCTTCGCCTTGGTGAAGGTGTCGGGATGCAGCAGGAGCGTGTTCGCACCAATGTCGCTGAGGAGGACGCAGGCATAAGGGCCGAGCGCCTCGGCGGTATGCGGGAAGGCCCGCGCCGCGATATGCGAGGGCTGGTAGTCGACCGTCCAGCCATTGGCCTCGAGTGCGGCGATCAGCCAGGCGCCGCCTTCATTGTATTCGGTGGTGGTGAAGCTGTCGAAGCCCTTCTGGTGAATCGAATGCGTCGTCCAGGATTCTCCGGCAATCAGAATGCGCTTGCTCAAATCAGCTTTCCCTTGCTGCGGGGTCTGGCGACCGACTGCCGCTCGATGAGCTCCACGGGGAGCCGCGTCAGCTTCGCCGCGGGGCGGCGGTTCATCACGGCATAGAGCGCCTGGAAGCCATGTCGCCCGAGCGCTTCGATCGGCTGCCGCACCGAGGTCAGCGCCGGCGTCAGCATGGCGCCGAGCGGCGTATCGTCGAAGCTGATGAAGCTCATCTGCCGCGGCACCTCGATCGCGGCTTCGCGCAAAGCTTTCAGCGCGCCGATGGCGAGATAGTCGCTGGAGGCGAAGATCGCCGTCGGCGGCGCCTTGCCGGCGATCATCTCGAGTACTGCGGCGCGCGCGAATTCGGGAGAGAAGCTTCCGCGGCGAATGTGCGCAGGGTCGACCTCGATGCCGTCCGCACCCATGGCGCGGGCAAAACCGGCATGGCGCTCAGTGCTGCTCAGCAGCCCGAGCGGCCCGCCCAGAAAGCCGATCCGCCGGTGCCCGGCATCGATCAGATAGCGGGTGGCGTCATAGGCGCCTTCCTCGTTCTGGACGAAGATCTTCGGCACCGTCACGCCCGGGATATCCTCGTCGAGGAGAACGAGATTCCGCCGCTTCGCCATCGCTTTCGCCAGCGTGCCGTCGTCGGCGGTGTTGGTCAGCATGATGAGGCCGTCGACGTGGCGGTCGCGCAGGCGGTCGAGCGAGGCCAGCTCGCGCTCGCGGTCGCTGCGCGTCGAAGAAATAAAGATCGTGTAGCCGTGCCGGTCGGCCTCGTCCTCGACCGCCGAGGCCAGCTCGGCAAAGAAAGGCTCGCGGATCTCGGGCACCACGAGGCCGATCGCCTCGGTCCGGCCGGTCGAGAACCGGCGGGCGAGGAGGTTGGGCCGATAGTCGTGCCGGGCGATGGCGGCATCGATTCGCGCGATGGTGGCGGCCGGCAGCTCGATGCTCTTGTTGAGGTAGCGTGACACCGTCGTCTTGCTGACCCCGGCGGTGGCGGCCACGTCCTCGAGCGTCGCCAAGCGCGCCTCCTACCAGACGATCGGGTGCGTCTCACCCGTTCCGACGTTGACGAAGCCGTCGGGGGCGAGCGGCGAGGGGGCGACCAGCACCCAGGTCCAGGGCGCGCAGGTGAGCGTTGCGAACATCAGGCGCTCCGGAAAGCCCGGATACCAGCGCGGCCGGAACGTCGGCTCGTACATCCAGTCGACCTTTTCGGCGGCGCGATAGAGCGCCTGCATCTCCGCATCGAGCGCTTCGGCCGGCCGCTGCGTCATCAGCCCGCCGATCTCGAAGCGGACGGTCGCAACGAGCGCGCCGCGATGCACCAGCGCCCAGCCGCCCTGCTGGTCGATCAGTGCGTTGACGGCCGATGCCATCGCCGTGTCCGACGACCCGCAGCACCAGATATTGTGCTTGTCGTGTCCGACCGAGCAGGCGAGCGCCGTGTCGGGGTCGCGCGGGCCGCAGCCACGCCAGAACATTTTGGAGACCTTCCCCTCGCCGGAGAACCGGTCGACGATCGAAAACTTGGTGAGGTTCTCGCTCTCGAGCCGCTGCACCGCGCCATCTGCGACGGGCAGCTCCATCGTGTAAAACTCGGGATGCCAGTGGAACGGCCGGATCACCGCGGCCTGCATCGTCGTGCGGCCGGGCGCGGCCGGAATGCGGAAATCGTCCGCCGTCAGCCGGCGCTGGATGTTGATGGTCCGCTTCGCCCAGTCGGGCCATTCGATCGCCGGAATCGCGCCGAGGAATCGCGTGCCCTCCGATACCTGCGTGCTGTCTGCCCAGACCTTCTCGATCCTGAGGCTCGCGACATCCGACAGCAGCACCACGTCGCCGAAGCGGCCCGGCGCGATCGAACCGACATAGGGGGTGAGCCGCATGTGCCGCGCCGGATTGATGGTCGCGCACTGGATGGCGATTTCGGGCGCGAGCCCGGCCGCGATGGCCGAGCGGATATTGTGGTCGGTCGCGCCGTCGCGCAGCGTGTGCGAGGCGCTGCGGTCGTCGGTGGTGAAGGCGATCTGCGACCAGTCCTCGAGCCCCTGCGCCAGCAGGTACTTGATGATCTCCGCCATGTTGTAGACGCGGATCTCCGTGAACAGTCCGTGGCGCAGCTTGTCCCAGGTTTCCTCGGGCGTTTGGACTTCGTGGTCGGAGGCGAGGCCGGCCGCGGCAAACGCATTGATTTCCCCGATGTCGCGCAGACCAGAACCGTGGCCTTCGACCACGCCGCGGCCGGCCAGCGTCGCACCGATCATGCCCCACAGCCGATCGTAGGACGGGTTCTTCGGGTTGGAGACGGCGGGCCAGTCCATCACTTCGTCGAGGCCGGTGACCATGATGCTTTCGGCCATGAAGCCGGCTTGCGCCGGCCCATCGAAATAGCCGCCGCCCCATTCATAGGCTGTGGGCGGCACGGCGGATCCCGGCTGCGGAAAGATCTTCAGCGGCGAGCCGAGCCGCCGCGGCGTGAACCAGAAGTCGAGATTGTGCGGCCCGTTGACGTTGGAAAATTCATGGCTCGCTTCGCATGTCCAGGTATTGCCGCGCGGCATCACCAGCGCCGCTTCGTATTCCGGCGTGAGGTGCGAACTCTCGATGTGCTTGTGCACCTCGCCGAAGCCCGGCACGGCGACGAGATCGGGCTCGTGGACCCGCTCCGCGACGTCGCCGGCATAGGCGCCGGCGGGGCCGACCCAGGCGATGCGGCGGCCCTTGAACACAATCTCTTGGTCGAAGAGCCAGGTGCGGGTGTGGACGTCCAGCAGCCGGCCGACGCGCAACGCGCGATCCGCCGGTTTCCTGCCGAGCGCCACCAGCGTCAGCTCCTGCCGGATGGCGACTTCGCCGGCGCCGGTGATGAGGAGATCG
>JBQCIY010000028.1:0-4411 GCA_051953275.1 Devosia sp. | reverse complement strand
TCCAGCGTCCTCATTCGCGCACCTCGATCAAAGGAATGGACGGCGCATTCGCGGCATCGAACGTCGCCAGCTCGATATCGAGCCGGTCGATATCGAAACGAACCGGCACGTCGAACAGGAAGCCGGCGGTCACTGCCTTGCCGGCCGCCGGCGCATCGGCAAGCGTCACCATCCCGGTCAACACGTCGACCGCAAAACCCGTCGTCAGCTCGGTCCCGTCCACCGCGACCCGCACGCTGCCGGCCACCGGCTTGGTGATCGGCCGCGCATAGGGATCGAAGCTCGCGCCATAGGTCTTGGCGAGCTGGAACGCCGTCGTGGTGCCGTCGCCGGTCCCGATCGCCTGGTCGAACGGGGTCGGCGTGCCGTCGCCGCCGTTGCTCGACTGGTCGAGCCCGTCGCGCCACAGGAACGAATGGAACCGCCCACGCCGCTCCTCGAAGAAGGCCAGCACCGCCTGCATGTCGGCGCGCGACTTCACGCCATAGCCGGCATTGTATCGGCGTCGCGACTGCGCCCAGCGCGAATTGCGCTCTTCTCGGCCACTCGAGAGCGTCACGATATCGGTCATCCGCTCCGGCCCGCCGCGGGCGCCAAGCGCGATGTCGAGCGGGAAACGGGTCGCGTGAAAGGCCATCAGCTGCTCCTCACTCCGCGCTTCACGGCCCGCAGCAGCATCGCCGATATCTCGGCTTCGCTCGCGGCAAAGCTCCGCGCATCCGTCGCGGTCACGTTGAACGTCACATTGACCGGCGCCGCGGTGCCGGCGAGACCCAGCGTGCCATCGGCACCGCGCGACAGCGGCAGGATCGCCTCCGGCCCCGCCTCGCCGGCGAGTGCCGTGCCCGTGCTCGTCGGGAAGTAAGTGGGCGCCGCCACCACCCCGCCCTTGGCAAAGGCGGCGACGCGGCCGAGCGACGGATCGAGCGCGGTGAACAGGCTTCCCACGGCACCTGAGATCAATGAGCCGACTGGCTTGAGCGCCGCCTTCAGCGCCATGTCCGAGAACGCCCTGCCGATGTCGGCGAGCACGCCCTGCAGCGACTTGCCATCGGTGACTGCGCCGCGGAATGCGTTGGTCAGCGAGCGGCCGACGCTGTCGGCCAGGCTGCCGACGCGCGCCAGCTCGACGTTTACGTCGCCGAGCTGCGTCGAGACATCGTTGAAGCCATCATCGGCCATCGGGGAATCGCTCCATCAACTGTTTGAGCCGGTTGCGATCGGGCGTCCCGCCCCGCATTCCGCTCAGCGCCTCGAACGCCGCCGCCAGTTCGCGCGGCGTCAGGCCCCAGAACTCCTTGCTGCTCAGCTTCAGCACCCCGAAGCCGAGTTGCATCGCGTCACGCCACGGGAACGGCGTCATGCCTCGCCCCCGAAGGTCGCGCGCAGCAGCCGCGCCGCGATCTCGGCTGCCCCCTTGAGCCCGCCCTCGATCGACAGCCGCGCCAGGTCGTCGTCGGTCAGCGCATTGCCGCCGCCACGAAGTCCCGCGCCGAGGATGGCCAGCAGGTCCCGCGCCGAGACCCGGCCGGCCGCGAAGCGCTCGCTCAGCCCGACCAGGTCGCCGGCGCCCAGCCGCGCCTCTAGCTCGGCGAGCGCCCCCAGTGTCAGGCACAGCACCCGCTCCTCGCCGCCGATGACGGCCGCGATCTCGCCACGTAGTGCGTTCGCCATCACAGCGCCTCGAACGTCAGCTCGCCGGCGCTGTCGAGCGAGAGGTTGAACGTCACCTCGCCGGCATGGTCGCCGGAGAATTCGAGCGCGGTGATCTGGAACGGGCCCTGCAGCGTGCCGAAGTCGGGCAGGATCAGCTGCCAGTTGCGGATCGTGCCGGAAAAGAACAGCGCGCGGATCTGCTCATCCGACGTCTGGTCCTTGAAGATGCCGTTGCCGCTCACCGAGGCGCGCTTGATGCCGGCGCCGTCGAGCAGCTCGCGCCAGCGCCCGGCGCTCTCGGCGTCGGTCACATCGATGCTCGCGGCATTGAGTGCCAGCGAGCGCGTCTTCAGGCCGGCGACCGTCAGGAAACTGCCGCTTCCGGTCTGGTCGAGCTTCAACAGCATGTCCTTGCCGCTCTGGGCTGCCATGATTTGCCTCAGTCGTTGGGTTCGGAGTAAAACGTCATCGCAATCGCCGCGCGGGCCCGGCCCGTGGTCGCGTCGATCACACTATCGGTGCGGTCGTGACGCCGGAGCGTGACGCGCAGATCAGCCGAATCGAGGTCGGCGGCGTCAACGGTCGACACTATGCTCTCGGCCAGCGCCACCACCGCCTTGCGGCTCGGGTCGGCCACCCAGGCGTGCAGCAGCAGCCGGTGCTCGAAGCCCGGCGTATCGTCGCCGTCATGCGCCAGCACGTCGTGCCGCGCGATGGTCACATAAGGCGGCAATGTCCCGGCAGGCGGCGCATCGAATACCGTGAGGGAGGCGCCGCGCAATGCCGCCACCAAGGTTGCCTGCAGCGCAAGGATCGGATGGGTCATCCCGTCACCGCCCGCGCCGAGCACTGGCAGCTCAGGTAGCTGCGACGGCCGTTGAGGTCGCCCACGGCCAGCACGTCAAGCGTCGTGCCGCGATAGGCGATGCGGTCGCCGGCCTTGAGGTCGGAGCGGAACCGCATCACCACGGAGTGGCTGATGGTCTGTCCGCGCCCGTCGCTTTCCAGCGCCGAGCGGGCCGCCAGCGGCCGCACGCGGGCCCAGGCCCAGCCGAGCGGATTGTACGTCACAATCTCGCCGCCCTCGTCCTCGCCGGCCGTCACGCGGCGGAACAGTTGCACCCGGTCGGTCAGCGTGCCGATCGCGGGCGTCGCCGGCCCGCTCATACCGCCACCCGCCGATAGCTGCGCAGCGCCGCCTCGAGTCCAGCCGGCCGCGAGGCTAGCCCGTCGCGGTTGTCGTACCAGTAGGCAACCAGCGCCAGCACCGCCTGCCTGAGGTCCTGCGGCACCTCCGCCGCGGCGCCGTAGCCGGCCGTGTAGTCGATGACGAGGTCGCCGCTGCACGCGTCCGGCAGCAGCACGGCGTCGCCCTGCAGCGTCACGGTGATGTCTTCGCCATCCGCGGTTGCACTCGTGATCTCGTTCACCGGCACCACCGGCAGCACCACCACGGGGCCCGGCGGGCACTCGAGGCTCAGCCGCCAGCTCTGGGTGACGAGCGCCCGGCTGGTGAAGCTTTCGACCTCGAGCCGCGCCGCGGCGATCAGCGCCGTCACCAGCGCGTCGTCGTCGTCGGTGTCGATGCGGCACCAGGTCTTGGCGTCGGCAAGCGTCACCGGCTCCTCGCCGGGTCCGGCGATGAGGGTTGATGTCATTGCAATGTCCTTGATGAAAAAACGTCGCCCCGGCGCGGCCGAGGGAGGGGCGGCCGCGCCGGAGCCTCGGCGGCCGCGCTTACGCGGTGCCGAATTTCAAGAACTTGATCGCCTCGAAGTTCTGCACGCCGCCGCCGACGCGCTTGGTCGTGTAGAACAGCACGTAGGGCTTGGCGGAGTACGGGTCGCGCAGCACGCTCACGCCCTGCCGGTCGACGATCAGATAGCCGCGCCTGAAGTCACCGAAGGCGATGCTCAGCGAATTGGCACCGATATCGGGCATGTCCTCCGCCTCGACCAGCGGGAAGCCGAGCAGCGTGGCGCGTCCGTCGGCGGTCGCCGCCGGCTGCCACAGATAGTTGCCGCTGTCGTCCTTGAGCTTGCGCAGCACCGCCTGCGTGCGGCGGTTCATCACCCAGCTCGCATTCTGCCGGTAGCCGGCCTTCAGCGCATAGACGAGATCGATAAGGACATCGCTCTTGTCGCTCGCCGGCAGGTCGCCGGAAACGCCGGTGGCGAGGTACCCCAGCTTGCCCCAGGCCCAGCTCGCATCGGCGATCGTCGTCGCCTGCAGGAAGCCCTTGGGCTTGTTGGTGCCGTCGCCGTTGACGAACGCGGCGCCTTCCTGCTGGGCGAAGGCGATGTTCACCTCGTCGGCGATCCACTGTCCCACGTCCACCGCGGCATCGTCGAGGAACGCGGTGGTCGCCGCCGGCATGGCATAGAGCTCGGCGGTCGGAAAGCTCAGCGCGTCGAGCGTCTGGCTGTCGGTCTCGGGCCGCGAGGCGGTCTCGGCCACCCAGCCCACCGCCGGCCCGGTGATCGTCACCGGCTTCTTGTAGGTCGAGGTCGAGACCTGGCGGACGCTGGCGATCGAACGGATCGGCGAGATCGCCGTCATCAGGTCGGTGATCTGCTTGTCGGTCTCGACCGGCACGACGTAGCCGCCGTCCGGGTTCGAGCCGATCGATAGGGCCTTCTCTTCGCCGCGCTTCACATAGGCCGCGAACGCATCCTTGTATTCGTCGCGGTCGCCGGCATGCCCGCCCTCGAGCCGCGGCCGGGCCCGCTCCACGTTGGCGCGGTCGATCGCCGCC
>JBQCIY010000027.1:0-16867 GCA_051953275.1 Devosia sp. | reverse complement strand
TCCGGCTCCTTGATCAGGCGCTGGAACAGCGGCAGCGTGGTCTTGATGCCGTCGACCACGAACTCGTCGATGGCGCGGCGCAGGCGCATCAGGCACTCCTCGCGGGTGCGGCCGTAGACGATGAGCTTGCCGATGAGGCTGTCGTAGTAGGGCGGGATCGAGTAGCCGCTGTAGATGGCGCTGTCGATGCGGACGCCGACGCCGCCGGCCGGATGGTAGAATTTGATCGTACCGGGCGAGGGCGCAAACGTCTGCGGGTCCTCGGCATTGATGCGTAGCTCGATGGCATGCCCGGTGAAAGTGATGTCCTTCTGCTTGAGGCTCAGCTTTTCACCCGAGGCCACGCGGAGCTGTTCGTAGACCAGGTCGACGCCGGTGACGCGCTCGGTGACCGGGTGTTCGACCTGCAGCCGCGTATTCATCTCGATGAAGTAGAACTCGCCGTTCTCGTAGAGAAACTCGATCGTGCCGGCGCCCGAATACTTGAGCTTTCGCATCGCGGCGGCGCAGATCTCGCCGATCTCGTCGCGCTGCTTGGCCGAGACGGTCGGCGCGGTGGCCTCTTCCCAGATTTTCTGGTGGCGGCGCTGCAGGGAGCAGTCGCGCGTCCCCAGGTGCACCGCGTTGCCCTGGCCGTCGCCCATCACCTGCACTTCGATGTGCCGCGGCTTGCCGAGATATTTCTCCATGTAGACGGAGTCGTTGCCGAAGGCCGCCTTGGCCTCCGCGCGCGCCGTCGACCAGCTCAGCATCACATCGGCCTCGGTGTGCGCGACCTTCATGCCGCGCCCGCCACCCCCGGCCGTTGCCTTGATCAGCACCGGGTAACCGATTTCGGCCGCAGTTCTCTTGGCTTCGGCCTCGTTCGCAACCTCGCCCTTCGAGCCAGGGACCACGGGAATGCCGAGCTCCACCGCCGTCTGTTTGGCGGTGATCTTGTCGCCCATGATCTGGATGTGATGCTCGGACGGGCCGATGAAGGTGATCTTGTGCTCTTCGAGGATGCGAGCGAAACGCGCATTTTCGCTGAGGAAGCCGTAGCCCGGATGCACGGCATCGGCGCCGGTGATCTCGCACGCGGCGAGGATCGAAGGGATGTTGAGGTAGGAGTCCTTGGCCGGCGGCGGCCCGATGCAGACGCTCTCGTCGGCCATGCGGACATGCATGGCGTTGCGGTCGGCGGTCGAATAGACCGCGACGGTCGAAATGCCGAGCTCCTTGCAGGCGCGCAGGACGCGGAGCGCGATTTCGCCCCGGTTCGCGATGAGGACCTTTTGGAACATCAGTCGATGACCGCCAGCGGCTGACCGTATTCGACCGGCGACGCATCGGTGACGAGAATGCGCGACACCGTGCCGGATTTGTGCGCCGGAATCTGGTTCATCGTCTTCATCGCTTCGATGATGAGGATGGTCTGCCCTTCGCTGACCTTGGCCCCGACCGTCACGAACGTCGCCTTGCCCGGTTCGGGCGAGAGATAGGCCGTACCAACCATCGGTGAGGTCAGCGCATTCGGATTGGAGGCGAGGTCGTCGGTCGCGACGGCAGCCTTGGCGGCACTCCCCGCCGGCGCCGTCGGAGCCGGGGCGGCAACGGCGGGGGCCGCCGCGGGCACCATGACCTGCTGCACACCGGTGCTGGCGTAGCTGCGGGTGACCCGGACGCGCAAATCTTCCCGCTCGATCTCGATCTCGGCCAGGTTCTGCTCGTTGAGCAGCTTGGCGATGGCCTCGATCAGGGCCTGATCCGCCGGGGCGTCCTTGGTCATCGACTTGCCTCCCTTGGGCAATTGTTCTTCTTCGGGTTCGCTTCAGGCGCCGAGGCGTTCGGCCAAAGCCTCGAGCGCCAGCCTATACCCCGCCGCGCCGAGGCCGCAAATGACCCCGACGGCGACCGCAGAAACATAGGAAAAGTGGCGGAATTCCTCTCGCGCGTGGATATTGCTGAGGTGCACTTCCACGACCGGGATGCCGACGGCGCTGATCGCATCGCGAATGGCGACGGAGGTGTGGGAATAGCCGCCCGGATTGAGGACGATGGCGTCCGTCTTGCCGTAGGCCTGCTGGATCCACTCGCAGATCTCGCCTTCGCGATTGGTCTGCTTGCACTCGACCGTGAGGCCGAGCTTCTTGCCCTCGGCCTTGCACATCGCTTCGATGTCGCCCAGCGTCTGCGAGCCGTAAAGCTTGGGCTCGCGTATCCCGAGCATGTTGAGGTTCGGACCGTTGATGACGAGAACGCGCTTGGACATGATTTTCGCCTTGTGCCCGCCGCCGCTCCGGCGCGCAAGCTTGGCGTGCACAATTGCACGGGAATCGGGTCAGGCGGGGTAGGCGGTCCGCAGCCCGCAGGCCAGGCATTCAAAGACGGCGGTCTCCTCGGGGATCGCCGCCAGCTGCGGCGAGTCGCAGCTCACGCAGTGATCGGGGAGCCCGTCGCGGGCGAGCTGCAGGTCGATGACCCCGAGCAGAAATTCGAGCGAGAGCAGTGCCGCCCCCAGCTCCACCCGCGTTGGCCGGTTGCTTTCGCGCAGATGCTCGATCTGCGCTGCCGTCAGGGCGATCCACTCCGCCGAGAAGCGCGAAACCGGGCCGGTATGGAGCGCCGTGGCATCAGCGATCTCGCCGTGCACCGCCTCGAGCAGGCCGAGCAACCGCGGTTCATCCGCCTCGCGCCCGACCCCGAACAGATCGACCGCTTGCGCTAGGCGGTCTCGAACCCCGGCCAGGGAGGCGCATTCGCCCCGCGCTCGACTCATTGGACCTTCCCCCCGAACAGGACCGGGAGGAAACTATAGACGCACCATCACAGGATTGTGAAGGGCGCGTGATCACCCGGCCGGCGCGGTGTCCGCCGCGGGGCACTCGGTCGAGCCGCAGGCCCTGAGGTTGGCGATCTTCTGCTTGAGCTGGTCGATCGGCAAAGCGCCAGGGATCAGCTCGTCGCCGAGGATGTAGGTCGGCGTGCCGTTGATATTGAGCGCCTTGGCGAGCGCGTAGCTCTGCTGGATCGCGTCGGACGCCCGCTTGCCGTTCATGTCGAGCATCAGTTCGGCCCGGTCGCCCCCGAGCTCGGAGGCGACCTGCAGCGCCTGGCTGGCGCCGACTTCGCCGCGCTGCGCGAACAGCTTCTGGTGGAAGTCCCAGTAATTGATTTTGGGGTTCTCGCTGACCAGCACCGCGACCCGCGCGGCGTCGATCGAGCCGGCGGTCAGGATCGGGAACTGCTTGAGGATGACGCGCAGGTTCTTGTCGTCGTCCATGAGCTGCGCCAGGTCGGGCAGGGCGCCGCGGCAGTAGGTGCAGTTATAGTCGAACATCTCGACCAGCGTGACGTCGCCCTTGGGGTTGCCGAGGACGACGTTGTCGGCGGCCTGGTAGATGTCGGCCCTGTGCGCGTCGAGCTCGTCCTTCATCGCCTTGCGCTCGGCGACCTGCTTTTCCTCTGCCAGCTTGTCGTTCATCCGCTGCAGGATGGTCGGATCGCTCATCAGGTAGTTCTCGATGAGCTTGTTGACCTTGGATGGATCGAGGTCGGCGGTCTGTTGCGGCGCGGGGGCTTTGTCCTTGCTCAACATCTCGGTGATGATGCCGCGCACGTCGGCATCGCTGATCGTCGGGGGAGTCCTGAGGACCAGCGAACCGAGGCCGCCGGCGAGGAGGCCGACCAGCAGGACGAGGGCAAAGCTCAGGCGCGACATGACGGTCCCCGAAGAGGCTGGGCAAGACTAGCAGCCGGACGATAAGCACGGCCGCGTGCGGAAAATCAAATTCTGTTGAGAGATTTGCCCGGGGCGGCTAGGCGATGGCCGTTCACCCAGGGCGACCAGGTTATGACTGCGACGACATTTGCCGGCATGGAGCCGTTCCACGGACTCGAGATCAACGCCCTGGCCCGCCGGCTCGAGGCGGGAGGGCGCGACATCGCCTTCCTCGAGCAGGGCCAGCCGGCCGCGCCGCCGGCGCCGGCGGTGATCGAGGCCGTCAGGCAGGTGCTCGACGGCCCGCAGATGTACACGCATTTTGCCGGGATGCCGGCGCTGCGCCAGCGGCTGGCGCAATACTACACCGAGCAGCATCAGGTGACAGTATCGCCGGACTCGATCGTCGCGACGATGGGCTCGTCGTCCGGCTTCGTCCTCGCCTTCCTCGGCGGCTTCGAGGCGCACGCCAGGATTGCCGTGACCCGGCCGGGCTACACCGCTTACCTCAACACGCTCTACGGCATGGGCTACCGGCCGGTTGAAATCCCGGTGAGCGCGGCCGACGGCTGGCAACTGACGCCCGACGCCATTCGTGCCGCGCATGCCCGTGAGCCCTTCGCCGGGCTGCTGCTGGCCTCGCCCGCGAACCCGACCGGCGCCGCCGTCACGCGCACGCAGCTCGCCGATATCGTCGCCGTCTGCGCCGACCTCGGCGTGCGGTTCATCTCGGACGAAATCTACCACGGCCTCGACTATCGCGGCCCCTCGGTCAGCGCGCTCGAGTTCACGCGCGATGCGATCGTCATCAACAGCTTCAGCAAGTATTACTGCATGACCGGCTGGCGCATCGGCTGGATGGTGCTGCCCGACGACATCCTGCGCCGCACGCAAATCCTGCAGCAGAACCTGTTCATCGCGGCGCCGACCCTGAGCCAGGTCGCGGCAACCGCGGCGCTCGGCGAACGCGACTATGCCGAGGCCCAGAAGACGCACTATGCGCAGAACCGGCCGCTGCTCACCGAAGGCCTGCGCGGCCTCGGCTTCGGCGTCGATGAGGGCGACGGCGCCTTCTACGCCTATGCCGATGCGAGCCGCTTCACCAACGACTCGCTGCGCTTCTGCCGCACCATGCTGGAAGAGGGCGGGGTCGCCGCCAGCCCCGGCGTCGATTTCGATCGCACCAACGGCCACCGCTACATCCGCTTCTCCTATGCCGGCAGCCGCGAGACGATTGAGAAGGCGCTCGACAAGCTCGGCGCCTTTCTCAAGCGTTAGCGCTCAAGCCTGCGCCGGTGCGAACACCCGCAGCCGGTGCCCGTCGGGGTCGGCGGCGGTGAAGGTGAAGCCGAAATCCATCCGGGTCGGCTCCTGCAGAATCTTGAGGCCGAGCCTGGCCCAGGCGTCGCGCGTCGCCGTTACGGCGGCATCGCTCGCCACCGGAAATCCGATTTCGCTGCCGCCGGGTAGGGTGGCGCGCGGCTCGACCTCGTCACGGGCCCACAGCCCGAGCGCGAGACCATTGGGGAAGGCGAACATCGCCCAGTTGGCCGATGACTCGACAGGCTCGGCGCCGAGAAGTTTCTTGTAGAGCTCGGCGCTTTTCGGGGCGTTCGCGACGTAGGCCAGAATGAAGTTCGGGGCAGTGGTCATGGCGTCCTCCGTGTGGAATGGCGCTCTTGTAGGACCGTCCACTGTCAGTTTCTGGCAGCAGCTTCGCGGCGGCTTCGGGCTTCCTCGTCCATTCGCTCGCGCCACTCCTTGAGCATGGCGTGGCGGCGGCGCGGCGCGCGCTCGCCGGTCGCCGCCGCGGCGGCGATGCGGTCGAGCCGGAAATGCCGGTAATCGCTGCGCAATTCGCACCAGGCGCCGACCACCCGGTGCTGTTCGAAAAAGCCGATCACGAACGGCCAGATGATCCGCTCGGTCTCCTTGCCGCCATCGTCGCGATAGGCGATGCGAAGCTTGATCTCCTTGCGGATGGCGTCGCGGAGGAGCGCGGGATCGATCTGCGCCATGTCGCTGCGCCGTGTCGTGACGAACAGGCTTCCAGAATCCATTTCTCGCCTGAGGTCGTCCGGCAGCACCGCCCCGATCTTGCTGAGCACGTTGCTTGCCGCCCGGCTGAGCCGCGGATCGTCGGCCTGCCGCCCTGCCCACTGGATGCCCAGCACCAGCGCTTCGATCTCATCGATCGAAAACATCAGCGGCGGGAGCATGAAACCGGGGCGCAGCACGTAGCCGAGCCCGGGCTCGCCCTCGATTTCGGCGCCCTGGCCCTGCAGCGTGGCGATATCGCGGTAGAGCGTGCGGATCGATACGTCGAGCTCGGACGCCAGCGCCGCCCCGGACACCGGAGCGCGGTGACGGCGGAGAATCTGCAGCAGCTCGAGCAGGCGTTCGGTGCGGGACATGCGACAAGGCTAGTCGTTTGTTGGAACGACACAAGCGCCATGCCCGCGCTACCCACGTCTGTCAGACCTGCCCATCGGTCGAGGTTGCCCCGCCATATCGTTGCATATACAACAGCGACATGCTTGATCCATCCCAATTCGTCGAATGCGATGACTGTCGGTGCGCTGCCGTCCGGCGCGAGGCGGTCCGCCTGGCGCGACTCTATGACGACCACCTGCGGCCGCATGGGCTGACCAGCAACCAGTTCACCCTGCTGGTCACCTTGGTCCGAGCCGGTCCGATGCAAATGGGCCGGCTGGCCGAATGGCTCGGCATCGACCGTACCACCATGAGCCGGAATATCGCCGTCGGGACGAACCGCGGCCTGCTCCGGGTCGCCCCCGGCAAGGACGGCCGCGAGCGGCAGGTGGCGCTGACGCCGAAGGGCCGACAAGCCGCGGAAGCAGCGCTACCGGCGTGGCGCGCCGCCCAGGCCGAAGCGACCAAGGGCTAGGCGTTCCAAGGCCGGAAGCAGGCCGCGATAATAGTTGTATATGCAATGAAGGAGACTGAAGATGCTGTTGAACGTGTTCGATGCCGTCGGGATATTGGCAACCCTGTTGGTGGTGTCCGCGACGATTGCTCAAGCACTGCGGCTGCCCGAATGGGGCAGGAACGTACTGCTTGCGGCGATCGGCGGCTGGGCAGGCCTGCAGATCGCGCTGGCCTCGGCCGGCGTCCTTGCCGGGCAACTCGGGCCCGCACCGATGATCGGCGTCATGGCCGCACTCCCGATCCTCATGGCGCTGGCCGTTGTTCTGGCCTGGCCTGCGGCGCGCGCTGCGCTCCTGGGCATCCCGACGGAGGCCATTGTCGCTCTCAACATCGGCAGGCTGATCGGCGTCGGCTTCGTTCTGCTTGCCGCAGCGGGGCGCATGGGCGGACCTTTCCCCTATTCGGCAGGTTGGGGCGACATCATCACCGGGGCCGACGCGCTGCTGCTCACGGTGTTGATGGTCCGCGGCCACGTTTCGGGGGGCGCCATTGCACTCTGGAACGCTTTCGGCACGCTCGACCTTGTCGTGGCCCTTGCGCTTGGCGGCATCACTTTCGGAAAGGGGCTGGGGAGCGGGCTGCTGGCTGCGGCACCGGGCGGCAATGACGTTTCATCGCTTCCCTTTGTCCTGATCCCGACCGTCCTCGTGCCGCTCTACCTGATCCTGCACGGCGTGGTGTTCGCCCAGCTCCGGGGCCGGTCTGTCCGAGCCGCACGCGCGGCCTGACGAACATAGAAAAGGGCGGCCAAGCCGCCCTTTCAACCGCGCTCGGTCGGAGCAGTCAGTTCCCGAAGAAACCGCGCTGCCACCAGCCGGCCTTCTTGGGCTTGGCTTCCGTGGCAGTGGAACTCGAGCTCACCACGATCTCGTCAGGGGGCAACTCCTTTTTCGGCCGGCGCGGAGCCTCCTCCGGTTGCGGCGCCGGATCGACCGTCTCCTCCACGATCGCCGGCGACGACGCATCGGCCGGCTCCGGCGCGGCGACCGCGATGGACTCGGCCGCCTGCAGGGCCTCTTCCTCGCTCGGCGGCTCTGCCTTGCGGCGGCCACGTCCGCGCGGTCGGGCGGAGGTTTCGTCGTTCACTGCATCCTGCACGACCGCATCGGCATCATTGGACTTGCGTGACCGACGGCCGCGGCGCGGCTTGTCTTCGCCGGCAGCGTCGTGGGTTGGGTGCACGCTGATCGCCGGCTCGACCCCGGCATCGGCCGCGATCGCGTCCTGCGCCAGCACCGCGGCGGCGACGCGCCCGACGCCATCGTCGCTGAGCCCGATGGCTTCTTGGGAGACGATATCGGTATCGCCACCGTGCTCGGCACCCGTACCGGGCTCGACGTTTTCGCGCCGGTTGCGGCGGCCACCACGACGACCGCGACGGCGGCGGCGGCGCAGATCGCCGTTCTCGTCACTCGGCCCGCCATTACCGTTGGACTGCGCCGCGATCTCCTCGGAGTCGTCGTCCTCGTTGCCTTCGCTCTCGGCTGACTCGGCGGCCCCGCCTTCGACGGCGCGTTGCACCGGGCGATCGTTGCGATCGCGGTCGCGGCCGCCACGACGGCGCCGCCGCCGGCGGCCATTGCGCTCGCCCCCTTCATCCGAGCGCGCCTCGCGGCTTTCTCCCTCCGCGGACTCCTCGTCCTCTTCATCCTCGATCGCCTCGTCGGCAAGATCGGCTTCGTCGACCGCGGCGCTGTCGACGCGCACATGCTGCGGCGCCGGCTGTTCGCCCGGGATCATCCGTGCCTCGCCACGCTCGATGGCGTAGTGCTGTGCCCCGACATGGTCGTCGGCGACGATGGTGATCGAAAGGCCATACTTGGCCTCGAGATTGTTGAGCGTGTTGCGCTTGGAATTGAGGATGTAGAGCGCCACGTCGACCGGCACGCGAACGTTGATCGACTGCCCCGGCTTCTTGAGCACGTGGTCTTCCACGTTGCGCATGACCATGAGGGCCACGCTCTCGACCGAGCGGACGAGCCCTGTGCCGTTGCAGGTCGGGCACTTGTGCGTCGAGCTCTCGACCACGCCGAAACGGATACGCTGCCGGCTCATTTCCATGAGGCCGAAATGGCTGATCCGGCCGACCTGGATGCGGGCGCGGTCGTTCTTCAGCGCCTCCTTGAGCTTGCGCTCCACCGCCCGGTTGGAGCGGTTCTCGATCATGTCGATGAAGTCGATGACGATGAGGCCGGCGAGGTCGCGCAGCCTCAGTTGGCGCGCCACTTCTTCCGCGGCCTCGAGGTTGGTCTGCAGCGCCGTGTCCTCGATATTGTGCTCCTTGGTGGAGCGCCCCGAGTTCACGTCGATCGACACCAGCGCTTCGGTCGGGTTGATGACCAGGTAACCGCCGGAGGGCAGGGTGACCTGCGGCGAGAACATCTGGTCGAGCTGGCCCTCGACATTGTACTTCGAAAACAGCGGCTGATCGTCCTTGTAGAGCTGCACGTTCTTGGCGTGGCTCGGCATGATCATGCGCATGAAGTCCTTGGCTTCGCGGTAGGCGTCGTCGCCGGCGACCCAGAGCTCGTCGATGTCCTTGGAATAGAGGTCGCGGATGGTGCGCTTGATCAGCGAGCCTTCCTCATAAACGAGGCACGGCGCGGTGGACTGCAGGGTAAGCGTCCGCACGCTCTCCCACAGCCGCTGCAGATACTCGAAGTCGCGCTTCACCTCGGCCTTGGTGCGCGAAGCGCCGGCGGTCCTCAGGATGATGCCCTGACCCTGCGGCACCTCGAGGTCGCCGACGATGTCCTTGAGCCGCTTGCGATCGGCGGCGTTGGTGATCTTGCGCGAGATACCGCCACCCCGCGCGGTATTGGGCATCAGCACCGAATAGCGGCCGGCGAGGGACAGGTAGGTGGTGAGTGCGGCGCCCTTGTTGCCCCGCTCTTCCTTGACGACCTGCACCAGCATCACCTGGCGGCGCTTGATCACTTCCTGGATCTTGTAGGCATGCCGACGCGGCTGGCGCTGCCGGCGCTCACGATTTTCCTCGAGGATGTCGGTGGTGCCGCCGCCGCCGCCCAGGTTCTCGACTGGCTCGGTCGATACCGGGGCCTCCTCGATGTGGCCGCCGGCATCCTCGCCCTCGTCGGTATCGGCCGCCGACTGTGGATCGTCCTCGGCCGCGGCTTCGGTGGGGGCGTCCTCGGTTTGCTCGGAGGCATCGGTATCGGCGCCATCGGCCGCTTCCGACACGGCGTCGGCCGCCTCGATGTCCGCGGGCATGCTCTGCGCCGGAATGCCGGTGGGCGCGGAGGTCTCGGCGCTGTCGGCAGCCTCGTCCTCGGCGTGCTCCTCGCGCTCGGCCTCTTCCTCGGCCCGCATCAGTGCTTCGCGGTCGGCGACGGGGATCTGGTAGTAGTCGGGATGGATTTCGCTGAAGGCCAGAAAACCGTGGCGGTTGCCGCCATATTCGACGAACGCCGCCTGCAGTGACGGCTCTACGCGGGTGACCTTGGCAAGGTAGATGTTGCCGCGCAGCTGGCGCCGGCTCTGGGATTCGAAGTCGAATTCTTCGAGGCGGTTACCGTTGGTGACGACAATCCGTGTTTCTTCCGGGTGGATACCATCCACCAGCATTCTTTTGGTAGCCATTAAGGGATGCTCCGGGCCGTCGCGCGCCCACTCGCCGGGTGCGGCGGGGTGCGTCATGCGCGGCCGAGGGTTTGAGGGAAATGGCGCCGCTGACTGCTGCGCCGTCGACAGTTCGGAGGCGAAGACCAAGCGGACGACCCACAGATGCGGTACCGAAAGCGGGCGTCGCGTCAGGGTTTGTCGACCGTTGGGCCATCCAACCTCGTCCTTGGTGGGCGCCGGAAGTCCGGCGCACCGCTCGACCCGTCAGACGGGCCGAAAACTTGCATGAGGCGCGGGAATACATCGCCACAGGACCGGTGCGCTTGCGCTTAAGTCCTCTTGCCGCAGCCGAATTCTTGGTCGGCTAGTGCGGCGTCCGCCTCGGTTTCAGCG
The DNA here is from genome assembly GCA_051953275.1 of Devosia sp. Classification (GTDB taxonomy): domain Bacteria; phylum Pseudomonadota; class Alphaproteobacteria; order Rhizobiales; family Devosiaceae; genus Devosia_A. Next base: position 6,243 of record JBQCIY010000027.1, on the reverse strand, counting down.
TGTAGGACCCTTGTTGCCCATTGGCAACCGAAAACTCCGACGGTAACGAAACCATGAGGTTAAACCGGGAAAACCCTGCGCCAGATGGCTAAATTGCCGTGCTGCGACGCGGAAACGCCGCAGAATCGCCTAAAGAGTCGGGCTCCTTGCGCCTGACGCCGATATGGGGAGCACCCGGGTCTTGTTCAATCGCACAGCCGCCGCGCGCGCGGGTCGCGGACGCCTGGGGCTGTTGCTCGGCCTGATCCTGCTGCTGCTTTCGGCCGCCGGCGCCCTGGCGCAGAACCTGCCGCAGGTGCTCGCGGCGCGCGTCAGCACCACCGCGGAGCGCGGCCGACTGGTGCTCGACCTCTCCGCCAGCACGCAGTTCGCGGTCGTCAGCCTCGACAATCCCGAGCGCATCGCCGTCGACGTCAAGGCGGCCTCGGTGTCCCTGTCCGGCCCGCCCATCGTGTCCGGCAACGGCCTGATCGCCGGCGCCACCACCGCCCTGGCAGAGGATGGGCGCGCGCGCACCGAATTGATGCTGTCGCAGCCGGCGACCGTGCAACAGGCCTATGTGCTGGATCCGATCGGAGACCAGCCGGCGCGGCTCGTGGTCGATCTGATCCCGACCACCGACGCCGACTTCAAGGCCCGCGCCGCCGCGGACCTCGCCAATTCGCAGGCGCGAGGCGGGGATACGGCCGCGGCGAGCGACAGCGTGAGTGCGCCGTCCGGGAGCATGGTGTCGGCCTCCGATCCCTCGGCGGTGGCGCCGTCGAGCGACTCGGCTTCGTCCAGTGCCGCGCCGGCCTCCGAGGCGGTGTTGCCGAACGTCTCGCTGCGGCCGTCCCGGCCCGTCGCTGCGCCCACCACGCCGATTGCGCCAGGAAGCCGGCCGCTGATCGTCATCGATCCGGGCCATGGCGGCATCGACAACGGCGCCAGCGCCCCGAACGGCATCCACGAAAAGGACATCACGCTGGCCTTCGGGCTGCAGCTGCGGGACCTGTTGGTCAAATCCGGACGCTTCGATGTCGCCATGACGCGCGACGACGATACCTACCTGAGCCTCAACGAAAGGGTCGACCTGGCGCGCCAGAACAAGGCCGATCTCTTTATCTCGCTGCATGCCGATACCTTCCAGGAGGCCGATATCCGCGGCGCCAGCGTCTACACGCTCGACGAGCACGCGACCGACATCCTCGACAAGGTGCTGGCGGACGGCGAGAACCGCGCCGACATCGTCGCCGGCTACGTGCAGCCCGATACCAAGCCGGCGGCCGTCGACTTCCTCGTCGACCTGATGCGCCGGCAGACACGGCAACAGGCCTACATTGCCGCCGAAGACATCGTGAAGGCGATGCAGCCCTCCGTAGCGCTGCGGCGCTTCCCTGTGCGGCAGGCGGATTTCTTCGTGCTGCAGTCGCCCGACATCCCCTCGATGCTCATCGAACTCGGCTTCATGAGCAACCGCGACGACATCAACAACCTCGAAAACGTCGACTGGCGCAACAAGGTGGTGAACGCCATTGCCCAGGGCGTCGACGATTACTTCGCCGGCACCGACGCCACGACGCTCACCGCCGGGCAATGATGGCGCCGGATCGGTCCCGTAAGGGCATATGTGTCACATCGGCGCGAATGGAGCCGCTGTCCACATTTTTGCCCCGCTCTGATATGATTCCAGCCACTTGCCGGGCCGCGCCTCCCTGCCGCCACCGCCCGGGCTAGGGGTTTGATGCTACGGATTCTCGGCTGGCTGTTCGGCTTCGGCGTGTTCCTCGCGCTCGCAGGCCTTGGCGCGGGCGCCATCTATCTCAACCAGGTGGCCGCGAACCTGCCCGACTATACCGTCCTCAAGGACTACCAGCCGCCGGTGACGACGCGCATCCACGCCGCCGATGGAACGCTGCTCGCCGAGTACGCCCGCGAGCGCCGCCTGTTCGAGCCTATCGAAGCCATCCCGCCGCAGCTCATCCACGCTTTCATCTCGGCGGAGGACAAGGATTTCTACAGCCATCACGGCATTTCGATCGACGGCATCATCCGGGCCTTGCGCGACAACCTCATGGCCCGCGCCAACGGCGACGACTCGATCCAGGGGGGCGGCTCGACCATCACCCAGCAGGTGGCCAAGAACTTCCTTCTGACCTCGCAGCAGACCTGGGACCGCAAAATCGAGGAGGCGATCCTCGCGCTGCGGATCGACAGCACCTTTTCAAAGGACAAGATCCTCGAGCTCTATCTCAACGAAATCTTCCTCGGCATGAACTCCTACGGCGTGGCGGCCGCCGCGCTCAACTACTTCGACAAGGCGCTCTACCAGCTCGATCTGAGCGAGATGGCCTATATCGCCGGGCTGCCGAAGGGGCCGAACAACTACCAGCCGTTCAAGCATCCCAAGGAGGCCATCGACCGGCGCAACTACGTGCTCGATCAGATGCTGGCGAACGGCTACATCACCAAGGCCGAGCATGACCAGGCGGAAGGCGAGGCGCTCAACGTCACACCGCGCGACACCGGAACGCAGCTCTACTCGGCCGAGTACTTCACCGAGGAAGTCCGCCGCCAGCTCTCGACCATCTACGGCGACGACCAGCTCTACGGCGGCGGCCTGAGCGTACGCACCACGCTCGAGCCAAAGATGCAGGAATATGCCCGCAAGGCGTTGATGGACGGGCTGGTGGACTACGACCACAAGACCGGTTACCGCGGGCCTGTGGCGACCGTCGATCCCTCCGGTGATTGGGGCCCCGCCGTCGCGGCAATCAAGCCGCTCGACGACGTACCGGAGTGGACGCTCGCGGTCATTCTCTCCACCGGCAACGGCAGCGACCAGATCGGGCTCAGGCCCGGCAACGACATCGAGGGCAAGCTGTTGCCCGACCGCAAGACCGGAACCATCGCCGCGGCCGATTCAAAGTGGGTCGGCAAGAAGTTCGCGGGCCTCAAGACGGGCGACGTGGTCTATGTCGAGCCGGTCGAGGGCAAGCCGGACAGCTACACCATCGAGCAGGTGCCCGAGATCGAGGGCGCCATCGTGGCCATGGATCCGCACACCGGGCGCGTGCTCGCGATGGTCGGCGGCTTCTCCTACTCGCAATCCGAATTCAACCGCGCCACTCAGGCGCTCCGGCAGCCCGGCTCGTCCTTCAAGCCCATCGTCTATTCGGCGGCGCTCGACAACGGCTATACGCCGGCCTCGGTGGTCCTCGATGCGCCGATCGAGATCGTCAACACCGACGGCACGGTATGGAAGCCCGACAACTACGAAAAAGACTTCCTCGGCCCCAGCACATTGCGCCGCGGTATCGAACTTTCCCGCAACGTCATGACCGTGCGCCTCGCGCAGGACATCGGCATGCCGCTGATCGTCCAGTACGCCAAGATGTTCGGCATCTACGACAAGCTGTCGCCGGTGCTGGCGATGGCGCTCGGCGCCGGCGAGACCACCGACATGAAGATGACGGCGGCCTATGCGACGATCGACAATGGCGGCCGCAAGATCGTGCCGACGCTCATCGATCGCATCCAGGACCGCTACGGCAAGACCATCTACCGGCACGACGAGCGCGTCTGCGACGGGTGCGTTGCCACCAGCTGGCAGCACCAGAGCGAGCCGCTGATCATCGACAATCGCGAGCAGGTGCTCGACCCGATGACCGCCTACCAGATCACCTCGATGATGGAAGGGGTGGTCCAGCGCGGCACCGGCACCTACGCCAGGCGCCTCAACCGGCCGGTCGCCGGCAAGACCGGCACCACCAGCGACAGCCGCGACGTGTGGTTCATCGGCTTCACCCCCGGCCTCGTCTGCGGCGTCTATCTCGGCTACGACAAGCCCAAGAGCCTCGGCAACGAGGCGACCGGCGGCGATCTCGCGGTGCCGGTCTTCACCGAGTTCATGCAGAATGCCTTGAAGGGCAAGCCGCCGACCCCGTTCAACATGCCGGCCGGCATGTCGCAGGTCTGGATCGATCCAAAGACGGGCGTGCAGGCCGACGCCGGCGGTGCGGCCATTGCCGAGGCCTTCAAGCCGGGCACGGGGCCGAACCTTGCAACCTCGGTGATCGGCGTTGCCGACAATGCCTTCACCGACAACGGCACCGGCCCCGACGCGGGCTTCGGCGACACCGGCAACGGCGACAGCGGCGCCGGCGCTCCTCGCCCGCCGTCCAATGTCGGCCGCCGGGCCCCCGGCGACAACGGCGTTCCAGGCAACAGCGCCGGTTTCCTCTTCGGCGACGGCGGGCTGTTCTGAGCGGTTTCGTCGCCTATCCGGACAGGCGGCTGGCGCAGCGCGCGGAGCCCCAAGCCGATGTCGACGCCGCGATGGCCGAAATCGGCCGACGCCTCGCCGAGGCGGCCCGTTCCGCCCAGGCCTATGGCCTCGCAGCCGCCCATATCGGCGAGGTGGCGCCGGTCGTTGTGCTCAGGACGACACCCGGGTCGATGGACTATCTGACGCTCTACAACCCGCGCGTCACCGAGGTCTCGACCCAGACCGAGAAAGGCGAGGAGGGCTCGGTGTCGCTGCCCGGCGTGCGGGTCGAGCTCGAGCGCCCGGTGTGGGCGGTGGTCGAGTTCATGGATGCCCAGGGTCGCCCCCAGACGACGCGCCTCGAAGGCTTCGCCGCCCGCGTCGCGCTGCACGAGATCGAGCAGACGCAGGGGATCTTCTTCCTCGACAAGATCTCGCGCCTGAAGCGCGACATGGCGCTGAAGAAAGCCCGGAAACACTCCGGAAGTTGAGACCAGCCGAATAGCTGCCTTGCTAACGATCTATTAAGTACACCACTGCTCATAATGAGACAGGAGGCGAATCTATTTTCGCGGACTGGTTAAGAGTTACTAGTGGCAGCGATGCCACAGAAGCCAAATTTCGGCATAAATCGTCTCGAGCGAGACCGGGGTGATGAAAAATTATTCAGATATTTCAACCTGTTGCCGCCTATCCCGCCCGACCTTCCGACAGTGCAAAACCGCGAAGCAACAGGGCGGCTGGTTATGGACAGTTTGGCGGCAGTACGGCAAAGTCATGGAAATGTTGAGGGCGAAGTCCATGAAGACGACATTCCTGCTTGCGGCCGCATTCCTTGGCTCGACGGCGCTTGCCGTGCCGGCGTTCGCGCAAGACGCGAGTGCGCCGAAGTTCCAGCTCTCCGGCTCCGGCGGGGTGGCTGGATTCAATATCCCGAGCTTTACCAATACGCCCGCGGGCCTGACGGCCGGCGGCAACCTTTTTGGCGGCATGATCGGCGGCAGCATCACCTCCGGCAAGCTCGGTGACGCCAATGGGTGGGGCGTCGTGCTCGGGCTGAACGCCTTCGGTGCATTCGGCATGGGGCAGAGCGCCAGCACGACGCAACATTTTACTGGTCTCACTACCTTTACGGGACTTGATCCGCTTACCGGCGGAATCAACGTTTCCGTGGCAGGAGCCAGCACGGTAACTGGGCCGAACGGCAGTTCCGCGGCCACCACGGGTAGCGGCAATTCCGACGTCGCAGCCGTAACTCCTGGAACAAACGAGTTTGAGTTGTCGGCAGTTACGACCACGACTGGGCCGGCAACGAATTCCGAGTATGGTGGTGTTGGCTCGACCTCCGGCGGCGGTTTCAAGTCCAACGGACCGGTCGACATGACCACGACCATCAATCGATCCGTCTACTACGGTGGCGTGGACCTCACGATCGGTATGGAGGGGTCGATGAACGCCCCCGGCGATGTGACGGTGTTCGGCGGCCCGAGCGTCCGTGCCTTGGCCCAAAACAACAAGACCTCCGAGACGTTCGACATTCCCGAGGTGACGGCGGCGACGCCGATCACCATCCCGACCTACACGTTGGCGATCAACGACGACCTGATGAGCACCTATCTTGGTGGCGTCCTGGGCAGCAACGTCTCGTTCGCCGGCGGCAATGGCGTCACGTTCACGCTTGGTGCGCAGGGCGGCATCTACATGGTGCATTCGACCTATAACGGTCACGACACTTACTCGACCTGCTGCGGCCAGACGGGCTCGCCGCAGAACTCTCCGTCGCCGAGCATTTCCGTCGATGGACCTTCCCACATCACCGATCTCGGCAACACGGTCGCGTTTGAGGCCAAGGGCAGTGGCGCCGCCACGATCGCCTTGGACGCCAACAAGTCCTTCACCTTCGGGGGCGACGTCGGCTACCTCTCCTACGTCCCGACGGTGAACCGCACCGGAACCGGTGTGGGCGGCGTGACCTTCGGGTCAGGCTCCATGATCAC
>JBQCIY010000026.1:0-46115 GCA_051953275.1 Devosia sp. | reverse complement strand
GCCACGTGGTGGAACGGAAAGAGCGGCGGCAGCAGCTCCGCCGCCCGCGGCACCAGGTCGAGCAGCGGGCCGACATAGCCGTCGCGATTCACCAGCCCCACCGCCGCGATCGGATCGCTCGCCACCGCGCCGGTCAGCTGCAGCACGCAATAATCCTTCGGCAGCAGCACATGCACCGTGCGTGCGTAGAGCTCGGGGTATCGTCGCGCCACATAGGCCAGACGCGACAGCGCGTGGCTGGCATCGATCGGCAGCGGCCCGCCGAACCAGGCGAGCTTCTGCGCCGCCGTCACCTGCGCCTCGAGTCGCGCCGCGTCCGCCGCCGGCCGGCTGTCCTGCCAGGTCAGGGCCGGCAGCAGCGGCGCCCCGGCGGCGTCGACGAACACATGCGTGTTGACCTGCGAGCAGATGCCGATGCCGGCGAGCCCGCTGAGATCGTGCCCGGCGGCAAAGCCCTCGAGCGCCGCCAGCACGCTCGCCATCCAGTCGCGCGGGCCCTGCTCGGCTGCCCCCGGCTCGGGCCGTCCCATCGGATGCGGCCGCGAGAACGCCGCCAGCCGCGTCCCTGCCGCGTCCAGCAGCACCGCCTTGGTCGCGGTCGTCCCGACGTCGATGCCGATCAGCGTGGTTGCCACCCAATCCCCCAAAAGCCCCTTGGATCGGGCCGCTTCACTCCCCTATAGTGCCTTGAAGCGCAAGCAAAACAATCCCGCGCCTCAGGAGGGCATCATGCTGACCACTCTGCGCCGCATCACGGTTGCGGCGACCTTCACTGCTGCACTGGCCTTCGCCGGCAGCGCACTCGCCGCCAAGGTTGCGGTGATTACGCCCTATCTCGCCCAGCCGGGCACCCAGTTCTACGTCGAAGCCTTCCAGGCCGTGGCCAAGGACAAGGGCTGGGACGTCAACGTCATCGACACCCAGGGCGACGTCGCCGCCGTCATCAGCCGCATCGAGGACATGGTGACCCAGAAGGTCGACGCCATTGTCATCAACGTCGATCCGGCGCAGGTGAAGGCCGGGCTCGAGACGGCCAAGGCCGCCAACATCCCGGTCATCGGCATGGACGCCGGCGCCGATCCGCTGCTCGCCACCAACGTCACCTCCAACGGCTACGCCATGGCCGCCGAGACCTCGAGCTATGTCGCCGACCGCATCGGCGGCAAGGGCAATGTCGTGATGTTCGTATTCGACGCCTTCCCGCCGGTACAGGTGCGCGGCGTGGTTGCGAGCGCCGTATTCGGCAACTACCCCGACATCAAGGTCATCGACAAGGTAACGCCGGACGTGTCGGATGGCGGCATCGCCGACAGCCGCGCCAAGATGGAGGCGATCCTCACCGCCAACCCGACGCCGGGCTCGATCAGCGCGGTGTGGGCGGCGTGGGACCAGCCGGCGCTCGGCGCGCTGCAGGCGATCGAAGCAGCGGGGCGCGACAAGGAGGGCATCGTCATCACCGGTATCGACGCCAACCCGCAGGCCCGCGACGAGATCGCCAAGGGTGGCGACTTCGAGGCCTCCGTGGCGCAGGACTTCAAAGGCATCGGCGCGGCGACGGCCGATGCGGTCGCCCAGGTCCTGGCTGGCCAGACGATCAAGCAGCATGTGATCTACGTGCCGACGAAGCTGGTCACCCAGGCGAACGCCAAGGACTGATGTCGCTTCAGGGCGGGCCTCCGGTCCGCCCTGCACCACCATGCCCCTGCTCTCCCTCCGCAACGTCTCCAAGGCCTATGCCGGTGTCGCCGCGCTGCGCGGCGTCGACCTCGACGTGGCGGCCGGGGAAATCCATGCGCTGATGGGGGAAAACGGCGCCGGCAAATCGACGCTGATCAAGATCCTCGCGGGCGTGGTGGCGCCCGACACGGCCGGCATCAGCATCGACGACAAGCCGGTGACGGTCGCCAGCCCGGCCGACGCACGCCGCCACGGCCTGCGCTTCATCCACCAGGAATTGAGCGTGGTGCCGGCCTTGTCGGTCGCCGAGAATATCCTGCTCGGCCGCGTGTATCCGCGACGTGCCGGACTCCTCGTCGACTGGCGGGCGCTCAACCGCCTTGCCCGCGAGGCGCTGGAAACGCTTGGTATCACCCACATCGATCCGCGCCAGAAGATGGCGCGCCTGTCGCTAGGCGACCGAATGCTGGTCAAGATCTCGAGCGCCTTCCTCGCCGATGCCGGCGCGCCCGCCCGGCTCTATGTCATGGACGAGCCCACCGCGGCACTGACCCGCGACGAGTCCGAGCGACTATTCAAGGTGCTGCGCGGCATCAAGGCGAGCGGTAACTCGGTGCTCTATGTCTCGCACCGCATCGACGAGGTGATGACTCTGTGCGACCGCGCAACCGTTCTGCGCGACGGCAAGCCGATCGACAGCGGGCTGCTGAGCGGCATCACCCATGACGACCTCGTGGCGCTGATGATTGGCCGCAAGGTCGGCGAAGCCTATCCGCCGGCGGGAACCGAACCGTCCTCTGAAGTCGCCTACGAAGGGCCCGGGCTCAAGCTGCGTAAGGGGGAAATCGTCGGCATCGCCGGACTCTCGGGCATGGGACAGACAGAGCTCCTACGGTCGATCCTCGGCGATCCCGGCAAGGCGTGGGGGGCGGGCGTAGCCTATGTCCCCAAGGAGCGGCGCGCCGAGGGCTTGGTGACGACGCGCCCGATCTACCAGAACATTACTCTGCCGCACCTTCAGGCGCACAGCCTCGGCGGGACGTGGCTCACGCCGCGGCGAGAGCGGCAGTTCGCGCAGCAGCTGGGCGACGACGTCCGGCTGCGCGCCGCGAGTCCACGGCAGCTCGCGCTGGAGCTCTCGGGTGGCAACCAACAGAAGGTGGTGTTCGCCAAGGCGCTGGGCGGTTCCCCTCGCCTGCTGCTGCTTGACGAACCGACGCGTGGCGTGGATGTGGGGGCAAAGTTCGACATCTACACCATCATCCGTGACATGACCGCCAAGGGAATGGCCGTGCTCCTCGTTTCGTCCGACCTCCCCGAACTCCTCGGCATGGCCGACCGCATCGCGGTGATGCGCGACGGCGAGATCACGGCAACCGTGGCGTCAAAGGGCCTCAGCGAGGAAACGTTGCTCAATCTCTGCTACGGCCGAACCGCGGCGGCCACCTGATGGGACAGTTCCTGCGCCGCTACGGCACCTTGGCCGGCTTCGTGCTGATCCTGATCTTCTTTTCCGTGCGTCTGCCCGGGACGTTCCTGACCGCGCAGAACTGGCTCAACATCACGCAGCAACTTTCCATGTTGCTAGTGGTCGCCGCCGGCATGACCATCGTCATGGTGATGGGCGATTTCGATCTCAGCGTCGGCTCGATGGCGAGCCTCTCGGGCGTCGTGGTCGCCGTATTGTTCAGCTTCGGATGGCCAATCTGGGCGGCAGTCCCGGCGGCCCTGCTCGTCGGTCTCGTCGGCGGCCTGATCAACGGTGCGATGGTCAGCCTGGTCGGCATCCTGCCGTTCGTCGCGACACTGGCCACACTCACGATATTCTCGGGGGCCGCGTTCGTTGTTTCGGGCGGACGGACCATCTCCGGCCGCGTCATCCCCGACGCATTCGGTGAATTCGCCCGTGATGGCGTGCCGCTTGGAACTTTCTCCGTTCCGAATCTTACGCTGGTGGCACTGGCCGTCCTCGTCGTCACCTGGCTGTTGCTCGAGCAGACGACGTTTGGGCGTCGACTCTATGCCATCGGCGGCAACATCGAAGCGTCGTATCTGAGCGGCGTTCCGGTGCGGCGGCTGAAGCTGATGGCATTCTCGTTGACCGGCCTCACCGCGGCGGGCGCGGGGCTGCTCTATGCGGCGCGGGTCGCGTCCGCCAATCCCACGCAGGGCTCGGGGCTGATGCTCAATGCCATCGCCGCGGTGTTTCTCGGCACCACGATGAGCGAACAGGGCGAACCGCGGCTGCTTGCAACTGTCATCGGGGTGCTGATCCTGGGCGTCCTCGACAACGGCCTCACGCAGCTCAGCGTCGACAGCTATCTGAGGCAGATCCTCGTCGGCGTGATCATCGTGGTTGCTGTCGCCGGAAGCTCGCTCTCGAAGACCGCGCGCCGCTAGTCGCCGGCCTTGGCCCCAACGCTGCCTCGTGTGGCCCACAACAGGCCGCGCTCGATGAAGGCGCGCGCTGCCGGGTGGCTCAACTCCTCGGGGACGTGACCGAGAGCGCTGTAGAACACGCGGCCCTCGCCAAAGCGGCGCTTGAACACCACCGGCATCGTGATCCCTCTCGTCGCCGGGTCGTGCGACCCAGTGAAGGTGGTGGTGGCGAGGATTTCGATCGAGGGGTCGTAGTGCAGGTAATACTGCTCCGAACGATACCTGAAGTTCGCGATGCCGGCGACCAGCGGGTCGTCCGGCCGTGTGATTTCGACATCGAAGTCGATGATGTTGCCGGGATGGGCGACCCACTGCACGCCGGTGAGGAAATGAAATTCGGTCGAGTTGCGGAAGCTGGTCGCGAGCGCTGCGTGATGTCCGGCGAGGCCGGCCCCGGCGCGAACTGCGGCGGTCAGGTTGAGCACCGTCTGCTTTTCGATCTGGGCGTTGGTGAGATAGGGCACCACCAGGTCCATCGTCCCGATGTCCGGTGCCCCAAGGGCGGCGACGTCGTCGGTCACCACCACGTCATAGTGATGAGCCGTAAGGATCTGGCGAAGAAGCGCCGCGGTCTCGCGCGGTTTGTGGCCTTCCCAGCCGCCCCAGACGATCAAGGCGCGTGGCATGGTCGGGCCTACCCTCATAGGTTTGGATGGTGATGTCGCGGTGCCGCGGCTGCCGGGTGCGGCCGCAGGCTTGCAACTCCTGTACCGTACCGGATGGCCGCTTCATCTATCCCGGCACCGGGACCTCGGTCCAGACATCGAGGTGCAGGGCGCGGCCAGCGGGCGGGGGTGTTAGCGCTCGAGTCCGCCACCCTGCATCGGTCGCATCACAGCGCTTGCCAAAAGTCGTTATAACGTCATAACGTAAGTTTGCAGATGGCATCATGCTGACTGCTCGCAGGGAGAATCCATATGCAATTGCTCCGGAATTTCGCGCGTGCCGCCGGCACCGTCGCGATCCTCCTGTCGACGACTGCTCTGGCGCAGGCCGTCGACGTCTCATTCCTGACCCATTGGGCCCCGGATACCGTTGCCAAGCTGGAGGCGGCGGCGACCGCCTATTCGAAAGATCACCCGGACACCAAGATCACCGTTCGCGCCGTGCCCTTCGGCGATCTGCTGACGACGCTACGCTCGTCCGGCGGCGGTGCCGATGGCGCGACGATCGCCGGCATCTACGACGCCTGGCTTCCCGACCTGGCGAAGGACAAGCTGGTCGCCCCGGTGCCCGATGCAATGGCGTCGGACACGAAGTCGAATTGGCCGGCCGGCGTGGTCGGGGCCGCCTCGATCGGCGGCACCCTCTACGGCATCCCGAACGAGATCGACGTCTACGCCCTCAACTACAACAAGAAGCTGTTCGCGGCGGCCGGCATCACCGATGCACCCAAGACCTGGGATGAGTTCCTCGCCGATGCGGAAAAGCTGACCGATAAGTCGAAGGGCCAGCAGGGCTTCGGCATGATCAACTCGTGGGCGGCCGGTGTGCTGCACCCGTTTGCCTCGCTGCTGGTCTCCAATGGCGGCGACCTGGTCGTGGACGGCAAACCTACGCTCGACAGCAAACAGGCGACCGAGACGTTCAACCTGTACGAGACGCTGATCAAGAAGGGTTATTCCGATCCGGCGATGGCGACTGCTGACGCCAACACGACCGGTCCTTTCCTCGACAATTTCGTGTCAGGCAAGACCGGCATGATCATCATGGCCAACTGGTGGGAGTCGGCGCTCAAGGCCGGCATGGGGGACAACTTCAAGGATGTCGCCACCGCGCCGATCCCGGTCGGCCCGTCGGGCGATACCGCCCGTTCGATCTCCTACTCCTGGATGACCGTGGTCAACGCCAAGGCGTCGGCCGACGAGCAGAAGGCAGCGTGGGATTTCCTAAGCTGGCTCAATGGCCCGAGCTCCGGCCCCAACGGCGCTTCGGCGATGGGCGACATCCTGATGTCGATGGGCATCCTTCCCTCGCGTACATCCGATGGCAAGGCGTTTGCAGACAGGCTCAGCAGCGATCCGTTCCTCAAGGGCTACACCGACACCCTCGCCAACGCCAAGGGCTTCCCCGTGGTTCTGGGCGGACAGGAATTTTCGGAGTCACTGCAAAAGACGCTCGAAGCAATCCAGTTTGGGCAACTCTCGGCAGCCGATGCGCAAAAGACCGCGCAGTCCGATGCAACCGAGATTTTGACTCGCGCCGCGCAATAGGTTCCTCCCTGGGCGGGGGCTTCGGCCCTCGCCCGACTCCCCTCGTCACTACGGCAGCCATGTCGCGCAGTCAGACCCAATCGACGGTTGCCATGCTCGCCCCCGCGACGGGGCTGATCGCGGTCTTCATTTTCGTGCCGATGCTGCTGACGATCTGGCTGTCGTTCCAGTCGTGGTCGACCGAGACGGGCTTCGAGACTGCGCGCTTCATCGGCGTCCAGAACTTCATCGACATATTCTCTGGCTCCTCGATCGGCCGTGACTTCAAGTCGGCGCTGGTCAACACGCTGATCTACACAGTCTTCTCCGTGCTCCTCATTCTGCCGCTCTCGGTTCTCCTGGGGCTGCTGGTGCATCAGAAGCTTGCGCCGGGCGGCGTGGTGCTGCGCACCGTTCTGTTTTCGACCTACATGGTGCCGATGATTGCGGTGGCCCTCGTCTTCTCCAAGCTCTATTCACCAACCGAAGGGCCGATCAACCAGGTCCTCGGCTGGATCGGCATTCCACCCCAGAGCTGGCTGAGCTCGCCGCAAACGGCGCTTGGTTCCATCGTTATCCTCAATGTCTGGCAGCAGGTGGGCTATTTCACCGTCCTCGCGGTGGCCGGACTGACGCAAATTCCCGAAGTGCTGCATGAGGCGGCCCGCATCGACGGCGCCGGGTCTCTCCGCCGATTCCGGTCCATCACCCTGCCGCTGCTCGGAAACACGCTGCTGTTCTCAGCCGTCATCGCCATCATCAACTCGGTCCAGGTGTTCGAGCCCGTTGCTTTGATCACCCAGGGCGGTCCGATCAATGCGACCAACGTGCTGACCTATCACATCCGTCGCGTCGGCATCGAACGCGCCCAGGGCGGGCTCGGGTCGGCCATGGCGGTCACCCTCATGCTTTCGCTCGTCATCATCATCACGGCTCTGTTTGCCTTCGCCCGGCCCCGCGACGAGAGGCCAGCATGAGCATCGCCGCGGCGCTCCCCGACAGCCGGCCCCTGGAGCGGGCGCGACGGCACCTGACGCCACTGGCCGCCGGCCTGACGCTGCTGATCATCGTGGTCGCAGTGGTCGCGGCCTTTCCACTCGCCTGGATGATCCTCACGAGCCTCAAGACGCCGCAGGAGACGATGCACGTCCCGCCGGTCTGGCTGCCGGCAACGCCCTCGCTCGACGCCTATGCGAAGGTGGCCGGCGTGATCAGCATCGGCCGGTCGTTCCTCAATTCCGCGATCATCGCACTAGTCACCACCGCCGCAATCCTGGTCACCAGCCTGATGGCCGGCTACGCCTTTGCGAAATATCGGTTCCGCTATCGTGAAGCGCTTTTCGCGCTCCTGATCGCAACGATGTTCCTGCCGCCAATCGTCACGCTGATCCCGCTCTACCGCATCGTCGGCTATCTCGGACTCACAGGATCCCTCGCGGGCGTGGTCGTCCCGAACCTTGCCAATGCGTTTGGCATCTTTTTGATGCGGCAGTTCATCAGAGGCGTACCCGACGAACTGATCGAAGCCGCCCGCGTCGATGGCGCCTCCGAACTGCGCGTCCTGTTCCAGATCGTTGCCCCTTCCGTGCTGCCGGCGATCGCTGCGCTGACCCTGTTCGCCTTCGTCTATCACTGGAACAGCTATCTCTGGCCGCTGACGGTGCTGCAAGGCAATGCCGACCAGTATCCGATCGTAATCTCGCTCTCCCGGCTCCTGAGCTACAACCGCGGCGCGATGAATACGGGTCTCGTCATGGCAGGCGCGACGCTCGCTGTGCTGCCGCCGGTCGTGCTCTTTGTGCTCCTGCAGCGCTTCTTCGTCGATTCGGTGATCAGCTCGGGGGTCAAGGGATGAGCAGTACAGTCCTTGCCATCGATCTCGGCGGCAGCCGTTTTCGTGCGGGCGTCGCCCCAATCGCCAACCCTGCCCCGGTCGAAGTGATCGGCGAGTGGCCCGCCCCCCGCGATCGCGACAGCTTTCTTGCTCTCCTGACCGACCAGTTGGGCAAGTCGGGTGCCAGCCACCTCGGGCTCGGCGTTCCCGGGCTGGCGCGTGGAACGACCTGCACCTGGATTCCCAATCTGCCGTACCTCGATGGGCTCGATCTGAGCTCGGTATTGCCAGGGGTGCAGATCGCACTGGGCAACGATGCGCAGTTCGCACTGGTCGCGGAGACGGCGGCGGGAGCCGCACGTGGCGTCGATGATGCCTTGCTCCTGGCTATCGGCACCGGCATCGGTTCGGCTGTTCTCGCGGGCGGCCGGATCATTAGCGGCCACAGCGGAGGGGCCTGCTCGTTCGGCTGGGCGACGGCGGACGCCGGCGACCCCGGCGAAGACGTCAGCGGCTGGCTCGAGCGGCACGCGTCCGGGCGAGCCCTCGATGCGATCGCCGATGGCCTGGAACTGGCCGACGGCGCTGCCCTCGTCGATGCGGCGCGAGCCGGCAATCCTCGTGCGCTCGAGGCGCTGCGTTCGCCAATGGGGGCGCTCGGCGCTGCCCTGGCCGGCGCCGTTGCCCTGCTCGACCCGGCGATGGTCATTCTCGCCGGGGGGGTCGCCCGATCGCTCGACGTGCTCGCACCGATGATCCACGAGTCTCTCCGCCGGCATTTGCCGAGGCACCTGCGCGCCGTCGAGCTCAGGGCGGGCATGTTCGGTGCGCGCGCCGGGCTCGTGGGAGCCGCTTTCGCGGGAGCGCGCGGCTCCGATTGGAGGCGGCAACATGGATGAACCCATCAGACTGCAGAAGCCAGACCGCAGCCGGCCCGAGCCTCTGTGGCATCAGGCCGAGGTGGCTCTGCGTAGTCTCATCGAGGGTGGAGACTGGAGCGCCGGTTCGCAAATTCCCAACGAGGACCGTCTCGGAGAAATGCTTGGCATTTCGCGGATCACGCTGCGGCACGCGCTCCGCAATCTCGAAGAGGCTGGCCTGCTGCGACGCGAGCACGGACGCGGTACCTTCGTACGATCCGCTACCGTAGTCGCCGGCGTCCGAGGCCTCACCAACTTCACCGAGGAAATGCGGACACTGGCATTGACGGCCAGTACGCGCCTTATCGAGGCCAACCGGATCGGTGCCACGCCCGAAATGGCCGATGCGCTGGAAATTGCCGCCGGAGATCCGGTCGTCCAACTCAAGCGCCTGCGCCTCGGCAACGGCCTGCCGATCGGCATCCAGACCAGCCACCTGCCCGAGGCGCGGGTGCCCGAACTGTTCGACGATGCCGCCAATGTGCAGTCGCTCTATGCCTGGCTGGACGCCCGCTGCGGCATCAAGCCGATCAAGGCCAAGGAAGTCTACCGCGTGGGTCGCGTTGCCGATGTGGACGCCGAGCTCATTCAACTTGCAGCGAATACGCCGGCCTTCGAGGTCGAGCGTATCGCCTACGATTCCAGAGCGCCGTTCGAATACACGCTCTCGACCATGCGCGCGGACCGCTACGAGATCCGCTCCACTCTTTACATTTAACACGCGTTGAAAGGCGTATCCCCATGTCCACCCTCTACATCAGCAAGCTCGTGAAGATCGCAGAGGCCGCGGCGGCAGCCAATGCCGACGCCTTTGACAAGGCGTCATCCGCCGTTACGGAAACGCTTGCCAACAAAGGGCTCGTGCATCTCTACGGTTCCGGCCACTCCGTGCTGCCGGTGCAGGAGACGTATCCGCGCTATGGCTCTTATGTCGGCTTCAATCCGCTGACCGATCCGCGCGTGATGTGGCACAATATTCTGGGCGCGGGCGGCGTACGCGAGTTGCTCTGGCTCGAGCGCACCGAGAACTATGCCGAGAAATTTCTCGATCACCAGCCGCTCAATGCAGGCGACACCATCGTCATCTTCGGTCATTCCGGCAGCAACTCTTCGGGCATCGACACCGCGCTCTATGCCAAGAAGCGCGGACTGACGGTGATTGCCATCACGGCCAAGTCCAACGCCAGCAAGCCGGCCACCCATAGTTCGGGCAAGCGGCTGCCGCATGCCGCCGACATCGTGATCGACACCGGCGCGCCCGTCGAGGATGCGATCGTGCCGATCAACGGCTGGTCGCGCCCGGTCGCCGGCTCATCCACGGTCTTGGCCATGATGATGATGCACGAGCTTCTGGCCGAGAGCGCGCAGAAGCTTGCCGATCGCGGCATCGAGTTGCCGGTGTTCGCCTCGCCGACCATTCCGGGCGTGACGCTGCACGACACCGACATCATCTACGGCGTCTATCGCGAGCGCATGATCGAAGCGCAGCAGAAGCACCTGCCGCAATTCAAGAAGTCGATGGCGGCCGAGGGCTGACTGTCGCTTCGCTGACGACCTCCACCGGTACGCAACTTCGACGGTGAGCGCCGGCACGACAACGCGGCGCTCATCGTCGATGACACGATCTCCACGATCGGCAGAGGCGATCGGCCTCACCGACCGTGGATACTTCAATCAGCTCTTTGTGCCGACTTCGTTCACATCACTGGTACGGACGTCGCCGGCTCCTGCAGCGGTGGCGGTCCGGTCACGCTGGTCGGCGGCCCCGCCTCGGCTCCGTGCGGCAGATCAAGTGGTCTGTTCCAGCGTCTCATGGCCGCCCTTCGACCGCCGCATCGAACCGATCCCACAAGGACGTCATATCGACAACGGAGCGGGTGCGGCGGGCCTCGTCCATGGTCAGGGCCAGCAGGCCCGCCTCGAGGGCATCGAGAACCGATACCGGCAGCTTCGCTCCGGTGGTGAGGTAGGCCAGGACATCGCGCGCCATCTGTTCGTCTGCCCCATAGTGCGCTGAGATGCCGCTCGCCTCATAGTGCTTGTCAATGAGCAGGGCCGACGTCCGGCTATCGTGCACGCGCAGGAAATTCCGGACGAAATCGCCCTCGGCCATGCCCTTGGCGCCCAGCACAGCAAAGCGACGATATTCATCGGCGACGCTGAGGTTGGTGTGGAAGACGAGCGCCGAGCCGTTCTCGTACTCCACGTTGGCGGTCTGGAAATCGATGATGTCGGCGTCGCTGTCGAACACTTTGTCGGTCGACATCCAGCCGCTCGGCTTGCGGTGGTAGACTTCCATGTCGTTCGCGCCGAGCAGGTGCGGCGCATTTTTCGGAATGAAGGTCTTGCGCCCGCCGAAGCTCGACACGTACCGCGGACGGCAACCCATGACGCCGTTGTAGAGGTCGAGGTCGTGGCAGCACTTTTCGAGCATGAAGCTGCCCGACAACCGCTCATAGCGCCGCCAGTCGCGCATGAAGAAGGCACCGTGGTAGGGCCCCAGATGCTCGGAGGCTTCGATCGACACGATGTCCCCCAGGAGCCCCTGCTCTTGCGCCTTGCGGAGGTCGACATAGAGCGGCGCGTAGCGAAGAACGAGGCCGACCATGAGGTCGCTCGGATCGTGCCGCGACAGGATGGAGGCGAGCTGCAGCGTCTCCTCGACACTGGTGACGACGGGCTTCTCGGTGAAGACCTTGAGCCCGTGGTCGAGACCGATCTTGATGTGATCGAGATGCATGAGGTTCGGCGAGCACACCATCAGGAGATCGAGGGTCTCGGCCGCCAGCATCGCCTCGAGCGTCTCGTATTGGGTGCCGACCGGGATGTCGTACTGCCGGGTGTAAGGCAGGCCGGCAGGCGTGGGATCGACGTAGCCCACGACGGTGAAGTCCTTGCTTTCGAGCGAGAAGATCCTGGCCAGGTATGACGAGCGATGGCCGAGGCCGACAATTCCTACACGCATAAGGGGAAACTTTCCTTCAGATCACTTCGTCGCGCCCGAGGTCATACCCTCGATGAATTTCCGCTGGAAGATCAGGTAGACCACAACGATCGGCGCGATGACGATCACTGCGCCAGCGGTGAGCACCGGCGTGTTGATCGTGTACTTTCCCTGGAAGAACAGCGCACCGATCGGCAGCGTGCGGAGCGCATCGTCGTTGACGAGAATCAGCGGCAGCAGGAACTCGTTCCATGTCCAGATGAACAGGAACAGCGCGAGCGTCGACACGGCCGGCGCGAGCAGCGGCACAATCACCTGTACGAGCACCTGCGGGCGCGTGGCGCCGTCGAGCACGGCCGCCTCCAGCACCTCGGCCGGCAATTGCCGCATGGCGCTGGCCATGAAGATCGTCGCGAAGGGCACCGACAAGGCGATCTGCGTCAGGATCAGCACCCAGTAGGTATTGATGAGATCGAGGTAAAGCATCTCGTAGTAGAGCGGGATGATGAAGGCTTCGGTGGGCACCATCATGCCGATGGTGAGGATCACGAAGATCGATTTCTTGAGCGGAAAGCTCAGATACGCAAAGGCAAAGCCGGTGATCAGTCCCAGCACGATGCTGACGCCCACCACCGGAACCACCACGATCACGGAGTTGACGAAGTAGGTGCCGAAGCGCCCGTCGGTCCAGGCCGAAATATAGTTCTCGAAATGCGGGTAGGCCGGCAGTGCGAAGGCGCCCTTGAGCACCTCCGCCTTGCTCTTGAACGAGGTCAGCAGCAGCAGGCCGAGGGGAATGATCGTGATCAATCCGAAGAGCCAGAGCACGATCCGGAACGGGATCGTCGGCGCCGTGGACACCCCCGACCGCGCCATCAGTTCGACGACCTGTCGAGCCGGCGCATGCCTTGGTGGATGATGAAGTTCACGGTGAACACCAGGATCGCGCCGATGATGGCAACCGCCGCGGCGTAACCGAAGCGGTTCAGCTGGAAGCCCAGCTGGTACATGTAGATGTTGGGCACCAGCGTCGCATTGCCCGGTCCGCCGCGCGTCATCGTGAAGATCAGGTCGAAGCTCTTGATGGACGCAATGACGGTCAGCAGCAGCACCACCCGAATCTCAGGCATCAGCTGCGGGAGTGTAATGTGCCAGAACGCCTGCCAGCCGCGAGCTCCATCGGCGCGCGCCGCGTCGAACAGCGAAGGATCGATGCGTTGCATGCCGGAGAGGAACACCACCATGCAGAACCCGAAGAAATACCAGACAGCCACGGCGCCTACCGCGGGCAGCACGAAATTGAAATCTCCGAGCCATGGCAGCGCCAGCTTGCCCAGCCCGACGGCCTTGAGGATCTGGTTGAACGGTCCGAAGGCCGGATTGTAGAGCCACTGGAAGATGATCCCCAGCACGGCCGTCGGCATGATGTAGGGCAGGAAGAACAGCGTCCGCAGTGCCATGCGCTCGCGATTGCTCACATTGCTGATGATCGCGGCGAGAATGATGCCGATGATCAGCGGAAACACGCAGTAGAAAACGATGAACTCCGCGTTGTTGCGAAGGGCAATGTAGAACTGGCCGTCTGAGAACAGTCTGACGTAATTCTGTAGCCCCACGAAGGTGGGTAGGACGAGGCCGTTCCATTGTGTGAGGCTGATCACTACAGCGGCTAGGATGGGCAGGAAGACAAAGATCGCATAGACCAGCAAGCCAGGCAGAACGTAAAGCAGGTTGCCCCGGCCCAGATGATCGAGCGCCGAAGCCGGCGCCCGCCGGCGCGCCGGTGCTCCGGCGGCTGCAACAGCCCCGGCGCTGGTCGTGCTCTGCTCGGTCGTCGCCGCCATCGTCGCCTAGCCTGAACGAAAAGCCGCGGGCTACCTTGCAGGCAGCCGCGGCTGGTTGTCGAGACCGATTACTTGCCGGTGCTCTTCATATACGCCTGATAATCGGCATCGAGCGCATCGTCGAAGGCCTGGGGCGTCATGTCGCCGGCCAGCAGGTGGGGCATGTTGTCATCGTAGGTCTTGAGCATGGTCGGGCTGGCCCAGTCCGCATAATGTCCGAGCGCGTTGTTCTCGGTGATCGTCTTCCACATTGCGAGGCCTTCCTTGAGCAGACCGCTCTTGACGGCGCTCTCGTCGGTCGGCGTCGATGACGGGAAGAAGCCAGCCGCCGCCCATAGGTTCGCTGCCTCAGGCGACACCATGTAGTCCATGTACTGGGCGGCGAGGTCCTGCGTGGCCTTGTCCTTGGCGTTGGAGGTGATGGACCAGCTGAGGTCGATGCCCCCCACCGTCAGGGGCTTACTCACGCTGGCCGGTGCCGGAATCGGCATGAAGTGGATGTCCGGGTTGGTTTGCATGTCGCCGAAGTACCAGGTGCCGTCGATCAGGAATGCGCCTTGGCCGGATACGAACAGCTGCACTGAGTCATCGTTCGAGACGCCCGAGAAGCCATCGTTGAAGTAGCCCCCTGTCGCCCACTTCTGCACCTGCGTCGTGGCTTCGAGGTCCTGCGGCGTCTTGAACGTGCCGCCGCGGCCATAAATCACGTCGTCAAGCGCCTTGCGGTTCGACGCATCGATATGCGCCTGTTCGATACCGGTCAGCATGTGGAGCGCAAGGTGCCCCTTTGAGGTGCCGATGGTGAAGGCGTTGATGCCCTTGGCCTTCAGCGTGTCGGCATCCTGCAGCAGCTCCTCGTAGGTCTTGGGCGGTCCGGAAATACCAGCATCCGTCAACACCTTCTGGTTGTAGTAGAGGCCGACCATTTCGCCGAGGCCCGACACGCCGTAGTAGTGCCCTTCGCCGAACTGGCCGCTGTCGGACCACTGCATGCGGGCGAGCACACCGGCGCCGAACCGCTTGTCCCAGCCATACTGCTTCACGTAGTCGTCGATCGGCAGCAGCAGCTTCTGCTTGACCATGGTGCCCTGGTCGGCGGCACCCTGGTTGACCTTGGTCAGCTCGGGTCCGTTGCCGGCGGAAACCGCCAGCTTCAGCGTCATCGACAGGTCGTCGAAGGTTCGTGCCGTGCGGTTGATGGTGACGCCCGGATGCGCCGCCTCGAAGTTCTTGTTGAGCTGCTCGATCACCGCGTTCTGGCCGACGTCGGTATAGTCGTCCCAGGTGACGAGCGTCTGCGCCTGTGTCGCACCGGCCAGTGCGAAGACGGATACCGCTGCGAGGCCGACAGCAGCGAGGCTTGGTCGATTTCTAAGAGCGTCAAACATCAGTCAGTCTCCCCTTCCATGGATTGTGCTTGTACCGTGCCGTCGCGAGCGGACTTGCAGATGGCGCGCAGGAACGGTAGCTCGCTATCGTCGGCCAGGTCCGGCGACAGGATTGTGAATGACGAGCGAAGCGACTTCTCAGTATCGGATACGCCGCGCCGAACCGCGCGACGCCGAAGCGCTTTACGAGATCTGTCTGTTGACCGCAGATGCTGGAGTGGATGCGAGCTCGCTCTACAGCGACCGCCAGCTCCCTGGTTACATCTGGGCTGCAGCATACCGAGAGCTCGAGCCCGACTTCGCCTTCGTGCTGACCGATGGCGGACGCGTGCTCGGCTATGTACTCGCTGCGCCCGACACCGCTGCTTTCGAGGCGCGGCTGGAGCGTGAATGGTGGCCGAAAGTCCGGGCGAAACTTACCGGGTTCGAGCCGCGGACGGCGCATGATCGAATGGCATTGAGCCGCATCACCACCCCGGAGCGGCGCGATCCGGCGCAGCTTGCCGAATATCCCGCGCACCTTCACATCAACCTGTTGCCCGAGGCGCAGTCGGGAGGCTGGGGGCGCCGCATGATCGAAACCGAGCTCGAGGCGTTGCGCCGGGCCGGTGTCAAAGGCGTCCAACTCGGCGTCGCCCCGACGAATGTTCGGGCCAGCGGCTTTTACGCACATCTGGGCTTTGTCGACATCAGCCTGCCCGGCCACCTGACCTTCGGCATGAAGCTCAGCTGACAACTCCGCTCTGGTGGAAGCGGTCATGCGACCTCCTTCCGAGCCGTGGCTTCATTGACCGCATCAGCGCCATATTTCAGCGCGATCGCGGCGGGCATACCGCTCCAGCCCTGCAGCAGCGAGCCACGGCCGAACGGCGGGGCGTAGTACTCGATGGGGCCGGCCCACCCCTGCGCGAGGCAATACTCCCACCAGCGGGTCAGCGGATAGCGCGCCCCGCCGAGGCCGCGGCGCAGCCGTTCCTCGGCGTAGAGCCCATCGAGATATGGCCAATCCGAGCCGTTGTGGTAGCGGAAGGCGAACGCCGTCTTCGCCCGGATGTCGCGCACCCGCTTGAACGGCGGATAGGCGCAGAGAACGCCCCAGTCGCCATACGGTTGTTCGACGTTGTGCCGCGACTCGAGCGTTCGCTCCATCGAGCGCAGCACTCGCACGGCCTTGTCCTCGGGCACGGCGTTGTAGCGGGTCAGCGTCAGGCTATCGAGGGCGAGGTGGTCCTCGACGAAGCCGTCGGGCGTCGCGTAGTCGGCGTAGCCCTGGCGGGTATCGGTCCACAGCAGCCGATCGATGGTCCTGCGGGCATGGGCGGCAGCATCCCTGGCGCGCCGGGCGAGGTCGGGATCGAGTTTGGCACCGAGCGTCGCCACCACGTCCATCGCCCCAACCCAGAGCCCGAGATCGTAGGCGACCAAACCCTCGCGGAACACGTTGTCCGCCCAGTCGCGATCATGACGTGGCTTCAGCGGCAGTCCATCCGGGCCGGCATACCTGAAATAGCGCTCCACGATGGCCGCGACAGCACTCCAGTGCGGCCCCACTTCGGCCACGTCGCCGGTCTCGCGCACGTAGTCGCCCAGCATCAGGATGAAGAACAGCGGGCTGTCGAAGTGGTCGCTCCACCAGTCTTCCGGTCTCAGGTGATGTTCCTTGTAGCGGTCGGGATGCTCGCGGAAGGCACGCCACGCCTTGGACTGCGCCCGCCCCGACAGGATCACCCCGCTCGGCGCTTCGCCGTCTGGCCGGACGCCCCGCGCCAGCAGTCGGATCTGCTCGCGCACGGCGTCTGGCGCCAGCGTCAGCAGCGGCTGGATGGTCCAGTAGCCGTCGCGATAGTAGGTGCGTGCCGGTGAGCTGTAGGCCTGCCCCGCCGCGAGCCCGGCGAAGGCGCCGGTCTCGTCGCGCCGGATGCTCGACAGCGCCGCGTGCACGCCCTGGATGACCATCGTACGCAGCACCAGGTCGGCGTTGGGGAGCAGGTCGCAGCGCCGCGCATAGGCGTCTGCCTCAGCCACGATCTGCTCCGTGCTGAGCGCCATTCCCCTTGCGGCCTCATCCCGGTCCACGCCTACCGACAGCAGCAGGTCGGCACCGCGCTGCTCGATTTGCAGCACGCCCCACGGCAACTCCATGACGCGGCCGGCCGCGGTGCTGAGCCATTTCGGCGCGGCGTCTTCAGCCGAGATGTCGTGCCAGCGGGCACAGCGTCGCGCCGGGAAGACCCGCGCTCCATCGCTCCCGCGGATCACCATCACCGGTGCCGATTGCGCAACGAATACGCCGCCATCCCGGCCGGCGACGCGATTGGGACCATAGGCATAGGGACCGGTCAGCGGTGCGAACCGTACACGGCCCAATCGGCCTACACCCCAAAGCGAAAGATCGAGCACGCCGCTAGGCAGCACCTCGCCCTGCAAGCGCGGCGCCATCACGGGCAATGGCACAGCCGTCGCCGAAACAATCGCCCCGTCGGCCCGCGGCGTCAGCATGTCGACTCCGGCAATCCGCCAGAGCGACGGCCTCCGTGGGCGTGTCCGCCCCGGTGCAACGGTCGACTGCTATAAAAACACGTCGCCATGCCTGCCGCTCCTGTCCTGCGGGACAGTGTTGGATCGTTGCGACACTCTGGCGACAGTCCCTGCCTTATGTCAAGGACCCGGACAAACCTGCCGTCTCTGGACCAGTTTTTCGACCCACAGCGACTCGTCCCTTTGACGTCCGGCGGATAATTTGTCAGTGTCCCCGACAAACTAGGGACCTTTCGGATGGACTCGACCGAGCCGCCTGTCGCCCGCCAGATCTCGCTCTACGCGGTCATTCGGTCGATCCTCTCGCACGGACCGACCTCGCGTGCTGATCTCGCCAAGCGGACCGGATTGTCCAAGCAGACCATCTCCGACGTGGTCCTCGAGCTCGAGACCGCCGGCTGGGTGAAACCGCACGGGCGCACGAGCGGAAAGCCGGGGCGCAGCGCGGTGGTCTACGAGATCAACGCCATGGCCGGCCTCGGTGCCGCTGTCGATCTTGGCGGCAGCAAGCTCAGCGTCGCCATCTGCGACCTGTTGGGTAACACCCTCGCAGAGGCGACCGTGCCCACCGATCCCCGCGGCGGCGGCATCGTCGTCGAGCAGGTGGCCGTCGAGGTCGAAACCCTCACCGCGCAATTGGGCATCTCCACCCGACAGCTCAAGATCGCCGTTCTAGGGACGCCGGGCGTGTTCCACCCCGAAACGTCTCACATCATGGTCGCGCCGAATGTTCCCGGCCTTGAAGCTGTCGATGTCCCTCGCCTGCTCGGCGACCGGCTGGGTGTCGCCGTGATCATCGAGAACGACGTGAATCTCGCGGCACGCGGCGAACAATGGCGCGGCCACGGCGCGGGCCTCGGCAACTTCGTCTTCATCGCGCTCGGTACCGGGGTCGGCATGGGGATCATCGCCGATGGCCATCTGCTCCGTGGCGCCCGTGGCGGCGCCGGCGAGATCGGTTACCTGCCGATCGGCGGGGACCCTTACGATCCGCGCGGATTTTCGCTCGGCACATTCGAGGCGGCCGTCGGCAGTGTCGCGATCGCCAACCGATATGCCGGCTTCGGCGGACGAAGTGACGCTACCGTTCGCGACATTTTTGCCGCGTTGCAGCAGGGCGATCCGACCGCTCGCGTCACGATCGAAGAAACCGGCCGTCTCATTGCGCCGGCGATTGCCGCGGTAGGCGCCATGCTCGATCCCGAGATGGTCATCCTCGGCGGCAGCATCGGAGTGCGCCAGGAACTGATCGATGCGGTCCAGCGCAACCTCTCGCGATGCACGCCGCGTCCGCCGCGGGTCGAAGCCAGCATCCTCGGCAGCCGCGCGGGCCTCGTCGGCGCCATCGGCGTCGCGGTGGACCGCATGCACGACACGCTCTTCGGCGTGGGCCTCCCGGCCAGCCCGCTGCTGACCCCCTCGCCCCGCCCAGTGGAACAGTCGATGGCGTTGGCCGCTGAAGACGCCCTCGCCCGAGGCTAGAGCGGTCCTGCAACAGGGCCCGGCTCGACCAACCTGCCGGCGAGCCAGTTCGCGAGGCGCATGTGCCATCCCGATTGACCAGGATCAACCCGAACGTGGCAGGCCGGTGCGACACTCCACCCACCAGTCAACCTGGAGGAGAAAATGTTCGATTCACCCGCCGTAAGACCTCTGATCGTCCTGCTGCGCCTCTCCATGGCGTGGGTGTTTCTTTACGCGGCCAGTCACCAAGTGTTCGGGGAGTTCTCGGTCTCGGGCTTCCTGGAATCCACCAAGACCTTCCATTGGCTCTTTGCTCCGATGGCTGCAGACCCCCTCGCAAGTGTCCTCAGCTTCTTCGTGGCTTACGGGCATTTGTTGATCGGCCTGTCTCTGCTGTCGGGCCTGATGGTCCGACTTAGCTCGATTTTCGGAATCGCCCTGATGCTGTTCTACTGGATGGCTCACATGGACTTCCCGTACATCTCGGCGACGACCAACTTCCTCGTCGATGAGCACATTGTGTACGCCCTCGTTCTCGGTCTGATGATTGCAACCCGGGCCGGCCACATCGTTGGTCTCGACGACTGGGCCGCAAAGCTCGAACAGGTCCATCGGAACAAGTGGCTGGACTGGGCCACCGCCTGAAAACCATTGGGCGGCGGCGCCTGCCGCCACCCAATCTCCAACCCGGCACTGGATCGCCGTGCGGCGCTTTGAGATCACTGCGTGTGACAGGCCGGGGCGTATGCAGGGCGGCAGGTGTTATGCGAGGCCCGGAAAGAAGTCGGTCTTGATCCGGCGCCGCGCCACGCCGAGGCTGAGCAGTGCCTCACGGGTTGCCGACACCATGACCTGCGGCCCGGAGACGTAGAACACACGCTCCTGCCAGTCGGGGATCGTGTTCCGCAACAGCTCCCTGGTGATCACGCCCACGGGCATTTCGGGCGGGGCACCGGCGCCGTCGCGAACCACGTAGTGGGTGCCGATGCCGAGCTCCTTGCGGGCGCGGGCCAGAAGGCTGACGTAGGCGAACTCGTCGATGCGGTTGCTGCCGTAGACGACCACGATGTCGCGCCGCTCGTTGCGATTCAACAGCTCGGCCAGCATGCTGCGGAACGGCGTGATGCCGATGCCGCCCGCGATGAAGGCGAGCTTGCGATCCTTGTTGCGCGGCAGCGTGAAGCTGCCGGCGAGTTGCGAGGCGACGATCTGGTCGCCCGGCGCAAGGCCGGCCAGTTCGCGCTTGAAGGCGCTACCGTTGGCGATGAATTTCACGCCGAGCCGCACGTCCGCTTCCCGGGGTGCTGAGGCGATGGTGAAATAGCGGCGGTTGCCGCGCGCGTCGCCCTTGTCCATCGGCAGCGTCCATTCGAGGTACTGGCCTGCGGCAAAAGCGAGTCGCCGATCCGGTCTGAACACGAAGTCATAGATGCCGTTGGCCGCTTGCTCGATCCGCTCGAGAGTCAGCACGACCCGCCCCTTCGGACTTACGATGAAGGTCAGGAGGTTGCCCGCCAGCAGCGCCACCTCGGGCGTGAAGTAGTAACCGGCGATCACCGTATTCGGGCACGCCAGCACTCCGACGAGCACACCGTAGACGAGCCGCCAGAGCCGACCCTGTGGTGCCGTCAGCGGCTCGGTCAGCATGACGCAGGCAAGGAAGAAGAACGGGGAATGGAGCAGCGCCAGTTGCACCGAATTCCAGGCATCGCCGAGGCTGCCAGTCAGCACGGTGGTCGCGAGGTTGGCCGCACCGAACGCGATGACGAGGTCGAAGCGCCTGAGCTTCCGCACGATCAGCAGGCCGCCGATGAGGACGATCGGCATCAGCCACAGCTCACCCGACACCCACCACGTCGCGGGGTGATCGAGCAACAGGCCCGGCAAGGCGACGCCCAACGCTGCCGGGTTGAAGATGTGCCGGCGGCGCGCCGACAGGATGAACTTCGAGGCCATCGCCCACGCACTGGCAAGGACAATCGCACCGGCTGCAGCCAGGTCGCCCAGGGGCGCCGGGTCCATGATCAGCAGGATGATGAGCCCGGTGATATAGACGCTCTCGATATTGGGGATCGCACCGAAGATCCGGGCGAAAATCTGGTTGGCGATCCACCCTCCCGCCAGCACCAGTACCGTCGAGAGTGCCAGCGCCACCGGATCGATGGCGATCACGTGCACGGCGCCGAGCAGCGCCGCCGCAATCAGCAGGGTGACAAGGTACCACAGCACCAGCCGGTACATCGTAATGCGGTCGATGAAGCGGTCAATCGAGGCGATCATTGGAGGACGTACCTCTCGAACCCGGACGTCATGGTGGCGACCCGGTCGCGGCCGATCGAATAAGCCTCGAGTCCTGGCTGCATCTCGAGGAATGCCACGCCGTCACGTCCCATGGCGAAAGCCGCCGTGGCGAAGCGGTCGGCCTCGTAGACGTCGGGACCGACCACGGTGAGGCTCGCGACGTCGTCGAGCGGCGGCGCCGAAGCGTGCGGATCGTAGATGTGCGGGCCGCGGACATAAGTGCCCGAGGTCGCGACCCCGCCGTCGCCGGGCACGACGACCTTGACGATCTCGGTCATATCGAACGGATTGCGGATACCGATACGCCAGCGCTGCCCCTGCTCGTTGTGGCCGCGACACTGGATATCGCCACCGGCATCGACGACGTAGTTGCGAAAGCCGGCGGCTTCGATGCCGCGCGCTGCATTGCGGATGGCCCAACCCTTGACCAGTCCGGACGGATCGATGCGGCCGTCTGGCCGGCGGATGCCGAAATAGCCATCCGTCTCGCGCGCCGTGAGTTCGCTCAGCTCGAGGACCTCGCGCAGCTCGTCGCTGATCGCATCGAACGCCAGCTCGGCGCGCCCGAAGCGGGAAAGCTCGCTTTCCGGTTTGTACGGGCTGAAGCGTGCATCGACCTGCTCGAAATAGGCGAACGCCGCCGCCCTGGCTTGGCCGCTTTCGTCGCCGACCACCTCGATGGCGATCGGCATGCCCATGATCAGGCGCGTGCTACGCATTGGCCCCGCCGGCCTGGTTCAGCGCCTTGGTCAGCGAGCGGATATAGGCCTCGCTGGTCAGCGTCGCGCCCGACACGGTATCGACGTTGGCGCTGTCGGCCGCGATCACTTCACGCTTCAGCACCGGCAGCGCCTGGCTGTTGATATAGCGCGAGGTCCGGCGATCCTGCGGATAGTCGAGCACCGTCACGCCGACGATCTTCTGCGATGCGATCGTCACGCGCACCTGCACGCGGCCGTAATAGGCGTTTTCCGAGCTTCCCGTGTAGCTGCCGTCGCGATATCCCGTCCCGCTGTTGGCGGCCACCGTGGACGTTGTGGCTGGCTCGATTGCGGCAGGAGGCGTCGGCCGCGGCCGTGGTATCGGCGGCATCGCCGGCGTCGGCGCCTTCGGCGCAGCCAGGGCCCCCGGGGCCGATGCCTGAGCCACGATCACCGGGGCCGGGGGTGCAGGCACCGTAACGGGTGCCGGGGCGGACAAGACCGACGGCGCGAGCACCTGCGCCGAGCTGACCGCGGTCGTGGCCGCCTTTGGGCTCGGCAACGCGGGAGCGGCGGTGTCGGCCGAGGGCGCGATCGAGGCCGGGGCGCCCGGCAACTGTGCTTCTGCTGCGGTCGGACCGTCCTCTTCGGGCAGGTTGAAGACGTGGTTGGCGGCGGCGACGTAGACGCCGGAAGCCGCTACAAAGGCGAGGGAGAAGAGAGTCTTTTTCACCGGGATATCCGCAGATTGTCGTTTAATACCGGATAGATGGCGCCTTCAAACTGACGACAGCCTGACGCAGCCGCGCGCCGCCTGTCAGCTTCCCGTCAGCCTTCCTCCCTAGCGACCGGGTCGCACCCTCGATCCTGACGGGAACCGGTGCGCACGCTAATCTCGTCTGCGGATTGGGGCCCGAAATGCGGATCTTGCTCGTCGAAGACGACGCCACGTTGGGCAGCGCCGTGCGCGATCACATCGCCGCCGGGGGGCACGCCGTGGATTGGATGACCCGGCTGGACGACGCCGTCGCGGCCCGTTCCACAATGCCCTACGATCTGGTGCTGCTCGATCTCAACCTGCCCGATGGCCGAGGCATGGATTTCCTGCGTACCATCCGCCAGGCCAACGACACGACGCCCGTCATCATCCTTACCGCCATGGACCAGCTCAGTATTCGCATCGAGGGGCTCAACGCCGGCGCCGACGACTACCTGGTCAAGCCGTTCGACCTCAGCGAGCTGATGGCCCGGATCGGCGCGGTGGCTCGCCGCTATGGCGGCAATCCCAATCCCCTGACCACCATCGGGCCGCTCACGATCAACCTGGCACAGCGCAGCGCGCTGTTGGACGGCCGCTCCCTGGACCTGACGGCGCGCGAATGGACGGTGCTCGAGAAGCTCACCCAACATCCGGGCCTCCTCGTCTCCAAGTCCCAGCTCGAGGATGCCCTGTTCGCCTTCGGTGCCGAAGTGGAGAGCAACGCCGTCGAAGTCTATATCAGCCGCCTGCGCAAGAAGATCGGCAACCACCTGATCCACACCGCGCGCGGCCTCGGCTACCGTATCGGCGAAGAATGACCCGGCCACGCAGCCTGACCCGCTGGCTGATCCTCGCGCTCACAGCGGGCGCCGTCGCACTCTGGTTGCTGGCTGCATCCCTCGCGGCCAACTCCCTCCGGCTCAGCCTGAACGAAGCCTTCGACGGCGGCCTGCAAGAAACTGCCGAGCGCCTCCTGCCCTTGGCGCTCGACGGCTTCCGCGACGAAGGGGACGAACACCACGAGGCGCGCGACGCGCATGAAATTCCGCTCTACAGCGACGCGGCCTCTGAATACATTGTCTACCAGATGCGTCTGCCCACCGGCGAAATCCTGCTACGCTCGCACGACGCCCCCGCCACTCCCTTCGATGCGCCACTTACGACGGGCTTTGCCGATTCCGGCCCTTGGCGCATCTACACAGTCGGCTCCTCCGGCCATGACATCTTCATCCAGGTGGCCGAGGCCACAGCGCATCGCTCGCAGTCGCTGATCGGCAGCATCCTGGCCCTCCTCTGGCCGATCGCCCTGCTGATTCCGCTCTCGGCCTTGGGCATCTATATCGCTGTCCGCAACGGCCTGCGGCCGGTCCGGGTGCTGAGCGCCGAGATCTCGGCACGCCATGCCACCAACCTCACGCCGCTCAACGTCGCTAACCTCCCGCTCGAGCTCCGGCCCATCGGCGACGCGGTTGATGGCCTCATCGCCCGGGTCGATGCCGCCCTCGAGGCGGAACGAGCCTTCGCGGCCAACAGCGCCCACGAATTGCGCACGCCGATTGCTGGCACCCTGGCGCAATTGCAGCGGCTCATTGCGGAGCTGGAGGGCCATCCTGAACAAGACCGGGCCCGGCAGGTCGAACAATCCCTCGTACGGCTGCGGCAGCTGGCTGACCGCCTGCTCCAGCTCGCCCGCGCTGATGCCGGGATGGCCCGCGCCTCAGGCCCGGCCGAGCTGCTGCCGGCCCTCCGCGTTGTGGTTGAGGACGTTCGGCGCCGCCTGCCCGCCGACCGGCCGCTTCAGCTCGAGGAGCGCGCCCCGAGCCTGCTCGCCCCGATCGACATCGATGCCTTCGGCATCGTGATGCGGAACCTGATCGACAATGCGCTGGCGCATGGCGCCGTCGAACGACCGATCGAGATCACGCAGGAGGAGCATGCGGTCGAGGTCCGGAACGGCGGTCCCGTCATTCCGCCGCCGGTTTTGGCCGGCCTCACGCGGCGTTTCGAGCGCGGCACCAGCCGCCCAGGTGGCGTCGGACTGGGGCTGGCCATCGTCGATACGATCATGCGGCAGACCGGCGGCGAACTGCTCCTCCGCTCGCCGGCGCCCGGACATTCGGACGGATTCTCTGCGCGCATCGTGTGGCACTAGCGCCGGCGCTCGGCGAGCAAAACTGGCCGAGTTGAGCGGGATCAAACACTCCCGGCGCCGGCTTCTCACAATGTCCGCATCCAACAGTGGAGACGAACATGGACGAGAATGGAAAGTCGACCTGGCAAGCCTTGCACGAGGAAATCCAGACGACCGGGGCTCAACTGCTCAAGGAAATTCATCGGCTGATCGCCGAGGGCAATGTCCGCAAGCTTGTGATCAAATCGAGCGATGGGCACATCTACCTCACGGTGCCGCTGACGGCCGGAGCAGTCGCTGGGGGTATCCTGACCGTTGGAGCCCCGTGGCTCGCGCTGCTCGCGGCCCTGGCAGGGCTGGTCGCCGATGTGAAGATCGAGGTGACGCGCGAGGCTCAGCCCCCCGCGGATGCCTTCACCAAGACCGACAATCCCGCCCCCATGCCGCCGACCGATTCTCAGCACTAGGCCGATGCGGCAACACAGCGAGGGCGGCGCAGTCTGCGTCGCCCTCAGTGTTTCAGATCAGGCAGGAACTATTGTGCGACGTAGCCGCCATCGACGAGGTGGTAGCTGCCGGTAATGAACGACGCCCGTTCCGACAGAAGGAAACACGTCAAAGCCGAAACTTCTTCCGGTCGACCCAGGCGCTGCATCGGGTGCAGGCCGGCCACAAACTTGAGCGTGTTCTCATCGAGGTTCTTTGACAGCAACGGGGTATCGATAAAGCCCGGTCCGACGGCGTTTATGCGCACACCCTTGGTGGCGTATTCCATCGCTGCCACCCGGGTCATCCCGACAAGGGCGTGCTTTGCGGACGTATACGCGACCGCATTGGCAAAGCCTACGCTGCCCAGGATCGAGGCCATGTTGACGATCGCACCGCCACCGGACTTCATGATCGCGGGGATTTCGTATTTCAGCCCGTAGAAGACCCCGTTGAGATTGATGTCGATGACCGTCTTCCAGCCATCGAGCGGATAGTCGGCGGCGGGGGCCGATGGTCCCCCGATGCCGGCGTTGTTTACGGCGAGGTGGAGTCCGCCGAAGGTCTTTTGCGCGAATTCCACCATGGCGGCGTTCTGTGCGGCGTCGGCTACGTCGATCACAAAGCCCGCGACCGTACCGCCGGCGGTCTTGGCGGCACCCACCACGCGATCGATGCCAGCGCGGTCCCTGTCCGCGACGACAACCTTGCTGCCTTTGGCCGCCAGTTCCTTGACGATTGCTTCGCCAATTCCAGAACCACCTCCGGTCACGATTGCGACCTTGCCGTCGAAGTCACCCATGCTTGCCTCCTATGGAGTGATGTTGCCGATGCTAGGCGAACCGGCCGAAGGCACCTTGACCCTCATCAAGTTCTCTCAGTCATGCATCCGTGCGCTCACGCGCATGTACCTGCGCGTCGCGGCCACGATCTGTGCGTCGGACGGATGGTCCATGGGCTCGATACCCCAGACCTTCTTTGCAAGCGCCGGATAATGGTCGCTGAGGAAGCCGGCGAGCTCAGTGCGGGCCGCTCCCGGACCGACGATGATGAAGCCACGAAATCCGGTCAGCGTGCCGGCCACCCGATCCAGGAACTCGGTATTTGGCTTTGCCTTTCCCAAGTGGACGTGGTCGGCGCGACGATGGATATGCGCAGGGGCATCGACATCGTGGATGACGAGTTCGTCCGCACTCTCGGCCGAAACCCCGAAAATCCGGGCTTGGCGATGATCGATCCAGACACAGCCGTGTGCGTGCTGCATAGGCA
Source organism: Devosia sp. (assembly GCA_051953275.1). Classification (GTDB taxonomy): domain Bacteria; phylum Pseudomonadota; class Alphaproteobacteria; order Rhizobiales; family Devosiaceae; genus Devosia_A. Next base: position 19,227 of record JBQCIY010000026.1, on the reverse strand, counting down.
ACCTCCGATGTTGAATGGCTTGACTTGACGCCGGACTACCCGCGACCCGGGTTGTCGACGTAAACTTGGCGCCGATCGTCCCACAGGATGCGGCCGTTCCGGGCGAGCAACGCGAGGATGCCGTCGGCGATCATGCTGCGATGCGCGGGGTCCAGATCCGTGCTCAGTCCCAGCACATCGGCGACGCTGGCCGAGTTCAGGCCCTTCTGGTGTTCCGTCAAAAGGGCCACCACGGCGTCCTCGATGTACTGCAGGCCAAGCTGGGCCCGCTCACGCTGTGGGAGCTCCCTCATGCGGCACCTTTACGAGCTTCGGCCTCGGCCACTTGGCGTTTGACGGCGATGAAGCTGTCCGGACTGACCGACATCGAGTCGATGCCGCAATCGACCAGGAACTGCGCGAATTCCGGATGGTCGCTGGGCGCCTGACCACAAAGACCGATCTTGGCGCCAGCCGATCGCGCCTCGGCGATCACGTGCCCGATCATCCACTTTACGGCGTCGTCCTGTTCGTCGAACAGCTCGGCCAGCTCGCCCGAATCCCGGTCGACACCGAGGGTGAGCTGCGTGAGGTCATTGGAACCGATCGAAAAGCCGTCGAAGCGATCGGCAAACTGCTTTGCCAGAATGACGTTCGACGGGATTTCGCACATCACATAGACTTGCAGTCCGTCGATGCCGCGCTTGAGGCCATTCTCGCTCATCACGCCGAGGACCTTGTCGGCCTCGGTGGTGGACCGGCAGAAGGGGATCATGACCACGACATTGGTGAAGCCGAGGGTCCTGCGCAGCCGCTCGATGGCCCGGCACTCGAGGGCGAAGCCATCGCGGTATTTCGGGGAGTAGTAGCGGGAGGCACCGCGAAACCCCAGCATCGGGTTTTCCTCCTCCGGCTCGAACTGGCGGCCGCCGAGCAAGCCTGCATACTCATTGGTCTTGAAGTCGCTCATCCGCACGATGACCGGCCGCGGGTAAGCAACCGCGGCGATCCGGGCGAGGCCGCGCGAGAGCTGGTCGACGAAGTATTCGGCCTTGTCCGGATACCCCTCGGTCAGCTTGGCGATCTCGCCCTTTGCCGTGTCGTCCTTGAGCTCGTCGAACTTGAGCAGGGCCATCGGATGGACCCGGATGGCATTGGCGATGACGAATTCCATACGAGCCAGGCCGACGCCGTCGGCCGGTAGCCGCCACCAGCGGAACGCGGCACCGGGATTTGCGAGGTTCAGCATCACCTCGGTCTTGGTCCTGGGCAGGTCGGCAACGTCGAGGGTCGTCGCGTCGAACTTGGCCGTGCCTTCGTAGACATACCCTTCGTCGCCTTCGGCGCAGGAGATCGTGACATCCTGCCCACTGTGCAGGACGCGCGTAGCGTTGGCCGTGCCGACGATGGCAGGCAGGCCGAGCTCTCGGCTGACAATGGCGGCGTGCGAGGTCCGGCCGCCATGATCGGTGACGATCGCGGCAGCGCGCTTCATCACAGGCACCCAGTCGGGATCGGTCGTGGAGGTAACGAGGACGGATCCGTCCACGAACTTATCGATGTCCTTGACGTCCTCGATCAGGCAGACCTGACCCGCCACCACCGCATCACCAATCGCGATGCCGGAGGCGAGCATCTTGCCCTTCTGTGAAATCGTGAAACTGCGCATGGTCCCTTCGGCGCGGCGGGACTGCACCGTCTCCGGGCGGGCCTGCACGATGAACATCTCGCCGGTGGCGCCGTCGCGCGCCCACTCCATGTCCATCGGGCACCCATAATGCTCTTCGATGGTGACCGCCCATCGCGCCAGCTTGAGGATTTCGTCATCCGAAAGCACGAAGGCGGAGCGCTCGACCTTGGAGGTGGGGACGTTGCGCGTCGGTTGCTCGCCTGAGGCATAGATCATCTTGATTGCCTTCTCCCCGCGAGTCTTCTCGATGATGGGCTTCAGTTCCGGCTCGGCGAGGAGCGGTTTGAAGACCATGTACTCATCGGGGTCGACGGCACCCTGGACCACGTTCTCGCCGAGGCCCCAGGCAGCGTTGATGAGGACGACCTTGTCGAAGCCTGTCTCGGTGTCGATCGAGAACATCACGCCCGATCCGCCAAGGTCCGACCGCACCATCTGCTGCACGCCAATCGACAGCGCGACTTTCAGGTGATCGAAGCCCTTGGTCTGGCGGTAGCTGATGGCCCTGTCGGTGAAGAGCGATGCGTAGCAGCGGCGGCACGCAACGAGCAGGTCAGCCTCGCCGCGAATATTGAGGAACGTCTCCTGCTGGCCGGCGAAGCTCGCATCCGGGAGGTCCTCGGCCGTCGCGCTCGAGCGGACCGCGACCGCAAGATCGTCCCGCCCTGTGCGGCGGCAGAGCTCGCGATATGATGCAGTGATCGAGTGCGCGAGTTCCTCAGGCCAGTTGCCCTGCAGGACCAGTTGGCGCACCGCGCCGCCTGCTTCGGCGAGGGTGATGCGGCCCTCCGTCCAGTCTCGGATCAGAGCCGCAATCTCCTCGCGAAACTGGTTGCCGTCAATGAAGGCCCAGTAGGCGTCGGCGGTCGTTGCAAAGCCGGGCGGCACCTTGATCCCTTCGGCGCCCAGCGTCCGCACCATCTCGCCGAGCGAGGCGTTCTTGCCGCCCACGCGGGCTACGTCACCGCGGCCCAGCCCCTCGAACCAGTCGATCATGGGGAGCTTCTTGAGCATTCGATACCTCCGTGCCGCCCGCGGCGGGTTGCGTCGAACGAACACTCGGTCCGGTGCACTTCCGAGACTTTGATCGGCGTCAAACCGCAGCCGGCCGCGGACATGAATAGTGCCCGTGCAACATGGAGGTGCAGGATGAGCGAGAATTCACGTCATGCTTTGGTCGGGGCCATCGGCGGGACGTATATCAGCCTCGCGGTCATGGACATCGACGAGTACACCGTCACCAGTTTCGCGCTGCTCAACAGCGCGGACTTCGACAATCCCATGGAGGCCATCGCCCGCTATCTGAAGTCGCTGCCGCGGGTGCCCGACAAGGTTGGCCTGTCCGTGGCGGGCAAGGTCGACGGTGAAACGGCGAAGATGTCGCACCTCCCCTGGTCTTTCGACCGGAACGACATTCGCGCGGTGACGGGCGCCGCCCACATCTGTTTCGTCAACGAGTTCGAGGCGCTGGCGCTCGCCACTCCCACCCTGAGCAGCTACGATGTCCTGCCGGTTGTCCGCGGGGCGATCAAGCGGACGGCCAATCGCGCAGTGATCAGCGCCGGCACGGGTCTGGGCGCTGCCGCCCTCGTGTGGACGGGATCGCGCTGGCAGGCACTTTCCGGCGCCAGCCGGTTTGCCTCGTTCCCCGAGCCACAGGGTCACGAATTCGATATCCGCACCGTGGTTGCGCATGAAGGCTTCGTCGAGGCCGGCCACATTCTGACCGGGCACGGCATGGTGACGCTGTACAGGGCGCTGGTGAAAGCCGAGGGACGCGAGCCTGCATCGCTGACGGCTCCCCAGATCAGCAAGGCTGGCCTGTCGGGTGAGGATCCGCTCGCGGTGCGCACGCTCGAGCTGATGGCAACCTGGCTCGGCCGGTTCGCCGGAGACATCGCGCTGCACTACGGCGCGACGGGCGGAGTGTATCTGGCGGGCGGCATGCCCTCCAACATCGCCGCGGCGCTGCAGACGCGGCATTTCATCGAGGCGTTCGAAGGCATCGGCGAGCGGCGCGAATATCTTGGCGATACTCCCGTCCAGGTGATCAAGGCCGGGGCGGATGCAGGGCTGCGCGGCGCGGCGGTCGCGCTGGCCAATAGTCTGCCTGTACGGCCAACAAACGTGCATCGCATGCGAGCCTGACCATGACGCAACTGACCCCGGCGGTCCGCAACGTCCTGAGCTGGTATGACGGCGAACGCCCGGGAGTGAAGGCCAATCTCGCCCGCATGCTGATGCATGGCCGCATGGGCGGCTCGGGAAAGCTGGTGATTCTGCCGGTGGACCAGGGCTTCGAGCACGGACCCGCGCGCAGCTTTGCGGGCAACCCGCCGGCCTACGATCCGCGCTATCACTTTTCGCTCGCGATCGAGGCGGAGCTCAGTGCTTTTGCGGCCCCGCTCGGCATGCTGGCGGCCGGCGCTGATCGCTATGCGGGAGAAATCCCTCTGATCCTCAAGGCCAACAATGCCAACAGCCTCGGCACCGTGAAAGACGAGGCCATAACCGCTTCGGTTCGCGATGCGCTGGAGCTTGGATGCTCGGCCATCGGTTACACGATCTATCCGGGCTCGGACCGTCAGTACGAAATGTTCGAGGAGGTTCGCGCCGGTGCAGCGGAAGCCCGGGCCAATGGCCTGGCCGTCGTCGTCTGGGCCTATCCGCGGGGTGGACAACTTGATGCCAAAGCCGAGACGGCGCTCGACGTGGTCGCCTATGGAGCGCACATCGCCGCCTTGCTCGGCGGCCATATCATCAAGGTCAAGGCCCCATCGGCGATTGTCGCGGAACCGGACGCCAAGGGCAGCTATCCGCCAGATGCCGGCTATGAGCAGCTCTCCCGCCGCATCGAGCATATCGTGCAGGCCGCCTTCAACGGCCGGCGGCTCGTGGTCTTCTCCGGCGGGCCGGCCCGCGACGACGCGACGATGCTCAAAGAGGTCCAGGACATCCATCGGGGTGGCGCGCACGGGTCCATCATTGGCCGCAACGCTTTCCAGCGTCCGCACGATGAAGCGATAGAGCTGCTGCATCGAGTGATGGCCATTCACCTCGGGGAGAACGACTGATGCTCCCGGTGCTGACCGTCACGCTCAATCCATCGATCGATGTGACGACCTCGGTCGACGCGCTGAAGCCGCTGCAGAAGCTGCGGTGCTCAAAAGCCCGTCTTGATCCCGGTGGCGGCGGCGTCAACGTCTCGCGGGCCATCAAGGAACTCGGCGGCGAAAGCCAGGCGTTTGTCGCTCTCGGGGGCGACGCAGGCGCACAATTGCGGCACCTGCTCGAGGCGACGGGCCTGCGGATCGACTACTGGCAACTCGTCAGCGAAACCCGCATTTCCTTTACGGTGCTCGAGAACTCGACCGCACTGCCCTATCGTTTTGTCCTGCCCGGGCCGGTGATCTCGCCTTTCGAGGCCGACGAGATCCTGAAGAGGCTGGAAAAGCTCATCGGGCGCTACACTGGCTACGTCGTAGCGAGCGGCAGTCTGCCGCCGGGAATTCCGGACGATTTCTACGCCCGTTTGGCGCGCAAGACACGCGAGCTCGGTGGGCGCTTCGTGATCGACACGCACGGCAACCCGCTTCGTCTCGCAACCGAGGAGCGGCCCTATCTGGTGCGCCTGAATCATCTGGAGGCACAGGAGCTGCTCGGTGGGGGTGCGGATGCGGCCGCGTACACGCTCGCCTCCGAGCTCGTGGACCGCGGCCTGACCGAGGCGGCTATCGTCACGATCGGCGAGCGTGGCGCGATCGTCGCGACCCCTCGGGGCTCTCTTGAGATCAAGCCACCCAAGGTGGCGGTGAAGAGCGGCGTCGGTGCCGGCGACAGCTTCGTGGCCGCGCTGGTTTTCGGACTGGCGAACGGTTGGGCCCTTGAAGATGCCGCCCGCTACGGCGTGGCCGCAGCCGCAGCCGCGGTCACGACCGATGCGACCGAACTGTGCAAGCGGGAGACGGTCGAGGACTTCTATGCGCAAATCTCGAAGGCGAAGGGGCCTCTTGAGCAGGGTCAAGGCGCGCTGGCGCCGGAGACAACAGTCTCGGTTCCGGTGTGATCGATGGAGGTAGGAATGAACGTTGCCGATGTCATGAGCCGGTCGGTTGTCACTGTGATGCCGGGCCACAGCGTGCGGCATGCGGCGCAGATCATGCTCGACAATCATGTGAGCGGGCTTCCAGTCCTCGACGGCGATGGCAGCCTCGTGGGCATTCTGACCGAGGGTGACCTGCTGCGCAGAGTGGAGTACGGTCTGACCGGCGGGCGCCCGCACTGGGTCGAAGCCAACTCCCCTGAGGGTGCGGCGCGGGACTTCGTGCGAAGCCACGCCTGGCGCGTCGGAGATGTGATGAGCACACCGGTCGTCACCGTCAACGAGTCGACTTCGCTGGCCGACGTCGCAGTGCTGTTCGGGACGCGCGGCATCAAGCGCGTTCCGGTGCTGCGCGGCAAAACGCTGGTCGGCGTGATCAGCCGGGCCGACCTGCTGCAGATCATTGCGACTGCCAGGCCCGAAAAAATCGCCGCAGGGGACGAGGCCCTCGAAATCAGCGCCAACGCTCGCCTGCGCGACGCGGACACGATCTTCCGCGTGCGACCGCAGGTCACCGTCGTCGACGGAGTGATCCATCTGTGGGGCCAGGTTCGGTCCGACGCCGAGCGCGATGCAGCCCGGGTCGCGGTCGAGACCATCGAAGGCAGCAATGGCGTCGAAGATCACCTGGCCGTGGTTCAGTCGGTATGACGATATGACGCGATGACCGTTCGCAACCTCGAAGCAACGCTGGCCCCGGAATCGCTGGCGCTGGTCGGAGCAACGTCGCGTGAAGGTGCTGTCGGGCGGGTCGTGCTCGACAATGTCCGCGCCACGTTTGGCGGTCGCGTCTTTCCGGTGAACCTGAAATATGACGAGCTGTTCGGCCTCAGATGCTATCGCACCATCGCCGATCTCCCCGAGGCCCCGGACATCGCCATAGTCATGACGCCCGGCCCCACCGTCCCGGGCATCGTCTCCGAGCTTGGCCGCAAAGGCACCAAGGTTGCAGTGGTGGTTTCGGCCGGAGTGACGGGCGCCCTGCGACAGGCCATGCTCGATGCGGCCCGACCGCACCTGCTGCGCATCATCGGCCCTAATACGATCGGGCTCCTGGCGCCGCATGCCGGCCTCAACGCCAGCTTCGTGCACCTGCCGCCGCTCCCCGGCCGGCTCGGCCTCATCTCGCAATCGGGCGCCATGGTTTCATCGATCGTCGACTGGGCCGCGTCAGAGGGCATCGGCTTCTCGCACATCTACTCGCTCGGCGACATGGCCGACGTCGATGTCGGCGATTGCCTGAATGTGCTCGCCGCAGACCCGCGGACATCGGCGATCCTCATGTATCTGGAATCCATCCCGGCGCCGCGGAAATTCATGTCGGCAGCACGCGCCATCGCGCGCATCAAACCGGTGATTGCCGTCAAGCCCGGGCGCCACGCCGAAGCAGCCAAAGCAGCCGCGACCCACACTGGCGCCCTCGCCGGCGCGGATCGCGTCGTCGAGGCTGCGCTGCGGCGTGCCGGGATCATCCGTGTCGAGGATCTGGCCGACCTGTTCGATGCCGCCGAAATCACAGGGCGATACGCACCGATGCGGCAGGCGCGGGTGGCGATCGTCACCAACGGGGGCGGCGCCGGCGTCCTCGCCGTCGACAAGCTCATCGACCACCACGTTCCGCTGGCGACGCTCACCCCGGAAACCATGGCCGCGCTCGACCGCGCCCTGCCCTCGACCTGGTCGCGTGCCAACCCGATCGACATCATTGGAGACGCGCCACCCGAGCGCTACCGTGCCGCTGTGCGGGCTGCTGCCCTCGATCCCAATGTCGATGCCCTCCTGGTGATGAACTGCCCCACCGCGCTCGCCGATCCTTCGGCCGCCGCCGCGGCCGTGGCGGCCGAGACGAATCGAGGCCTGATCAACGGCAAGCCCGTGCTCGCGACCTGGCTGGGCCGAAAGACGGCTGAACCCGCCGCCGAGCTGTTGCGGGCCGCCGGGATCGGTACGTTCCGTGCGCCGGCCGAAGCAGCCCAGGCCGTCTCGCTGCTGACCCGCTGGTCCCTGTTGCGCGACGAGATGCAGCGCGTCCCTGCGGAGCGTGGGCTCCTCTCCACCGACAAGGACGCGGCCAGAGACCTGCTGCACGACGCCGCCGCCGAGGGTCGCTCGCTTCTCACTGAAGATGAGGCAAAGCACGTCCTTGCAGCCTACGGAGTTGCAGTTCCCCAGACAATCTTCGCAAGTGATCCCGCCGCTGTCGAACAGGCCGCGGCGACATTGCTCGCCGCCGCCCAAGCGGTCGTCGTCAAGGTCCGATCGAAGCACATCTCGCACAAATCCGATATCGGCGGCGTCATCCTCAACCTGAGAACTGCGACTGAAGCGCGTGATGCGGCCGCGGCAATCACTTCGAGGCTACGTGCCAATCCCGCGCCGTTGCCCTTCGAAGGGTTCACGGTACAGCCTATGATCCAGCGGCCGAACGCCGAGGAGTTGATCGTCGGCGTCTCGACCGACCCGCAGTTCGGTCCGGTCGCTCTGTTTGGTGCCGGCGGCACGTCGGTCGAGGTCGTGGCTGATACCGCAACCGGTCTTGTGCCGCTCGATGAGGTCCTCGCCGGCGACCTCATCGACAAGACCCGCATCTCGCGCCTTCTCGCCGGCTATCGCGACCGACCACCGGCCGACCGGGACGCCATAGTTGCCGCCCTGATGGCCGTCTCGCAGCTCGCGATCGATTTCCCGATGGTCCAGTCCATCGACATCAATCCTCTCCTCGCCGACAGAGATGGCGTCATCGCACTCGACGCCCGTATTGCGATCGATCCGGGCAGGGCGTCAGTCCCGGCGCCGAACCCAGCGCTTGCGATCCGCCCGTACCCGGCTGAGGAATTCAGCATCGTCCATTTTCTTGATCGCAAGGTGCTGCTGCGGCCGATCAAGCCCTCAGATGCCGAGCTCTACCCCAGCTTCCTGTCGAAGATGGACCCCGAGGACATGCGGCTGCGCTTTCTCGTGCCGATGCGAACCTTGTCGCACGAGACCCTGGTGCTGCTGACACAGCTCGACTACGACCGGGATATCGCGTTCGTTGCTCTGGCCAACAATGGGACCGAGCTCCTCGGGATGGTGCGCTACTCGTCCGATCCCGATGGCATCCGGGCAGAATTCGGCGCGCTGGTCCGCAGCGATCTCAAGGGGCATGGGCTCGGCCGGTCGATGATGGAAATGCTGATCGACTATGCCCGACGCCAAGGTCTGCACGAGCTCTTCGGGCGGGTCCTGCGCGAGAACACCAGCATGCTGGCGCTCTGCCATGAACTCGGCTTCGTCGAGGCAGCCGACGACGAAGCCCGGCTGCTCCGCGTCACGCTGCCGCTTCGGTCGTGACTGTGGGACCCAGCACGCTTATCCGCCGCTTCGCGAGCTCCGAGGCCCCTGTGTAGGCGACGACGATCGCCGCCGTAGCGCCGAGCAAGGTCATCGGCAGCGGAACGAACCCCAAGATCGCGTTGAGCACCGGAACGAACGGCAGGCTGACGGCAGTGGCCGCAACGGCAAGCGCCACGCCCAGCAGCAGCCGGGACGGCAAGCTCTCGAAGAACGGTTTGCGCGTCCGCATCACGGCGATCACCGCCAGCTGCGTCAGCAGGGACTCCGTGAACCAGGTGGTCTGGAACGTCGCCGCGGAGGCGTGGAAAACCTGCAGCAGGACCAGGAATGTGAGGGCGTCAAAGGCCGAGCTGACCAAGCCAAATCCGAGCATCGAACGGATGAGCGCGCGAAAATCCCAGCGGCGCGGCTGTGCGAGAAGCTCGGCATCGATCCGGTCAGTCGAGATCGCCAGCATCGGCAGGTCCGCCAAGAGGTTGTTGAGCAGTACCTGGGTCGCCAGCATCGGCAGGAATGGCAGCAGGATGGATGCTGCCGCCATCGAGATCATATTGCCGAAGTTCGAGCTGATGGTGATGCCGATATACTTGATGGTGTTCCCGAAGGCCCTTCGTCCGGCGATGATGCCGTCGAGCAATACCTCGAGGTCCTGCTTGAGCAGGATGACATCGGCCGCGGCTCGCGCTGCATCGACCGCGTTGTCGACGGAAATGCCGATGTCAGCCGCGCGCAGCGACGGCGTGTCGTTGATGCCGTCGCCCAGATAGCCGATCGTGTGTGACGCCTTGAGCGTGGTGACGATCCGCTCCTTCTGGCTTGGCGTGACCTCCGCGAATACGTTGACGTCGGCGATCCTGCGGGCGAAGGCGCTGTCGGCCAACCCGACCAGGTCCGCGCCGCACAAGACCTTCGGCTGGAGGCCGATGGCGCCCGCGACGTGCGCCGCGACATGGCGGTTGTCGCCGCTGATGATCCTGAGTTCAATGCCGTTGCGGGCAAGGTCGGCCACGGTCTCCGTGATGCCGGGCTTCAGTGGATCGGAAAACAGGAGATAGCCGACGAGACAAAGATCCGTCTCGTCGTCGGGACCGCACTCATGGCCGGCGGCCACCTGCTTGTTGGCCAGCGCGATGACCCGCCGGCCGTCCTGTCCCCAGGTAGCGATTCTGTCGCCTTCGGCTGCCCGACGGTCATCGGTCAGCGGCAAGACTTGTCCGCCCTTCGCGATCGTCCCGCACACGCTCAGAACGGAATCGGTCGCTCCCTTGCAGGCGAGGAGTTCGCCGCTGCGGTCTGCAACCACAACGGAAAGCCGCTTCCGATCGAAGTCATATGGCACCTCTCCGCATTTGCTGTATCCGCCCAAATCCACTTCGTCCTTGCGCCCAAGAATAGCGGTGTCGAGTGCATTCGGCAGCGCCGTTTGCATCGCGGAGTTGAGGACCGCCCACCGCAAGACGTCGTACGAGTCGTTTCCCTCGACATCCACAGCCCGTTCGAGGCGCACATCGCCGACCGTAAGGGTGCCGGTCTTGTCGGTGCAAATCAGGTCCATGGTCCCAAGATTTTCGATCGAGACCAGGCGCCGTACCAGAACGCCGCTTTCCGTAAGCCGCCTGGCGCCTTGTGAGAGGGTCACCGTTACGATCGCCGGCAACAGCTCCGGGGTAATCCCTACCGCCAGAGCGGCGGCAAAGAGCAACGAATCGAGCACGGGCCGGCCGAGGAGCACGTTGGCGATCAGCACCAGCGTCACCAGAACGAACATGATCTGCGTCATCAGCAGCCCGAAACGCCGTAAACCGCGCGAGAAGCTGGTTTCCGGCTCGGTTGCCGCCAGTGCGTTGGCGAGGCCGCCGAATTCCGTCCGGATACCGGTTTCCGTGACGAGCGCCGTCCCCTCGCCGCTTCGCACCGACGTCCCCATGTGGATCCGGTTATCGGCCGTGAGCAGCTCATCCGGTCCGGTCGCTCTCTTGCTCGCCGGGAACGACTCTCCCGTCAGCACCGCCTCATCGACCTGAAGCGCGCTGGCTTCGAGCACAATCGCGTCTGCCGGGATCAGGCTTCCTGCCCGCAGTTCGAGGACATCACCCGGGACAACGTCGGACGTCTGCAACTCTGTCCGGTGCCGGTCGCGGCGGACCAATGCGTGGACCGCGATTCTTCGCCGCAGCTCGGCCACGGCTTGGCCGGCGCGGTACTCCTGCGCAAAGCCCAGGCCGGTACTGGCCACGATGATCGTAGTCACGATCACGGCCTCATCCACCTCGCCCAGGGCAAAGGACAGGATCGCGGCCCCGAGGAGGATGAGGACCATCGGCGACCGAAACTGCCGAAACAGCACGCCCAGCGGGTGGTTGCCGTCGTCGTCGCGCAAGCGGTTGGGACCGAACTGCGCGAGCCGGGCCGCTGCCTCGTCGCTCGTCAGGCCCGCCGTCGAGGCCTGCAATCGATCCAGGGCCGCATTGAGCGTCGCGTCGAGCGGAGCCGGCTGCGCCAGCTGCGCTCCGCTACGGTCCAACCGGTACTGCACCAGCCAACCTAGTTCGAGATGAACCGGGTCAAGGAATTGTTTTGCAGGATGCGCCGCGTCATCCCGCCGAACAGCCACTCGCGCATGCGGCTGTGGCCGTAGCCGCCGATGACGAGCAGGTCGGCGTTCCACGACAGCGCCGTGCTCTCGAGGACATCGACGAACCCTTCGGGATTGGTGATCACTTCGCACGACGCATCGACATCGTGTTTGCGCAACCAGGCGACGAGCATGTCCAGCGAGTCCTTCTCGGCCGCATAGTCGCCTTCATCGATCGTCACGGCGCGAATTTCCTTGGCGCGCTTCAACAGGGGCAGCGCATCGGCCACGGCATGCCGCGCTTCACGGGTGTTTTTCCAGCCGATGCAGATCTTGTCGAGCCGGGCCTTGCTGGCGTCGTGAGCGACGTCGATCACCGGACGGCCGGAAGAAACGACCAGCTCGCCCAGATTGATGGATTGGACCTGATGGAAGGCCGTTGTGGTCTGCGCTGCGGTGATGATCAGGTCGGCGGATGCCGCCGCGTCGATCAAGGCATTGGAAGGCGTGGTCACATAGGCAAGCCACTGCGACTTGAGGGTGGCCGGGACCAGCTTGCGGAAGGCCTCTTCCGCGCGCTTGAGCTGCGTTTCGATCTCGGTCTGCTCGGTGGCGTAAAGATCGACCGCAACGCCGCCGTCCATGCCGGCGAAGGCCATATCCGGCTGGTCTGCGGCCAGGCCAATCAGCTCGGCCTGCATCGTCTGCGCCAGATCGATGGCGTAGCGAAGTGCGGCAGAGTCTGCGTCGGCGACGTTTACATTCACAAGGATAGAGCGCAGTTCCATTTCAGTCTCCGTCGACCCCGGGATGGTGTCTCTGGCGGCAAGATCGCGCCAGCCGATCGCCGGGAGATTGACCCACGTCAAACCAAATCCGGGGCGACCGGAGCCTGCCGGCCACTTGCAGGGCGGCTGTCTCATCCGGGACGCTTGATTCCGATCAAGACTTCGCCAGTCGATCGTCGGTATCTGACCCCACGACATGGAGGCTCGAATGGATCGAGAACGCATTCAGATCACCCAGCACACGTCCCTGGGGGCGTTGTGGTTTGCCGGTTGGCTGTTCAGTATCGGCTACCTGCAGCTCGACTTCTGGCGGGGACTTCTCGGGCTCATCGTCTGGCCCTACTTCCTTGGAGTCCATTTCGGCCATTGATCTGGCGCCCTTTTCGGGCGGCGGCAGGGGCGTGCTGGACCAGGAGCATCGCTTGCCGACGGATCGAGCGGCCCCTACAATCCAGTTACGAACCCGAAGCGCCATCGGCCAATGAGCTCAACGCCGCTGCTCCGCCAGCCCTGGACCCCTTATGTCGCGGCCTTGTTGCTGGTCTGCGCCATTACCTTTCTTCGCTACTTCATTCGCGACCTGCTCCCAAGTTCGGCGGTCGGTCTGCTGTTCACGCCGGCGATTCTGGTGGCGGCAATGCTGGGAGGTTTGCTCCCCGGTCTGTTTGCGACCGCCCTCGGGGCCCCGGCGGTCTACTACTTCGTCGTCACGCGAACTGATCCGCTCCAGACCGCCGCCTTCAACGTGATTTTGTTCCTGGTGGTCGGCGCGACCATCGCCTGGCTGGGCGACCTCTGGCACCGGGCCCGAAACGAGTGGGCGCAAACGCGCACCATGCTGCTCCGCCGCGAGGCGCACCTAAATTCGGTACTCGACACCGTGCCGGATGCGACGATCGTCATCGATACCAGGGGAACAATGACGTCGTTCAATCGAGCGGCGGTGCGTCAGTTCGGCTACCAGCCGGATGAGGCGATCGGAAAGAACGTCAAGATGCTGATGCCCACGCCCTATCGCGAGCAGCACGACGGTTATCTCGAACGCTATCTGGCGACCGGTGAAAAGCACATCATCGGCGTCGACCGGGTCGTCGTCGGCCGCCGCAAGGACGGCGCGACCTTCCCCATGACCCTGGCCGTTGCCGAGACGCGCACGGACGGCGAGATCTCCTTCACGGGCTTCGTACGCGATCTCACCGAGCGCCAGGAGACGGCGGCTCGCCTCGAAGAGGCGCAGGGGGAGCTGGCACGCCTCGCGCGTCTCAATGAGCTCGGGGAAATGGCATCGACCCTCGCGCATGAGCTCAACCAGCCCCTCTCTGCAATCGCCAACTACGTTCAGGGGTGTATCAAGCTCCTCGCTCAAATACCCGAGCGACCGGCAGAGCTGATGCGAAACGCCCTGCAGGAAACTGCCAAGCAGTCGTTGCGAGCCGGCGAGATCATTCGGCACCTGCGAGAGTTCACCACCAGAGGGGCGACCGACAAGGCGCCCGAGGACGTCAAAAAGCTCGTCGAGGAGGCCGGCGCTCTGGCCCTCGTCGGAGCGCGGGAGCGTGGCGTCAGAACCGAGTTTGATTTCGATGCCGCGGAGGCGACCGTGCTGGCGGATCGCGTCCAGATCCAGCAAGTCCTGACCAATTTGATGCGCAACGCCGTGGAGGCGATGCAGGGCACCGAAAAACGCGAGCTGCTTGTCAGGACCCGGCGTCGGCCGGACCGCACCGTTTTGGTCGAGGTGTCGGACACGGGCCCTGGAATTGCCGATGAGGTCGCGACGCGCTTGTTTCAACCCTTTGTTACCACCAAGGCTGGTGGCATGGGCATTGGTTTATCAATCTCACGTCGGATCATTCAGTCGCATGGCAGCGATTTGACCTATCGCCGGAATGAGCATGGCGGCGCGACGTTCAGTTTCAGCCTCCCGATCGCCGAGGAGACCTCCAGTGCCTAACCCTGATATTGTCGTGCATGTCGTCGACGACGAAGAGCCGGTCCGCACTTCACTCGCCTTTCTGCTTGGGGCGAACGGGTTCGCGGTACGGACTCACGCTTCCGCCGCCGCTTTTCTCGAGATCGCCTCGACCATCAAGAACGGCTGCCTCGTCACCGACCTGCGGATGCCCGATATCGACGGTGTCGAGCTCCTCAGGCGCCTCCGGGTCGACGGTGCGATGTTGCCCGCGATTGTCGTTACCGGCCATGGCGATGTGCAGATGGCCGTGGAAGCCATGAAGAACGGTGCGATGGATTTCATCGAAAAGCCGTTCAGCGACGAAGTGCTTCTCGAGTCGATCCACCATGCGGTCGAGCGCGTCGCGACCGCCGCGGACAATGAGGACATCCACAGGCGGACGCGGGAACGACTGGCGACCCTCAGCGAGCGCGAGCTGCAGGTGCTCAAGGGCGTCGTCCAGGGTCAGCCCAACAAGGTGATCGCTTACGAACTGGGGTTGAGCCCGCGGACGGTCGAGGTCTACCGCTCGAGCCTGATGAGCAAGATGCAGGTCAAGAGCCTCGCCGATCTGGTTCGCATGATCATGGGCATCGACCTCGACACTCTCGGCGGCCCAGCGGCTTGAGGCTTGATGTAGCGCAAGTCTCGGGCAGGACGGGCGCGTAATCTGGCAGGACGTTCACCACGGCGGCTCCCAGATCTATGCCCCACATCCTTCTCGTTGCCCCCGATTCAGATCTTCGAAAGTCTGTCGAATTTGCGCTCCAGGCGGAGGGATACGAGGTCACGTCCCGTGCCAGCATCGGGGCTCGCGAACGACCACACTACGATTGCACGATCGTTGACCATCATGTCCTGGGCAACGACCCGCATGCGGCGGCCGATTTCTGCGAAATCTTCGAGCCGGTGATCTTGCTCTCCAATCACGTGCCGCATGCTCTATCCCCCTACGCCTTCCGCACGGTCATGAAACCGCTGCTTGGCGCGCCGCTCACCAACGCCATTCACGACGCCATCGATCGCCGGCACGCCACTACGTAGTGTCCCTAGTCCCTCGACCGGAATTTCGCCCGCGCAGGACATGCCGCAGTGTCGCCTCATACCAATGAGGGACATAAAATGTTCATGCAAACGACGTCTGCGATCGCAGCAATCTCCAGCCCCGTTCAGGATCCCGAGGTTCGCGGGTTGCTCAGCCAGAGCCAGCCGGGCGCCATGACCTTTTATCCGGTCGACGCCACGATCTACGCCCAGGGCGATGACACCGGGCCACTGTATCTGGTCGAGTTCGGCACGGTCCGCATCTGCCAGATGACGGCCGACGGCCGCCGCCAGGTCACCAGTTTCTGCTACGCCGGCGACGTGTTCGGGCTCGAGCCGGGCAGCGAGCACGAGTTTTATGCCGAGAGCGTCGATGGCGCTGGGATTCGCGTTCTGCGCCCCGCGAACGCCGCCGGCTTCGCACAGAAGCTGCTCAGCCTTACCCTCCGGCGCTTTGCCCGGATGGAGTCTCACCTGGTGCTGCTCGGCCGGCTGAGCGCCAACGAGAAGATGGCGAGCTTCCTGTGCGATCTGCTCGACCGGCAGGCTTCCGATGACGTCATCAACCTGCCGATGCAGCGCGCTGACATTGCCGACTATCTCGGTCTCACCTTCGAGACGGTTTCGCGCGTGCTTCGCGTCCTGAAGGACAAAGGCATCATCAGGGTCACTTCAGTCGACCGCATCGACGTCATCGATGCCGACGCCCTGCACAGCCTCACCGAATGACGGCACGAGGAGGATTCGAATGTCCCCTGAGACGAAATCGCCAACTCTGCCGAAGCCCAAGCCGCCGATCGACCCGCTGCTGACCCCTTTCGTCGGAAACGAGACCGTGAAGGACAACCTGCGCGAGGCGGTGCAGGTGGCAGTCTGGGCGGTTCTGGGTAAAGCCGGACCGGAGCCGACGATCGAAATCTCCGACGGCGGCAGAGTTGTCCTCAACGGCCATCTGCCGACCGAACGGCAGAGGCGCGACCTCGCTAAGGCCGTGAGCGCGGTCAAAGGTGTTACCTCCGTCGTGGATCGTCTGGAGATCGCCCCCGACCAGCCGCCGATCGCCGAACAATCTCCGGTGGCTGGCGAGATGCTCTATGTCCGGCGCTTCTGCGCCGCCGACGAAACGTCGACGTCTGCTGCTATTCGCCAGGCCATCGGCCGGCTCGAGGCGCATTTTGCCCAGCAGGATACGGTCCCTGAAACCCTGGTCGTGCTCTATCGCAACCTGCGGCCGGAAACAGTCACGCTCGACATCGGGATGCTCGTTCCTGCGAACGCAGCCATGGCGAGCGCCGGGACGTTGCGCGTCGCCCCCGCCCCGGCGTCCACCATCTTCGAGACGGTCGCTCGCCCCGGTTTCGATGGCCTGATCGAGGCAATCGCCACGCTCAAGACGGCGGCAAGGGTCGGGCCGAATGAGCCGGCGATCTTCTGGCAGGAATTCGACCTCGATCAGGTCCGCCCCTGGACCG
Source organism: Devosia sp. (assembly GCA_051953275.1). Classification (GTDB taxonomy): domain Bacteria; phylum Pseudomonadota; class Alphaproteobacteria; order Rhizobiales; family Devosiaceae; genus Devosia_A. The sequence goes on along the minus strand of JBQCIY010000026.1, from coordinate 2,287 downwards.
GCCATCCCAAGACCACCGTCCACTTGGCCTCATAGTTCGTGACGGCCTCCGGTGGACCGTCTTTGGGCCCCGCGCCGAGCGGCGCGTCACGATTGTCGTGACCTATTCGCACGGACGGCCGTCACGTCGCGCCAAAACCGGCACCTGGTTTGGCCGACTTGACCTCAATCAATTGTCGAGTTCGATCACTGGTGCACAGTCGATCGTGGACATGGAGAGATGGGAAAATGAAGACTATTCTTCTGGTCGCCCTCGTCACGATAGCGTCGTTCTCGGCAGGTTCGGCAAGCGCTGATCAGCAGGGGGCAGTCTTCGGCGGCGATACTTATGTCGCTGGGCAGAACACCACGATTGCCTCGTCGGTTGAGCGGGATGCGTTTGGAGCCGGCAGCAATGTCGTGCTCTCTGCTCCGGTCGCCCAGGATGCACATCTGGCCGGCTTCGACGTGCAGTCGAATTCCGATGTCGGCGGCAATCTCTACGCATTTGGATTCAGTGTGTCGGTCGGCGGGTCGGTGAGAGGTGATCTCACTGCCTTCGGGAACACGGTGAGCGTCCACCCGAGCCAGCCGGTCGGGGGCAATCTTCGGGTCGCCGGGGCCAACGTCATGCTCGATAGCCAGGCCAATGGATCGGCCCTGATCACCGCCGAGACGGCGACGATCAACGCACCCATCAAGGGCGATCTCAGCTTCTTCGGGCGATCGCTGACCTTTGGACCAAATGCGACCGTCGATGGCCAGGTCCTGATCCACGCACCGGCGGCGATCACGGTACCGGCCAGCGTCGCGCCGGCCGGCCGGGTGATATTCACCCAGCTCGCTTCGCCGGAGTACCCATCCCAGGCCGGCCAGACCGCAGAGATGGTCGCCAAGGGGTTCCTGCTCACCCTGTGGGCGACGACCTTGTGGTGGGTCCTGCTCATCCTCGTCGGGATCGCTTTCGTCACGCTCGCGTCCGGCCTGGTCGGCAAACTCGAAACATTGAGTCTGGCCCGCCCCGTTCGGCGGTTCGGGCTCGGCCTTTTGGCCCTCGCCTGCACCATCGGGCTGGTTCCGGCGGTCGCCTTGACCGTGGTCGGACTGCTCCTCGTTCCTTTCGTGCTGATCGGCGTCGCGATCGCCTGCAGTCTTGCCTATATCGCGGGTGCCTATCTGATTGCTCTGGCCGTGGCTCGGCGGATCGCTCCCATAACGACAGTGGGCAGGAGGATCCTGGTCCTGGCGCTTGCATTGGTTGTCGGTGGTCTGGTGGGAAGCATTCCGTTCCTCGGCTGGCTCATCGGGATCGGCATCGCGACCTATGGATTTGGCGTGATCGCCGCACTGATCATGACCCGGTGGAGCTCGGACGACAGAACGCTGCTCCAGTCGGCGCCGCCCGTCTCGCCGGCGGGCGGGACGCCGCAGCCGGTGTAAGCGGCCGCCTCGTGCCGCGTCTGATCAACGATCCAATATGCCAACCCCGATGGAAGGACGGCGCCCATGCCGAGCAAGCCCGGAGTCATTCGCGACATCATCGTGCAGCTGACTGGATCATCCGAAGACGAGTTTCGGCTGGATGCGGCGGTCAGGATCGCCAAAGAGTTCGATGCGCACCTGATCGGCGCGCATCTGCAGCAGCTCCCCGAAATTCTCGATATTGCCAATCCGGCGCAGAGCGCGACCGTGCGGGAACTCCTCGAGGAGTCGGAGCGCGAGGCCGACCGGTCGTTCCGGTCGGTTTCGGCGCGGTTCGCCGACCTCAAGGTCAGTAACGAGCTGAGGCGCTTCCATGGCTTGAGCGATATGCTGGGCAGCGATCTCGCGCAGTTGGCGCGGACCGCCGATGTCTTTGTCGGCACCCGGCCCTATGGCGACCCGGCCGGGCATAGGCAAATCGAGGAGCGGGTGCTGTTTGGCAGCGGCCGTGCCTGTCTGTTTCTGCCGCCGGGCGGCAGCGCCCATGAAAGGTTCGAGAGAATTGCCGTTGCCTGGGACGGATCGCGTGAGGCGGCTCGAGCCGTGACAGAGGCCGTGCCGTTTCTGACCCGCGCCAAAGCGGTGCATCTCGTCTGCATCGGCGAAACCGAGCAGAAGGCCCCGTTCCACGGCATCAAAGCTCACCTCGAGCGCTACGGCGTGGCGGCCGAGGCGACAACCGTGCCGTATGACAACGGCACGGGCGAGCAACTGGAGCAGTTCGCACACCAGATGGGCGCGGACTTGATCGTCATGGGAGCCTACGGCCACGCTCGCCTGATCGAATGGATGTTCGGCGGAGCGACCCGCCACCTGCTGCGGCACGC
>JBQCIY010000025.1:0-6958 GCA_051953275.1 Devosia sp. | reverse complement strand
CTGAAGCCGGCGCAGATGCGCTACACCCTGCTGCTCAACGACGAGGGCGGCACCCGCGACGACCTGATGATCGAGCGGCCGGCCGACCCGAAATGGGCCGGCACGCTCTACATCATCGTCAATGCCGGCACCAAGGAGGCCGACTGGGCAGTCATCGGCGACGCGACCGCCGGCCGCGCCGCGCTGCACCGTGCCGACGATGGCGGGTTGCTGGCGCTGCAGGGGCCGGAGGCGGTCGCCGTAGCCGAAACGCTGATCCCGGGCGTTGCGGGCCTTGGCTTCATGACCTGCCGCAGCTTCGACTGGGACGGCACGTCGCTGATCATTTCGCGCTCCGGCTATACCGGCGAGGACGGCCTCGAGATCCTCGTCGAGGCCGGCAAGGCCGCTAAGCTCTGGAACGCCCTTCTTGCCGACCCGCGCGTCAAACCCATTGGCCTGGGCGCCCGCGACAGCCTGCGGCTCGAGGCGGGGTTGCCGCTCTACGGGCACGACCTCGACGACACGGTGTCGCCGATCGAGGCAGGCCTCAACTTCGCCGTCAGCAAGCGCCGCCGCGAAGCCCGCGATTTCCCCGGCGCCGCGCGCATCCTGAGCGAGATGTCGGGCAACCTCACCCGCATCCGGGTCGGCCTCTTCGTCGAGGGTGCCCCGGCGCGCGAGAACACCACGATTTTTGACCTGCATGGCACCGGCGTCGGCCGCATCACCTCGGGCGGCTTCTCGCCGTCGTTGAACCGCGCCATCGCGCTCGGCTTCGTGACGCCCGGCCACGAGGCGCCGGGCACCCAGCTCCAGGTCGAGGTGCGCGGCAAGCTGCAGCCCGCGACCGTCACCACGCTCCCCTTTGTTCCCCACCGCTACGTCCGGAAGGCCACCGCATGACCACCAGGTTCACCGAAGATCACGAATACATCCGCGTCGATGGCACGACCGGCACCGTCGGCATCACCAACTACGCGCAGGACCAGCTCGGCGACATCGTCTTCGTCGAGCTCCCCAGCGTCGGCCAGAAGCTCAAGAAAGGCGACGAGGCCGCCGTTGTCGAGTCGGTGAAAGCCGCCTCGGAAATCTACTCCCCCGCCTCCGGCACTGTGATCGAGGTCAACTCCGCCCTGACCGGCGAACCCGGACTGATCAACAGCTCGGCCGACGCCGACGGCTGGATCTACAAGCTGCGCCTCGACAATGCCGCCGAGCTCGACAGCCTCATGGACGATGCGGCCTACAAGAAGCACACGGCCTAGGATCGATCATGCGTTACCTTCCCCATTCCGAGGCGGAGCGGGCGCAGATGCTCGCCGTCATCGGCGCCGCATCCGCCCATGACCTGTTCAGCGCGGTGCCGAGATCCGCGCTCCTCGGCAGGCCGGTCGACCTGCCGCCGCACGCTCCCGAGTTCAGCGTCGAGCAGCACATGCGGGCGCTCGCCGCAAAGAACCATGCGGCCGGCGATGGTCCGTTCTTCGTCGGGGCCGGGGCCTATCGCCATCATGTCCCCGCGACGGTTGACCACCTCATCCAGCGCAGCGAGTGGCTCACGGCCTATACGCCCTATCAGCCTGAGGTGTCGCAGGGCACCCTGCAGATGCTGTTCGAATTCCAGACGCAGGTCGCACACTTGACGGGCATGGAGGTCGCCAATGCCTCGATGTACGACGGCTCGACGGCCACTGCCGAAGCCGCGCTGATGGCGCGCCGGCTGACCCGCCGCGACAAGGTGATCCTCTCGGGCGGTCTGCATCCGTACTATCGCGACGTCGTCTCGACCTACATGGACAATTCGGCGAGCCTGATCCGCCTGCCGGCGTCGCCCGAAGGGCAGGGCGACATCCTCAACCAGATCGACGACGACACCGCCGCCATCGTCATCCAGACGCCCGATTTCTTCGGCCACCTGCGCGACGTGCGCAAGGCCGCCGACGCCGCGCACGCGCAGGGCGCGCTGCTGATCGTCGTGGTCACGGAAGTCGTGGCCCTCGGCCTCATCGAAGCGCCCGGTGCGCTCGGCGCCGACATCGTCGTCTGCGAAGGCCAGTCGATCGGCAACGCGCTCAACTTCGGCGGCCCTTATGTCGGGCTGATGGCGACCCGCAAGGACTTCATCCGGCAGATGCCGGGGCGCCTCTGCGGTGAGACCGTCGACGCCGACGGCCGCCGCGGCTTCGTGCTGACCCTGTCCACCCGCGAGCAGCACATCCGCCGCGAAAAGGCGACGAGCAACATCTGCACCAATTCCGGCCTCTGCGCGCTCGCCTTCTCGATCCATATGGGGCTTTTGGGTGAGGCCGGATTCACCCGGCTGGCCCGGCTCAACCACGCGCGCGCCGTGGCGCTCGCAAAGGCGTTGCGCGAGCTGCCCGGCGTTGAGCTGCTCAACCGCAGCTTCTTCAACGAGATGACCATTCGCCTGCCGGTGCCCGCGGCGCCGGTGGTCGAACTGCTGGCCCGGGCGGGCGTGCTCGCCGGCGTTCCCGTTAGCCGGCTCGAGCCCGACGACCCCAAGGTCGCCAATCTCATCGTGCTCGCTGCCACTGAGCTTACCACCGACGACGACATCGACACGCTGGCCGACTGCCTTGCCGCGGCGCTGGCGGAGGACGCATCATGAGCATGAACACGCAGGGCCGCCCCACTGGCACCGGAACCGAAGCCGCCGGCGTCGCCGGCTCGTCGCTGCTGCCCGATGAACCGCTGCTGTTCGAGATCGGCGACACCGAACATTCCGGCGTCGACTTGCCCGAGGCCAGCGTCGGCGACGAGTTCCTCGGCGGTTTCCGCCGTCTGAGCCCGCTCGACCTCGCGGGGCTGACCGAGCCCGAAGCTATGCGCCACTATGTGCGCCTCAGCCGGCTCAACTATTCGATCGACAGCGGCATGTATCCACTCGGCTCATGCACCATGAAGCACAACCCGCGCCTCAACGAAAAGATGGCGCGGCTGCCCGGCTTTGCCGACATCCATCCGCTGCAGCCGGCCTCCACCGTGCAGGGTGCGCTCGAGCTCATGACCGAGCTTGCCCACTGGCTGATGACGCTGACCAACACCGCCGCCGTGGCGCTTACGCCCAAGGCCGGCGCGCACGGCGAGATGTGCGGCATGATGGCGATCCGCGCCGCGCAGGCCGCGCGGGGGCAGGGGCATCGGAACGTCGTTCTCGTCCCTGAGAGCGCCCACGGCACCAACCCGGCGACCGCAGCGTTCCTCGGCTACACCGTCAAGCCAATCCCGGCCCGCGCCGACGGTACTGTCGATGCGACTGCGGTGAGGGCCGCGCTCGGCCCCGACGTCGCGGCCATCATGCTGACCAACCCCAACACCTGCGGCCTGTTCGAACCGCAGGTGATCGACATCGCCAAAGCCGTGCACGAGGCGGGCGCCTTCTTCTACTGCGACGGCGCCAACTTCAACGCCATCATGGGCGTGGTGCGGCCGGGCGACCTCGGCATCGACGCCATGCACATCAACCTGCACAAGACCTTCTCGACCCCGCATGGCGGCGGTGGCCCGGGCGCCGGTCCCGTGGTGCTGAGCGAGGCGCTCGCGCCGTTTGCCCCGGTGCCGTTCGTGCGCAAGGGGGATAACAGCTTCGTCTTGGTCGAGCACGCCGAGGAGGAGCACCTCGGCCGCATCAGCGCCTTCAACGGCCAGATGGGCATGTATGTCCGCGCGCTCACCTATATGCTGAGCCATGGCGGCGACGGACTCGCGCAGGCTGCCCGGGACGCGGTGCTCAACGCCAACTACGTCAAGGCGCGCCTGGGCAACGAACTGTCCGTGCCATTCGCGGCGGCGGGCCATTGCATGCACGAGGCGCTGTTCGACGACACCTTCCTCGAGGGCACCGGCGTCACCACGCTCGATTTCGCCAAGGCGCTGATCGACGAAGGCTTCCACCCCATGACCATGTACTTCCCGCTGGTGGTGCATGGCGCCATGCTGGTCGAGCCGACCGAGAGCGAGTCCCGCCAGACGCTCGACGCCTTCTGCGACGCCATGCTTGATCTCGCCCACGATGCCAAGGCCGGCAACGCGGTGCGCTTCACGTCGGCTCCGACGCGTGCCCCGCGTCGCCGCCTCGACGAGACCCGCGCCGCCCGCCAGCCCAAGCTCAAATGGGAACGCCCCGAGCTGCCCCAGGCCGCGGAGTAGGGCCACAAAATAAAAAGGCGGGCATCACGCCCGCCTTCCAATTCTCGGCGCTGCACCAAGGCTCAGTTGAGCTTCGACCCCACATCCTTGATCGCCTGGTCGATCAGGGCGTCGCCCTTCTGGTTCATCTGCCGCGTCAGCAGCAGCCGGGCGGCTTCCACCGCGACGTCCGCCGAGCGCGAGCGCACTTCGGCGACAGCTTGCGATTCGGCCTGCGCGATCTTGTCTTCCACCGCCTTGGTGCGGCGGGTGATCAGGGCCTCGAGCGAGGTCTTGGCTTCCGCAGTCAGGCGGAAGGCTTCCTCGCGCGCGGCCGCCACGATGCTTTCGGCTTCGCTGGTCGCCGCCTGCCGCTTGGCCTCGTATTCCTCGAGCAGGAACTTGGCCTCCTGCCGCAGGCGCTCGGCCTCGGCCAGTTCGCCCTCGATCGCCTTGATGCGGCCGTCGAGCGCTTTACCGACGAGGCTGGGCACCTTGTAGTAGAGCACCACGCCGATGAACACGAAGAGCGCGATGGCGGCCCAGAAGGCGGCGTCGAATTCAAACGTCATCGCTTACCCCTTCACCACGTCGTTGACCGCCGCCTGCACGTCGGCCGGGTTGGCCTCGCCGGTCAGCCGCGCCACGAGCGCTGCGGTGGTGTCGGCCGCGATCTCGCTGACCCGCCCGAGCGCGTCCTGCTTGTTGGCGGTGATGCGTGCTTCGGCCTCGGCCATTTTCTTGCTGAGGTCGTCTTCCACCACTTTGCGCTTGGCGTCGATGTCGGCCTTGATCGAGGCACGAGTCTCTTCGGCAATCGCGTGGGCATTCTGGCGGGCATCGGCAAGCGCGGTCTCGTAGGCCGAGATGGCCTTGTCCGTCTCGCCCTTCAGCCGCTCGGCTTCCTTGAGGTCGCCGTCGATCCTTGCCTTGCGCCGGTCGATGATACCGCTGATCTGCGGCAGCGCTGCACGGCTCAGCACCACGTAGAGCACGATGAAGGTGATGGCGAACCAGAGCAGTTGGCTCGGGAAGGTCGAGGCATCGAAGGGCGGAAAGCCCGGCGTCGCCTCTTCCGGCTGCACGGTGGAGCTCACCGTGCTCGCCTGCGACGACGCATCGTTGATCACCGTACCGTTCTGCACGGCATCGGCGGCCGTCGACGACGTTGTCGCCTGCGCCACGAGGATTACGGATTGAGCCATTTGCACTTACCTTGCCTGGTCTCCGCTCCGGAGCAGCCCCGGAGCAGCAGTTCGCGTCGTCGGGTCTCAGACCACGAAGAGCAGCAGCAGCGCGATCAGCAGCGAGAAGATGCCGAGCGCTTCGGTGAGGGCGAAGCCGATGAGCAGGTTGGTGAACTGGCTCGCGGCCGCCGCCGGGTTGCGCAGCGCGCCCGACAGGTACTGGCCGAAGATCACGCCCACGCCGATACCGGCGCCACCCATACCGACACAGGCGATGCCTGCGCCGATGAGCTTGCCCAAGCTGTGCGCTGCGATGGGATCCATAACTTTAGTCTCCTTGGTGTCTGGAATTCGGTTGGTTGCAGAGGCCGGCCTAATGGCCGGGATGGATGGCGTCCTGCAGGTAGACGCAGGTGAGGACGGCGAAAACGAAAGCTTGGAGCACACCCACGAGCAGCTCGAGCGGCGTCAGGGCCACGGTCATGGCAAGCGGCAGCACGCCCAGCGGCGCCCAGGCGCCAGTGGCGATCAGTGCCACCACCATGCCGGCAAACACCTTCAGCACGATGTGCCCGCCAAGGATGTTGCCGAACAGACGCAGCGAGTGGCTGAGCGGCCGGGTGAAGAACGAGATGATTTCGATCGGCACCAGCAGGATCAGGAGCGCGAACGGCACGCCCGAGGGCACGAACACCTTCAGGAACTTGAGCCCGTGCCGGTAGAACCCATAGATGATGACCGTGAGGAACACCGTGACCGCCATCGCCGCGGTGATGATCAGGTGGCTGGTGACGGTGAAGAAGTAGGGGAACATGCCGAACAGGTTCGCCACGAGGATGAACATGAACAGCGCGAACACGAAGGGCAGGAACTTCATGCCTTCGGTGCCGGCAGTGCTCCGCACCAGGTTGGCGATGAACTCGTAGCTCATTTCGGTCATCAGCTGCATGCGGCCGGGCACGATGGCGCGCCGGCGGCTGCCGATCAGCAGGAAGCCCAGCACGACCGCCAGGATCAGCACCATGAACAGGGCCGAATTGGTGAAGCCGATGTGGAAACCGCCGGTCGTGCCGTCGCCGCCGAACGTGCCGAAATTGAAGAGATCGTAGATCCGGAACTGATGGATCGGTTCAATCGCCGGTTCAGCCAATTTGCGTCTTTCCGTTCCGTTCAATCATCGTCATCGGGCACCGCCGGGGTGCCGGCCGGCACAGCAGTCGCCTTGTTCATTTCCTTTGCGGCCCGGATCATGTTCAGCACGCCGGCAGCAAAGCCGAGCAGCAGCATCACGATCAGGCCCCACGGACGCGTAGGCAAAAACATGTCGGCGAGGTAGCCAAGACCTGCGCCGACGAGTACCGCCGCCACGAACTCCGACATGAAACGCCAGGCGATGCTGAGCCCGCTGGCCGTTTCCTGATGCGCCTGCCCCGCGCCGGTCTCGACCGGCCGTTGCCCCCGCGCACGAGCAATCCTTGCTTCCAGCTCTGCGGTCGCCCTACGTCCCGCCGATCCGGATTCGGTGCGGTTTTGGTCGCGTGGTTCAGCCATCGCGTCCTCTGCTTCCCGCCCCGGCACAAAAGGAAATTATGCCCTCAAAGTCGCGCGCAACATAGTGTTGACTCTTTTGGGTGTCAAGC
>JBQCIY010000024.1:0-3332 GCA_051953275.1 Devosia sp. | reverse complement strand
GGCAAGGTTATGCTCTACCCCTGAGCTACACCCGCACTCCAAGCCGCACCTGACGCCAAAATCTTGGCAGCGGCGCGACGCGGGCCTATATGCCCAATCGATATTGCCTTTGCAACCCTGAATCCATGCCCTCCGGGCCGGCGCTGGCGCCGCACCCGGGCGGCGTGCGAAAAGGGGTAACCGAAAAGAGATCGCGCCCGTGAACGTCAACATCAGCTCCACCCCGGCCGCCACGCCGCCCGTCGCCCTGGTCAAGGATTCGACCGACCGCGCCTTCAAGGCCGACGTCATCGATGCGTCGCTCGAGGCGCCGGTGCTCGTCGACTTCTGGGCCCCCTGGTGCGGCCCGTGCCGCTCGCTCAGCCCCAACATCGAAAAGGTGGTCAAGGAAAAGGCCGGCAAGATCCGGCTGGTGAAGATCAATATCGACGAGAACCCCTCGATCGCCGGCCAGCTCGGCGTGCAGTCGATCCCCGCCGTCTTCGCCTTCGCCGGCGGCCGCCCGGTCGATGCCTTCCTCGGCAACATTCCCGAGAGCGAGGTGCGCAAGTTCGCCGACAAGGTGATCGCCGCCGCCCCGGCCGGCCGCCCGGCCCAGGGTTCGATCGAGGAAGAGATCAAGAACGCGCTCGCCGCGGCGAAGGACGGCCTCGCCGCCGGCGACCTCAACACCGCCGCCCAGATCTACGGCATGGTGCTGCAGCACCAGCCCGACAACGCCGAAGCGCTGCTCGGCATGGCCCGCGTGTACCTCAAGGCGGGCGAGGCTGAGCAGGCGCAGGCCGTGTTCGGCACCATCCCCGAGGCAGCCCGCAAGGGCGCCGACTACACCTCGCTCGCCGCCGAGCTGAAGCTTCTGACCGAAGCCGCTTCCGTCGGCGGCACCGCCGACCTCGCCCGCAAGGTCGAGAAGGCGCCCGACGATCACCAGGCCCGCTACGATCTCGCCATCGCGCTCAACGCCGAAGGCAAGCGCGTCGAGGCCGCCGAGCAGCTCGTGGCACTGATGAAGCGCGACCGCACCTGGAACGACGACGGCGCGCGCAAGAAGCTGCTCGAGCTCTTCGAGGCCTGGGGCGCCAAGGACCCGGCAACGCTCAAGGGACGGCGGCTGCTTTCGTCGCTGCTGTTTTCGTAAATGCTGAAGCGCCCCGAGACCCCTGCCGACCTGCCCGACCACCTGCCGCTGTTCCCGCTCACCGGGGCGTTGCTGCTCCCGTTCGCGCACCGCCCGCTCAACATCTTCGAGCCGCGCTACGTCGACATGATCGACGCCGCGCTGGCCGGCAACCGGCTGGTCGGGCTGATCCAGCCGGTCGACAGCGCCGAGGAGAGCCCGCGCGGTAGAGCGCCGCTCCAGACGGTGGGCACCGTCGGGCGCCTCACCCATTGGGAAGAGAACGGCGACGGCCGCTACTTCGTCATCCTCGAGGGCATCTGCCGCTTCGAGCTGACGAGCGAGCTCACCGTGATGACGCCCTACCGCCAGGGCACCATTTCGGCCGAGCGCTTCGCCCTCGATTTCGAACGCGCCCACGGCGAGAGCGAGGTCGATCGCTCGCGCTTTCTCAAGATGATGAAGGACTACGCCGAGTTCGCCAATTTCGAGCTCAACTGGGACGAGATCAACAAGACCGGCACCGCCGACCTCGTCAATTTCTGCTGCATGGTCTCGCCCTACGGCGCCAAGGAAAAGCAGGTGCTGCTCGAGGCCGGCTCGCTCGTCACCCGCGCCGAAACGCTGATCGCGCTGGCCGAGATGGAAATGGCCAAGGGCGAGAACGCCACCGCGCCGCTGAACTAACCCAGCGGTTGGCCGAGCGGTCCTGTTTGGGACCGATCGGAGAGCAGAAATGGAGACAGCCAGTGGCTGAACCAGCCGAGCGCCGCCTCGAGGTCGACCCGCGCACCCTCGAAATGCTGGTTTGCCCGCTGACCAAGACCCGCCTCGTGCTGAGCGCCGACCGCACCGAGTTGATCTCGGTCGCGGCGCATCTGGCCTTCCCGATCCGCGAGGGCGTGCCGATGCTGACCCTCGACGAGGCGCGCGACGTCGAGCCCGACGAGATGCGCGTTCATTTCCCGCCGACCGCCAGCGGCCGATGAGCGGCGAAACCGACCTGCGCACGCTGCTCGCGAGTCTCTCGCCCGTCCTCGATCCCGAGCCGTATCTGTTCGCCACCCTGCCGCCGGGCACGGACCTACCTGCCGGCATCGCGCCGCTCGCAACGTTCCGCGAGGCCGAGGGCCTGAGCCTCGTCGTGCTCGCCGCGCCCTGGCGCGCCGCCGGCCACACCGGCTCGGCCGACTATGCGCGGCTGACCATGAGGGTCCATTCCTCGCTCGAGGCCATCGGCATGACGGCGGCAATGGCCGCGGCCCTCACCGATGTGGGGATCAGCACCAACGTCGTTGCCGCCTACCACCACGACCACATTTTCGTGCCATGGCACCGCCGTCACGACGCCATCGCCGCACTCGAGGCGCTGGCCCGTCACTGAATCGAAGTTCTACGCCAGCGTCAGCGTGGCGGGTTCAGCACGTATTGTGCCTCGCCGTTGCCGAACGACCAATCATCGAGACTGTCCTCGACGAGGTTGATGATCACGTCCTCGCGGCGGATGCCGGTGCGTTCGTTGAGGCCGTCGGCGATGAACTTGAAGAACGCCTGCTTGATCTCGCGCGTGCGCCCGTGCCTTAGCGTCACCTGGATCATCAGCGCCTCGGCGGTGCGCTCGATGCCGAGGAAATTCCGGTCGATGAACAGCGTCTCGGGCTGGTGCTCGGTGATGACGTGGAAGCGGTCGCCCTCAGGCGCCTTGAGCACGCCGGTGATCGCCTCATAGACGACGTCGGAGATCGCCCGCTTGTACTCGGCGGACTTTCCGGCAGGCATGTCGATGCGGACGAGCGGCACGATGCGTCTCCTTCAGGGTAGATTCAGGGCAAGCTAGAGCGGAATTCCACGCGTCAGCCGTGGACCGTTGCGATCGAGCCCGGCGGCCCGCGCGATGAGGCTCGATTTGATCCGCGGCATGCGGTCGACGACGCCGAGCCCGAGGTCGCGCAGCGCGCGAAGCGGCGCCATGTCGTTGGAGAACAGCCGGTTGAGGCTGTCGGTCACCGCCGCCATCAGCGAGGTATCGAAGCGGCGCCACTGCTCGTAGCGCCCGAGCACGTCGGGCGCGCCGTGGTCGAGCCCGAGCCGCATCGCCTCGATCACCGTTTCGCTGAGCGCCGCGACGTCCTTGAGGCCGAGGTTGAGGCCCTGTCCGGCGAGCGGATGGATGACGTGCGCCGCGTCGCCGATCAGCGCCAGTCGCGGCCCGACG
>JBQCIY010000023.1:0-27166 GCA_051953275.1 Devosia sp. | reverse complement strand
GCAGGGCGCCGGCCTCCTCGGCATTTACTCGCTCGGGCTGGGCGTGCCGTTCCTGCTCGCCGGCATCGCCATCGGCCCGTTCCTGACGTTCTTCGCCAGCTTCCGCCGGCACCTGGGCACGGTCGAGAAGGTGATGGGCGTACTGCTCATCCTGACCGGGCTGCTGTTCCTCACCGGCCAGTTCTCGCGCCTGAGCTACTGGTTCCTCGAAACCTTCCCGATCCTCCAGTCCTTCGGCTAATCGCGGCCGCCGTCACACGGCGCGCAGGAAATACTTTGTCGGGGTCTTGCCGCCCTTGCCGCTGATCCAGCGCGGGTGCGGCTCGGTCGCCTGGTTATCGGCGATCACCATCCCGTCCGCGTCGGTATTGTCGAGCACCAGATAGACGTGATCGTCGCCGTGCATCGGTACGTCGACGCAGGTCGTGCCAATATCGCCCGGTCGGCGCTCGGCATTGGGAACCATCTGCCAGCCGCGCGCCTTGAGCTCGTTGGTGATCTCGAGCGCCCAGAAGATGTCGCGGATCGCAATGCCCGCCTCCTGCATCAGCACAGACAACGTGATGGCGCAGCCGTCCTTGGGATAGACGGTGCCATCATAGGCAAGCAGCCGCTGGCCGGCGACACGCTGCGCCGCCTGCAGCCGGGCCTTGTCCCGCGCCACGGCGAGGAGCGCTTCAACTTTGGATCTGTCGGTCATTTCGGCTTCTTAAATGAGTCGCTGCGCCTTCATGGAGACGTGGCCGTGCTTGCCGATCACGATGTGATCGTGGACCGTGACGCCCAGCGGCTTGGCGACGTCGACGATCTGGCGGGTCATCTGCACATCGGCGGTGGACGGCGTTGGATCGCCCGAGGGGTGGTTGTGGACGAGTATCAGCGCCGTTGCGCCAAGCTCGAGCGCCCGCTTCATCACCTCGCGCGGATAGACCGGCGTATGGTCGACCGTACCACGCTGTTGCACCTCGTCGGCGATCAGCCGGTTCTTCTTGTCGAGAAACAGGATGCGGAATTGCTCGACGTCCTCGAAGGCCATCGCCGAGCGGCAGTAGTCAATCAGCGTGGTCCACGAGCTGAGGATCGGCTTGTCGTTGTCGAGTGCGTCGCGGGCGAAGCGCTGTGCGGCCGCGAGGATGACCTTGAGGCTGGTGATCGAGGTGTCGCCGAGGCCCTCGAAGCTGTCGAGCTCGCTCCGAGGTGCGGCGAGGACCGCCGAGAAGGACCCAAACCGGCGGAGCAGGAGTTTGGCGATGTTCTTGGTATCGCGGCGCGGGACGGCGAGGTGGAGCACCGCCTCCAGCAGCTCCACGTCGGTGAAGGCCTCGCCGCCGACCTTGTTGAAGCGTTCGCGCACACGCTCGCGATGGCCGGCCCTCAGGTCGACCGCCGACGCCTCGGCCAAACCATCCGAGGATGGCTCGGCCCTCCGGCTCACTCGGCCTGCTCGCCGGGATGGAGCGGATTGAACAGGCCGCCGGGAGAGAGCGTGAAAATCTCGTGGCCGGTTTCGGTGATCCCGATCGAATGCTCGGCCTGGGCCGAAAGCGTGCGGTCGCGCGTCACCGCTGTCCAGCCGTCGCTCAGGATTTTGACGTGCGGCCGGCCAAGGTTGATCATCGGCTCGATGGTGAAGATCATGCCCGGCTTGAGCTCGATGCCGGTGCCCGGCACGCCGAAATGCATGATGTTGGGCTCGTCGTGGAAAAGCTGGCCGACGCCATGGCCGACGAAATCGCGCACCACCGAGGTGCGCTCGGCCTCGGCATGCGCCTGGATGGCGGCGCCGATGTCGCCGGTGGTGTTGCCGGGCCTGGCTGCGGCAATGCCGGCATAGAGCGACTCGTAGGTCACCTCGATCAGCCGTTCGGCCTTGCGCGAAATCTCGCCGACCGCGAACATGCGGGAACTGTCGCCGTACCAGCCGTCGAGGATGAGGGTGAGGTCGATGTTGACGATATCGCCTTCGCGCAGCGGCCGCTCCTCGGGGATGCCGTGGCAGACGACGTGGTTGATCGACGTGCAGACCGAGTGGCGGTAGCCCTTGTAGAACAGGGTCGCCGGGATCGCGTGGTGATCCATCGCGAACTCGTAGGCCGTGCGGTCGAGGAAAGCGGTGGTGACACCCGGCTTGACCAGCGGCACGAGCAGGTCGAGCGCCTGTGCGGTCAGCCGACCCGCCTTGCGCATCCCCTCGAACCCCGCCTCGCCATGCAGCGGAATGACCCCGGCGGTGCGGCGGGTCTTGGTTTCGGCGTCGACGTAGGTGATCATCGTGAACTCGATTGCTGCTGCTCAGAAATAGTCGCTTGAGCGCTGATTTGGAAGGCTTTCGTCCCGCCGCTGTGGCAAACCGTCCACGCCCCGGTTGATTTTGCCGCGCTGCCGCGCCAGAGAAGCGCTTTGATCCGGGCCAAGACATGTCCGCAGAGACCAATCCGACCGCCGCGCTCGTCGTCATCGGCGACGAAATCCTCAGCGGCCGCACCAAGGACGTGAACATCGGCGCCACCGCCGATTTCTGCACCGACCTCGCCATCGACCTCATGGAAGTGCGTGTCGTCCCCGACATCGAGGATGAGATCGTCGCCGCCGTGAACGCGGTGCGGAGGCGCTACACCTATGTGTTCACGACCGGTGGGATCGGGCCGACGCACGACGATATCACCGCCGACGCGATCGCCAAGGCGTTCGGCGTAGCCTTGCCGATCAATGCCGAGGCGCGGGCGATGCTCGAGGCGCGCTGGAAGGACCGCGGCATCGAGCCGAACGAGGCGCGGCTGCGCATGGCGCGCATCCCCGAAGGGGCGAGCCTGATCGTCAATTCGGTGAGCGCGGCGCCGGGCTTCCGCATCGGCAATGTGCACGTGATGGCGGGCGTCCCCACCATCATGCGGGCGATGCTCGAGTCCGTTGCGCCGACGCTCGAGGGTGGCCGCAAGGTGCATTCGATCGCGATCAAGTCGCGGGTCGGCGAGGGCAATATCGGCGCCCCGTTCGCGGCGCTGGCGCAACAATTCCCCGATGTGAAGATGGGCAGTTACCCGCGCATGGGCGATGGCACGGTGATGACTGAGCTGGTGCTGCGCGCCGCCGACGAGGCCCGCCTCAAGCAGGCGGCGCAGGCCGTCTACGACATGGTGGCCAAGGAACATCAGAAGGCCGGCTTTCCGGCGCCCGAGCCCTATTGAGCCGCTGGAGGCCAAGTTGAACGAACCGCGCACCAAGAGTTTCCCGGTCAGCTGGGACCAGTTCCACCGCGACAGCCGGGCGCTGGCCTGGCGGCTCAACGGCGAGGGGCCGTTCGAGGCCTGCGTCGCCATAACTCGCGGCGGCCTCGTGCCGGCGGCGATCGTGGCGCGAGAGCTCAACATCCGCACCGTCGATTGCGTGGCGGTCAAGAGCTACGACCACCAGAACCAGGGCTCGATCAAGGTGCTCAAGCCCATCGATCCCGAAATCCTGGCCAAGGCCAAGGCGGGCAAGAAAATCCTGATTGTCGACGACTTGGTCGACACCGGTGCCACGGCGCGCGTGGTCCGCGACATGCTGCCGGGAGCGCATTTCGCCACTGTCTATGCCAAGCCGAAGGGCCGCGAGATGGTGGACACCTTCATCACGGAAGTCAGCCAGGACACTTGGATCTTCTTCCCGTGGGACCTCGACGTCGCCTACGTGGCGCCCATCGCCGGCGGCACGGACTGAGTTGCGTTTGCCCGCCGGCGCGGCTTAATCAACCGGCCGTGGCGGGCGTGATGGAATGGTAGACATACGGGACTTAAAATCCCGGGGCTGTACAGCCGTGCGGGTTCAAGTCCCGCCGCCCGCACCAAGGAATTCGAGCCGATGCTGATCAAGCGCGAGGTGCTGGAGGCCATCAAGGCTGGCGAAATCACCCTGCAGTTCCGGCGTTGGACGCGGCCGTCGGTGAAGGCGGGCGGCACGCTTAGGACCAAGGTCGGGCTGCTGCGCATCGGGCGGATCGACGAGATGCTCCCCGAGGACGTGACGGCGGCCGACGCCCGCAAGGCCGGGTTCCGGGATGTGGCCGATTTCCGGGCCTGGCTCGGCACCATGAAGCAGGGGCCGCTGTTCCACCGCATCGAGGTGAGCTACATCGGCTAGCCGCCCGAGTGAGGATCGCGATCGCTGTTGACCCTGACGCGACGTGAGGGACTATCGGATCGTCCAGCGGAGGCGCGGACGATGAAACTGCTGACGGTCAAACAGGTGGCAAAGCTTTCGGGCGTCTCGGTCCGTGCGCTGCACCACTATGACGAGATCGGCCTGCTCAAGCCCGCGTCGATCGGACGGAACCGCTACCGCTACTACGGACGGGAGGAACTGCTGCGGCTGCAGCAGATCCTGCTGCATCGCGAGCTGGGCATTCCGCTGGGCGAGATCGGGGCAATCCTCGATGCGCCCAGCTTCGACCGACTTACGGCGCTGCGCGAGCAGCGCGACAAGCTCGCCCGGGAAGCGGAGCGCTACGCCGATCTCGTCAGGACGATCGACCGCACGATCGCCAGTCTGAGTGGAGGCCAGGTCGTGGCAAACGCGGATTTGTACACGGGCATCGCGCCCGAAAAGCAGGCCGAATACGAGGCCTGGCTGATCGACCGCTATGGCGGCAACATGCCGGAGCGGATTTCGGTCAGCAAACGCAAATATGAAGCGCAGACCGAGAGGGAGCGGAAAGCGCTTATCGACGAGCTGAAATCGGTGGAGGAGGCGTGGTCGGACGCGATGCGAAACGGCATTCCAGCCGACAGCTCGGCGCTCGATCCGCTGCTGAAGCGGCACCGGGCCTGGGTCTCCGCAATGTGGAATAGGCCATGTCCGCCCGGTGCCTATCACGGCCTCGCTGAATTGCACGAGGGGCACCCGGATTTTGTCGCCCGCTACGAGGCCATTGCTGCGGGATTTTCCGATTATCACGCCCGTGCGATGAAAGCCTATGCGGCGCGGCTCGCTGCCTAAATCATTGCCCCAAATGTTAATTTGGAAAATCCGGAACCTCGGGGCCAACCTGCCCGTTTGCCTGCTGAACGCATTTTCTCGAAGGAGTTCGAAATGCACAAGGACCAGGTTGAAGGCGCCGGGAAACAGATGAAGGGTGCCATGAAGGATGCGGCAGGCAAGATGAGCGGCGACGTGAAGCTGCAGGCCGAGGGCAAGATGGACAAGGCCGCCGGACAGGTTCAGTCCGCGGTGGGCAAAGCCAAAGACGATGCCCGCAACGAGCTGAAGCACTGAGACTTAACGACACCTCAGTGTGAAGCTGAGAACTCACGCTCAGCTAACGACAAGAGGCCGTCCCCATCGGGGCGGCCTTTTGATTTGTGCGAAGATGAGTAAAGTTGACGCATGCTCGCCAACATTCTCACCGGGCTCGTCGCCCTGATCCACATCTACATCGTGATCCTCGAGATGGTCCTGTGGGAAACGCCGCGCGGTCGCAAGGCATTCGGCACTACGGAGGCTTTCGCCAAGGAGAGCAAGGTACTGGCCGCGAACCAAGGCCTTTACAACGGGTTCCTCGCGGCTGGACTGATCTGGGGCATCTGGCTGGGCAATGCTGGCGACCCGGTGAAGATATTCTTTCTCCTCTGCGTTGTGGTCGCCGGAGCCTATGGCGCCGCAACAGTGCATGTCCGCATCTTGCTGATCCAAACAATCCCGGCTTTGATCGCGCTGGCGGCAGTGGTCTTGACCTGAGGCAGGCTCCGCCTGGCCTGAGCGCTGAATTGCGGCAAGCGCCTGAATCGCGGTAGGCTCCCGCTGCGCGGGGGCGCGCGAGCGAGGTTCGCCTATGTGGGACTTCTCGATCGGCCGCACGCTCGGCCTCATGGGGCAGACGCTGCCCTTCATCGTTTTCCGCATCATCGTCTATTTCGGTATCGCTGTGGCCTATGTGCTGGTGACGGGCGTGGGTGTCGGCATCGGTTGGGGCGTAGGCGCCTTCGGCAGCCCGGACTTCCGGGCCGGCGCGATGACTTGGGGCGGCATCATCGGCTTCGTGCTCACGGCCGGCACCATCTACGTGCTGCGCGAATACCTCCTCTATGTGGTGAAGGCCGGGCACATCGCAGTGCTGGTCGAACTGCTCGACGGCAATCAAATTCCGCAGGGGCAGGGCCAGATCAACTACGCGACCGAGATCGTGCGGACTCATTTTACCGAGACCAACGTGCTGTTCGGTGTCGATCTCCTGGTGAAAGGCGTGCTCGCCGCAATCCTCGGGCTGATCCAAGGCATCGCCTCGTTCCTGCCGATCCCCGGTCTGAGCAACGTCGTAGCTCTCGTGCGTGCCTTCCTGCGCGTGGCAGTGGGGCTGATGGACGAGGTCGTACTCGGCTATCTATTCCGGACACACGCGGCAAACCCTTGGCAGGGGGCGCAGACGGCCTTGGTCCTCTACGCACAGAACTACAAGGTGATGCTCAAGAACGCTGCGTGGTTGACCGTCATCATGTACGCGCTGTCGTTCGTAGTGTTTCTGGTCATGTTGGCGCCTGCTGCGGCGGTGGTCTGGTTCCTGCCCAATGCTTGGGGCGCGGGCGGCTTCATCTTCGCGATCCTGTTCTCCTGGGCAGTGAAGGCGGCACTGATCGAGCCGTTCGCCATTGCCGCGATGATGGAAGTCTATTTCCGGGTCATTGAAGGCCAGACCCCCGATCCGGCCTGGGACGCGCGAATCGGCGAAGTCTCGCGGAAATTCCGCGAACTCAAGGAGAAGGCGGCCAACTGGATGGGGGGCCGACCGACGTCCACAGCTCCATTCACAGCCCCCGGAGGCCCGGTGGTCTGAGCGCCTCGGGCAGGCTAAGGTTTGCCCGATGCGCTACGCGTTGATCGACACCGCTCTCGGCACGTTCGGCCTCGCTTGGACCGACGCGGGTGTTGCTCGCGTTGCTTTGCCGGGGAGAGACCGGGCACGCACGGAAATCTGGATCTCGCGCGATCCAGCGGAGCCGGGATTTCCGGACGGTCCCTATGCCGGCCTGCCCGAACGCATCCAGCGCTATGCCGAGGGCGAGAGGATCGACTTTTCGGATGTGCCCCTCGATCTCGACGGCGTACCGGATTTCAACCGGCACGCGTATGCCGAACTGCTGAAAATTGGCTATGGCGAAACCACGACCTACGGCGCGATTGCCCGCACACTCGGCGACGTGACGCTGTCGCGTGCGGTGGGAACGGCGATGGGGCAGAACCCCATTCCGCTGATCATTCCGTGCCACCGGGTGATGGGAGCCAACGACAAGCCGGTGGGTTTTTCGTCGCCCGGTGGGGTGAGCGCCAAGATGCGGATGCTGGCGCTCGAACATGCGGCCTCACCAACGGGGCAGTATGCGTTCGGGTTCTGACGCCGCCAAAGAGCGGTATCGCCGATTCGTGGCGGAAACCATGGCGAAGCGGATTCCGCTCATCATCAGGAACACCGAGGAGGGCTGTGACACCGAGACCGTCGGCCGACTGCAGGCCATCGGCCGGGCCGTAGCCGCCGATGCGCCGATGGTCGTTGATTTGAGCTACTGGCCGTTCGAGGGCTGGGAGGAGATGCCGGCTAAGGTCAACGGCAGGCGCATCTCCGAAGCTCTGTTCTTCGATTTCGAGTTCTGGCTCTACTTCCGCATTCTCGAGGCCGTGCGCTTCGGCGAGACGCGACTCGATCCGTTCCGCGCCATTAAGCACCGCGACCTCGACAAGCACCTCACGTGGGCCGATGACGCGGTCGGCCGGACCACGACCCTGGCGCAGGGGCTGAACCTTTCGCTCGATGCCAACGCACACGACCTGTCGCAACTAAGCGGCCCGACCTCGAGTCACGACGTGGGGCGCGAAGAACTTCAGATGGAGCCGCTGAGCGTCAGTCGGCTCAACATCGTAACCGACAATTTCGGCGGCGAGTTCGTCGCCGACCTCGTGCTGGCGATCGTCGCGGCCGAGGCGGGGGCCGAAGTGGTCATCCACGTCAAGCAGTTGCCGATGTTTGTTTCGGACACTACTGCGGATGATGTGACCATCCTGTTCGACCGGATCGACAAGGTGAGCCCGTTCGGGTCGCGCCTGCAGGCGGCCGCTGACCGCGGGGACATCCGCTTTGCGACGCACGCCTTCTGGTCGGCGCCGAAATTCTTCGACCGCATGCCGGTCGCGGATCTCGGCAGCGGCGACGTGCTGACGGTGGTGAAGGGCGATCTCAACTTCCGCCGGCTCATCGGAGACGTCAGCGTGCCGGTCGATAGGCCATTCCAGTCCCTGGCAGTGCTGCCTGCTGCCCCGGTGCTCTCGCTGCGGTCGATCAAGTCGTACTGTGTCGCCGGAATGGCCGACTGGCCGGCAAAGCTGTCGAAGACGGACTTCCCGATGGACGGCTCGATTGTTGCAGTGCAGCGTGTGCCAGTGCGCGATACAGCTATTGTTTCCGCCGAAAACTCTTCAGATGCGGCATCGCCTTTACGACGCGCTCTGCGATGGCTTCGATCGGAAGTGTGACGGGTTCTGTGAGCTGGTTCTCATCCGGCCCGGGAGCTTCGAGAGTCGCGAACTGGCTCGAGAGCAGGCTAGCCGGCATGAATTCGTGATGGCGGTGCGCGATGCGCTGGCCGATCAGCTCCTGGGAGCCTTCGAGGTAGACGAACAGGACGGGTTCGCCGGCCTGCGCCGTGATGTAATTCCTGTAGCTGCGCTTCAGGGCCGAGCAGGCACCGACGGCGACGCCCTTCTGTTCAGCAGCGGCGTGGAGTGCCTGAGCGAGAGACGCCAGCCACGGCCAGCGGTCGTCGTCGGTCAACGGAATGCCGGCGTGCATCTTCGCTTTGTTGGCCTCGGAATGGTAGTCATCGCCGTCAAGAAAGGGGGCGTGCAGGCGCCGCGCGATGGCCTTGCCGACCACCGTCTTGCCGCTCGACGACACGCCCATGGCAATGATGATGCGGGATGGGGTGAGGGCCAAGGAGTCCGCTTGCATATCAGGTGGTGGGAACCGACAGCGGATAGCCGACCCGCGACGGTCGCTCAACAGTAACTTGAAAGCGCTGTCACGCGCAATCAGACGGTCGCAATGAAACCGCCGTCGACGTAGAGGATGTGGCCATTGACGAATGCCGCCGCATCCGAGCTCAAGAAGATCGCGGCGCCGCCGAGTTCCTCGACTTCGCCCCAGCGCGCCATCGGAGTACGGGCTTCGAGCCAGCCGTTGAACGTCTGGTCCCTCACGAGAGCTTCGTTAAGCTCGGTCTTGAAAAAGCCCGGGGCGATGCCGTTGACGTTTAGGCCATGCCGCGCCCACTCCGACGCCATGGCGCGGGTTAAATTTGCGACGCCCGCCTTGCTCGCCGCATAGGGCGCGATGCTCGGGCGCGCCGACCCGCTCATCAGCGAGCAGATATTGATGATCTTGCCGCGGCCCCTCGGGATCATCCGCTTCGCGACGGCTTGGCCGACAAGATAGACGGAAGTGAGGTTGGTGCGGATGACCTGCTCGAACTTGTCTTCGGGAAACTCCTCGAGCGGCGCGCGGTGCTGCATGCCGGCGTTGTTGACCAGGATGTCGATCGGTCCAATCTCGCGCTCGACATAGTCGACGGCGTCGTTGACGCTCTCGGAGTTGCTGACGTCGAACGCGACCGCGCGGGCCCGCGCCCCGGAATCCGCCAGGCTGGCTGTGGCCTCTCCCAGCGATTTGGTGTCGCGGGAATTGAGGATCACATCGGCGCCGGCGCCGGCCAGTGCCCCGGCGAGGGCGAAGCCGATGCCCCGGCTCGAGCCGGTGATGAGGGCGCGTTTTCCCGCGAGGCTGAACTGCGAAAGACTGTCCATTCGTCGTACTCTCCGATCGCTGGCCCACTATCGCAGCACGGGGCGCGATTGGGGAGCCTGACAGCGCTGACAGCCAACGTTTTCCGGGTACTTTTGCGCTGGCAAAAGCCGGTGTCGCGTGCCAAAAAGCGCCCGGAAACAAACCCTTTGCGCCTGGAGGAGCCTTCATGCCGTCTGCCGATATCGGCCTTATTGGTCTTGCCGTGATGGGCTCCAATCTCGCGCTGAACATCGCGGAAAAGGGCTACACGATCGCGGTCCACAACCGCACCGCGAGCAAGATCGACGACTTCATGGCGACGGCCAAGAAGCAGGGACTCGACGGCAAGTGCGTGCCTGAGGCTGACATCAAGGCATTCATCCAGGCTGTGAAACGGCCGCGCTCGATCATCATCATGGTGAAGGCCGGCAAGCCCGTCGACGAGATGATTGAGCA
The DNA here is from genome assembly GCA_051953275.1 of Devosia sp. GTDB lineage: Bacteria > Pseudomonadota > Alphaproteobacteria > Rhizobiales > Devosiaceae > Devosia_A. The sequence goes on along the minus strand of JBQCIY010000023.1, from coordinate 16,905 downwards.
ACTACTGCCGATGCTGGAGCCGGGGGACGCCATCCTCGAATGCGGCAACTCGCTCTACACCGACACCAATCGCCGCTTCGCCTATCTGCAGCCCAAGGGCATCGGCTATCTCGGCATCGGCGTTTCCGGCGGCGAAGAAGGCGCTCGCCACGGCCCGTCGATCATGGTGGGCGGGGCCGAAGCACAGTGGAAGAATGCCCAGCCGATCCTCGAAGCGATCTCGGCCAAGTTCAATGGCGAGCCGTGCTGCGCCTATCTGGGCGAGGGGGGCGCCGGCCACTTCGTCAAGACCATCCACAACGGCATCGAATACGGCGATATGCAGATGATCGCCGAGGTCTATGGCGTGATGCGCGACGGCATGGGGATGGCACCCAGGGCCGCGTCCGACGTGTTCAAGGGCTGGAACAAGGGCCCGCTCAACTCCTACCTCATCGAGATCACCGGTTACGTGCTCGAGGCGATCGAGCCCAAGACCGGCAAGCCGCTGGTCGAGCTGATCCTCGACAAGGCCGGCCAGAAGGGCACCGGCGTGTGGTCGGCAATCGCCGCCCAGCAGCTTGGCGTGCCCGCCACGGCAATCGAGGGCGCGGTAGCGGCTCGCTCGATCAGCTCCCGCAAGGATGAACGCGTCGCGGCCGAAAAGGTCTATGGCAAGCTCGCCGGCCTTGGCAGTCAGAAGGTCGATTTGGGCGACCTCGAGAAGGCACTGCTTGCCGGCAAGATCGTGTCATATGCGCAGGGTTTTGCCGTTCTGCAGAAGGCCAGCGAGGAGAACGGCTGGAACCTGCCGCTCGCGACGATCGCCAAGATCTGGCGCAATGGTTGCATCATCCGTTCGCGCTTCCTCGACCAGATGTCGGCCGCCTATGCCAAGGGCGGTGCGCAGAACCTGCTGATGGTGCCCGACTTCATCGCCATCATGAAGGACGCACACAAATCGCTGCGCAAGATCGTCTCGGCGGCAGCACTCGGCGAATTTCCGATGATCTGCCTGTCGGCGTCACTCGCCTATTTCGACAGCTACCGCCAGGCACTCGGCACCGCCAACCTGACACAAGGCCAACGCGATTTCTTCGGCGCCCACGGCTTCGAGCTGATCGACCGGCCGGGCGAACAGCACGGAACCTGGCCGAGCACGATCGGCAAGTGATCAGACTGTCAGCAGTCCTCTGGATTTGCTGCTAACGCGCTGAAATGTCTCGTTAATTCTGCGAGCGGAAGCTTGCCTTCGAGCGTTCGAGTCGGTGAACTTGGACGTTGTACGGAGACAAGCAATGCCTTTGCGTTCCGACCCCGCCAATGACGGCTATGGCCTTACGACGGCGCAGATCATCTATCGCGTGCCCGATCACCTGCAGGTCCTGCAGGAGTTCGTCTGGCAAAAGTTCGACACCTTCCCCGACTTCCCGGTGCTCGAGAAGTTCCTCGGCTTCTGGGAAGAACAGATTGAGGGGCCCATCCATTCGGTCACGGTGGCCCACGCACGGCTGATCAAGCCGGCGGAAATCTACGAGATACGCCGGGCGCTGCATTAGATCGGCGGCTGGACGTCCTCGTCCTGCTCGCGCCGCTTGTTCGGGTTGGGCACATGCATCTGTCCTGGCGGGGACATTTCGGGTACGCGCGGATGGACCGCGATGCTCGGCTTGTGGCCGAGATCGAAGCGGAGCGCGATGCCGGTGAATAGCACGACCGCGCCCGCGGTGAGGATCGCCGCGAAGATGAACGGCGCGCCGGGGAAATAGCCGGGTGAGCCTTCGGCGTAGGTAAAATAGGCGAACACCTGCGTGGCGACGAGCGGCCCGATGATTGTCGCCAGCGAGTTCGCCGCGTTGACCGCGCCCTGGAGCTCGCCCTGCGCGTTGTCCGGTACCTGCCGCGACAGCACGCCGTTGATGGCGGGTGCGGCGAGGCCGCTGACGGCGCCGATGACGATGTACAGATAGACATATTGCGAGTGGTGGATGAAGGCGATGCCCGTGAATGCCACGGTCGCTGCAAGCATGCCGACGACCACCACGGGGGTTTCGGTGAAGCGCTTGACCAGCGGGCCGACCCCGAAGGCCTGGAACAGCGCGAAGACAACGCCAAACAGTCCGAGCGTGCGGCCGATCTGCGAGGACGAGAAGTTGAAGACCTCGATCGTGAAGTAGTTGTAGACCGAGGGGAACGCCTGCGCCGCGGTAGTGAACAGGAACAGCGCCAGCATCAGCCACAGGACGACCGGGTATTTGCGGAGCGACAACAGCGCCCCGAATGGGTTGGCGCGCCTGAGGCTGAATGGCCGGCGATGCTGGTGGTCGAGGGATTCCGGCAGGACGAAAAGGCCGAACAGAAAATTTGCGAAGGCAAGGCAGGCAGCGGCATAGAACGGCACCTTCGGCCCATACTCGCCAAGCTCGCCGCCGATCACCGGGCCGATGATAAAGCCGAGGCCGAAGGCCGCGCCGATGAGCCCGAAGCGCTGGGTGCGCTTATGCGGATCCGTTATGTCCGCCATGTAGGCGGTGGCGGTCGCCACGGCGGCGCCAGCGACACCCGACACGAAGCGGCCGATGAACAGGTACCAGACCACCGGCGCGAAGCCCATCATCGAGTAGTCGAAGGTGAGGCCGAGGAGGGAGCCGAGCAGGACCGGACGCCGGCCGAACCGGTCGCTTAGGTTGCCGAGGAACGGCGAGAAGATGAACTGCATCGAGGCGTAGACGAAGACGAGCCAGCCGCCAAAGACCGCCGCCTCCGCCACGCCGCCACCGGTGAGCTGCTTGATCAGCTCCGGCAGGACCGGGACGATGATGCCGTATCCCACCATGTCCAGCAGGATGGTGATGAGGATGCAGGCGAGGGTGAGGGGGGAGTCTTTTCGGTGGGCGGCGGCCATAGAGCCTCTATGGTTGCGAGGGCGGCAGTTGACACAGGGTAGGCGGCAAGCGCAAGCGCGGCTCCACTTGGCCTAGGTTTGCCGTACACTTCTGTCGGGTAGGGGGACGGCAGGTTCAGGTGCGGCGTCGAAACTGTAGAGCCAGTCCAGCCGCTTGAGGTGCCCGCGGGGCCCCTGCATCCTGAGCACCGCGTTGCGGCCGAGCGTAAACGGCCACTCCATGTGATAGGCGAAGCCGTTGAAATCGGAAATCTTGCGCACCCGGTCGACCCGCGGCCGTCGCATCGCCTCGAAACGGCGGAAGGCCGACGCGGCATCGGGCTCGGTCATCAGCAGCGGCGCGAGGATTGCGGCGTCCTCGATGCCCATGGCGGCGCCCTGCGCCTGGAACGGCAGCATGGCGTGGGCGGCATCGCCGATGAGACCGACGCCGCCGTCGAACCAGACAGGTGTGTCGACGATGTCGACGATCCAGTAGCCCCAGCCGCCTTTGGCCAGTGAGAGAATCTTCTCGAACACCGGAGACGGGGTTGCCGCCCATGGCAGGGCCGGCTCGCGTGGTGGGTTGTCGCCGGTAAGGGTCTCCGCCTTCTGCTTGATAAAGAGGGCAATGTTGAACTGTTTGCGGCTTGGCAGCGGATAGCAGACGGCGTGATAGCCGGGCGCGAACAGCATTGTCGTGCGATCATGCGCCAGCACGCCCTTCATCAAGTCCATGCTGATCGTAGTGCGCCACGCGACGAAGCCGGAATAGCTGGCGGATGGGCCGTTCAGCACGCGGGTGCGCGTCTCCGATCGCACGCCGTCGGCCCCGACCAAGGCGAAAACCCTGGCGCTGCGGCTGGTGCCGGCCATCTCGTCCACGACCAGTGAGGTGCCGCGTGCATGGTTGACGGCGTCGAAGCTGCGGACGCTAAACAGCAGGTCGATATTGGCGAAGCGCTTACAGGCCCGATAGAGAGCATCGGCCAGGTCGGCCCGGTGCATCACGGCGTAGGGGACGCCGTAGCGCTGGTGCATCACTGCGCCTAGTTCCAGGCTCACCACCGGCCGGCTGGCGCGGTAGGGGTAAACGTCGATGGCCTGCGGCTCGAAGCTGCGCGCCGTGATGGCCTTGTCGAGCCCAAGTTGGTTGAGCACGCGGCGGGCGTTGGGGCTGATCTGCAGCCCGGCGCCCACTTCCTGCACTCTCGGGTTGCGCTCGAGTACCACCACGGTCGCACCGAACTTGGCGAGGGCGAGGGCAAGCGTCATCCCGGCGATGCCGGCTCCCGCGATGTAGATCGTCCGGCCGGCGGCCATGGGGAAGGATCAGGCAGGTTCGGCCTGGTACACCGCCGAGAGAGGCTGTGAAGTGCCCGGCGCCAGCTCCGGATTATAGACGTAGTGGGTCGAGCAGTAGGAGCAGATCGCCTCGCTGTCCTTGCCCATGTCGATGTAGATGTGCGGATGGTCGAACGGCGGCAGGGCGCCGACGCACATGAATTCCTTCGAGCCCACCTCGATACGCTTCAGCCCCTCGGTGTTGTGGAAATGCGGGGTGCTGGAATGAGCCATCGTGCGATCTTTCGAGTCTGGTTCGAGGACGGGCGGACCATATAGAAGCCAGTGTGGTTTTTGAAGGACCGCGCAGCTATTTAGCCTTATGGCCAGCTTTCTCTCCGACGGGATCGAAATCGCCTACGAGGTTTACGGGGAGGGCCGCCCGATCCTCCTGATCCATGGCTTTGCCTCGTCGGGGGTGATCAACTGGGTCAATCCCGGCTGGGTGGAGGCTCTGCAGGCGGACGGCTGGCAGCCCATCACAATCGACAATCGCGGCCATGGAGCCTCGCGCAAGCTCTACGACCCGAAACTGTATTTCGCCCACGAGATGGCCGACGACGCGACCCGGCTGCTCGACCGGCTGAACCTCGGGGCTGTGCCTGTCATGGGCTATTCGATGGGCGCGCGGATTTCGGCGTTCCTTGCGGCGCGGCATCCGACACGGGTGAAATGTGCGGTCTGGGGCGGCATGGGCATCAACCTCGTCACCGGGCTCGAGGATTCCGAAGAGATAATTGCCGCACTGACGGCGGACTCACTGTCGGACGTGAAGGGCGCCACCGGCCGCCAGTTCAGGATCTTCGCCGATCACTCAAAGGCCGACAAGGCGGCGCTGGCGGCCTGCATGATCTCGTCGCGAGAGCCGATGTCCGCCGAGATCGTTCGTTCGATCGGGCAGCCGACCCTCGTGGCAGTCGGCGCCGCGGACGACATGGCCGGTGACCCCCAAGCCCTCGCCGAGCTGCTGCCGCAAGGTGAGGCGTTCGTGATCCCCAAGCGCAACCATATGCTCGCGACCGGGGATCCCAGGTTCAAGGCGGCGGCGCTGGAGTTCCTGCGCCGTCACGGCTGACAAGCGTTCATCCGAGAGGATGAGCCCTTCGATCGGAAATTTGAACCATTTGATCTCGTCGGGCTTGGTCCCAGCAAAGCATTTGCCGTATATCGGCATCCTGCGATGGAGAGGTTTGGATGAGCATGTCGCTCAAATCGTCGACGGTGGCGGCTGTCGATCCCCTGTGGGACGCGGTGCGCGCCAACGCGCAGCAGATCGTGGCGACCGAGCCAGGCCTGAGCTCGATGGTGATGGCCAATGTGCTGAACCACGAACGCTTCGAGGATGCGCTGGCGCATCGGCTGGCGGAACGGCTCGACCATCCCGACGTCTCGGCCGATCTCATCCGCCAGGCCTTCCACGACGCGCTGCTGCTGCGCCCAGAGATCGCGCTTGAGTCGCGCGCCGATCTTGCCGCCACGCTGGAGCGCGATCCGGCGACGCATCGGGCCATCGTGCCGTTCCTGTATTTCAAGGGCTACCAGGCGATCCAGACGCACCGCTTCGCACACGCTCTGTGGATGGCAGGACGCCGCGACTTCGCGCTCTACCTACAGAGCCGTTCGAGCCAGGTGTTCCAGGTCGACATCAACCCGGCCTGCCGCATCGGCCGTGGCATCATGCTCGACCATGCGACGGGCTTCGTCGCCGGCGAGACGGCGGTGATCGGCGACAACGTATCGATCCTGCAAGGCGTGACGCTGGGCGGGACTGGCAAGGCCGACGAGGACCGCCACCCCAAGATCGGCGACGGCGTGCTGATCGGTGCCGGCGCGATCATATTGGGCAATATTCGCATCGGCGAGTGTGCGAGAGTCGGCGCAGGCTCGGTGGTGGTCAAGGACGTCCCGCCGCGCGTCACCGTGGTCGGCGTGCCGGCCCGGGTCGTCGGCGAAGCAGGCGCGCCGCAGCCCTCCTCGATGATGGACCAGGTCGCCTCTTTCCTCGACCAGAGCGGCTGACCGCCGAAGTTTGGCCGCATCGCCACCGGAAAAAGCCGGCGCCCGGGATTGCCCCGGGCGGTCGAATGCCTATTGTGGCGGCGCCAAACGGTTAGGAGCGGCGGATTTGAACCATCCCGAGATCATCAAGCTGCAGAAGTACCTGCAGCTTAAATTCAACAGTCGCGCCATCGATGTCCGTCCGCGCCAGAAGCAGAACGACAGCGTCGAGGTCTATCTCGGCGAAGAGTTTCTCGGCCTCATCTATGTCGACGACGAAGACGGCGACAAATCCTACAATTTCCAGATGGCGATCCTCGAAGAGGACCTGGATGAGGTGAAATGATCGTCGCTACCACGAACGACCTGCCGGGTTACCGCGTCGTTCGCGTGCTCGGACTGGTGCGCGGCATCACGGTTCGGTCGCGCAGCGTGCTGGGTACGCTTGGCGGGGCCCTGCAGTCGATCGTGGGCGGAAACCTGACGCTGTTCACGACCCTTGCCGAAACCTCCCGTCGGGAAGCGCTCGACCTGATGATTGAACATGCCGCTGCGCTGAGCGCCAACGCAGTTATCGCCATGCGCTACGACAGCAACGAAATTACCGACGGCATCACCGAAATGCTCGCCTATGGCACCGCCGTGGTGGTCGAGGAGATCTAGCGTCAGACGGCGCCGATCCGGCTGAGCAGCGGGTGCAACTCGGCATCGAACTTCTTCCAGTTGACCAGGATGTCGTCGTCGAAGCCGTAAACTGCGGCGATACCCGAGCCGAGATAGACAGTCCTCAGGCACTTCCCCGGCTGGCCGGCGGCGATTGGCGCTTGGCATTTGGCGACGAACGGCGAGGGGGCGATGGGATCGTACCAGACCGTCTCGTTGTCGTAGCCATCGCCCGCCGCCATCGGCTTCCCTATCAAGCCGGGCGGGCCCGAAATCTGCTCCTGGCCGAATTCGTGCAGATAGACGCCATCGAGCAGTGAAGCACTGGGTCGGACCCGGCTGCGCTGCGTCAGTGTTACATCGATACTGCGCGTGGCGCCGTCGGGTCCGAGGGGAAGACTGAGTGTGAGATCGACCTGGCGCGCGAAACCGGTTGCGCTTTGGTCGTCGTCGCCGGCCATCCAGCCGGCCGGAATTTCGAGGGTGGTGCCGCCGAGCGTCCGAATGACCAGCTGTGGCGATTGACCAGCCGCGGCAGCGTGTCCGCGCTCTGCGCCGCTGATCAGATAAGCGACGGTGAGTCCGAGCAGGGTGGCGAAGAGCGCGATCACACCGAGGTTGAAGCCCACCGAATGGGCCTCGCGCTTGCCTGCCATCGCTAAGTCGGGTGTCGCCATAGACAAATTAACCAGTCGGTAGGGACGTTGATGACAGCCGATCTCGCCCCTCATATGATTAACGAAGAGTTAACAGAGCCGCGCAGCTGACGCGGCCGTCGAGGCGTTGCGTCGTGATGTTCGAGTTGATGCTGGCAGGCTTCATCATGGCGGTCGGGCTCGCGATCGCCGGCTCAGGAACCTACTTCTACCAGTGGGTGTTCCACGAACAGGCGATCCTGCGCTATGACGGGAAGACCTTTCTGCACACGCTTGGGCACTTGGCCATGAGCTTTCTGTGCGGCCCCTTCATCATGCTCCAGCTGGGCTGGAAGCAACAGGACGATGGCACGCTCTCGATGGGTTCGGTGCTGCTGAGCGCGTTGGTTGCATTCGGCTGGGCCTTCATCACCGGCCTGTTCTTCCTGGGGTTCTATCTGGCGATCGTTCCCTAGGACCACCTTCCAAACGGGGGAAGGGCGTGGGGCCGGCCTCGGGGGAGAGCCGGCCCCACTTTCATCGGGCACCACTGATCAGGGAAGGGCCCGAGAACTCAAAACTACAGTCTAGTTCGTGGCGGCGGTGATGACCGTCGCGCGGTCGTCGTTCAGCGCGACCCACTTGCCGGCATCGGCCTGCGACTGCCGCTTGATGAAGGCGTAGGGCGTGTCCTTCCACAGCAGGACCTTGCCGTTCTGGTTGTCGAGGATGAGGTCGCCGCGGTCGGTGCGGACCATCAGCACGGCGTGGCCGTTGCCATCGGCTTCACGCACCACGGTCATCAGCAGCGTGCTCGGATCCCAGCCGGCGGCGATCAGCTCGCGCTGCTTTTCGAGCGCGATGTCTTCGCAGTCGCCACGTCCGTCGGCCGGGTACGTCCAGTACTCGACTTGATGATAGTTGTCCTGGTCCGTCTCCGGGACAATCTTGCGGTTGACCGCATCGTTGACCGCGATGAGCTGGCTCCAGCTTGCGGGCGTCAGCGTCTCCGCCTGGACCACCGTTTTATTCGGCTGGCAAGCGGTGGGCTCGCGCCTGCAGAAATCAGCGGCGCCGATCGGAATGCTCGTCGAACCGGTGTCGGGCGCGAACGCCACATTGGTGAAGTCGACCGGCGTGAGGCCGCCGGCTGCGACCGGCGAGGTGAACATGACGGCCGCAATCAGCGTGCCGCCGAGCGTGACTGTAATGGTGTTGGACATTTCGTATTCCCCTGATCGAGGAACACGATGCCGCCGCCAAATTGCCTCACTCGGAAAACTCCAAGCGAGTTTTTAGTCGAGTTTTATGGGATCGGGTGAGACTGAATTAACCATGCATGAGGCGCCGGTGATCAGTTGATGCGCAGGTTCTGCTGCACCACCGTTAGCATCTCCTGGGCCGAGGTGAACTCGACCGCGACGCCGTCCTGGAAATGTCGCACCACGCGCGCCCGCATGCGGCCAAGAGTCACTGGTGTCCCCATAGCCGGCCGGACCGCGAGCTCGATGGCGGCGCCGGATAGGGAAATGTCGATGATTTTGCAGTTGTAGCGGCGACCGTCGTCCAGAACGACGGTCGAGTGGCGGTTGTCCGGCACCACGCGCTCATGCCGACGATCCTCGGGGAGATTGAGAATATCCTTGTTGGCGAGCCAGGTGAGTTGCGCCGCCATCTTGTCGCGTTTGCGGGGGCTTGCCGCCAGATCAATGACGAAGCCACCCTCGGTCGACTCAGTGATCAACCCCTCGACGCGACCGATATGGTCGAGATAAGCGATGACTTTCTCGCCGGGGTTGCCCGACACTGGTGCGATGACCACGGCATCGCCAGGGGACATTTCGAGCACCTGGCAGGGGAACTCGCGGCGGTCGGCGAGCATGTAGCGGCCAAGCACCGAGACCTTCACCCGCTGGAACTTCGGTAGCTGCGCATAGGCGCGCGCCGGCCTGGATGTTCGCTGCGAAGAAGAGTTGTTGGTCAGCATGCCCAGGCCGCTCACTTTGACATGTGAGACGCTACCCAGTTTTGGTTAACCGAATGTGACCTTGCCCCTTCGGATTGCCCGGAAACCGGGACTTTTTACTGCCGGCCGCCATCGATGACGGCGAGGTGCGCATAGCGTCGGGCCTGCCGGCCAAACACCGTCGCCGCCATCGGTTGCGGTGCCGTGCTGCCGGCCGCTGCAAACACCACTTCCTGCGGCACGGTAGCGGCCACGTCCCGCGCCAGGTCGGCGTGCGACTGGTCGTCCGGCCAGATCAGCCGGAGCCCGCTGATACGCTGTTCCACGACGGGCTGCACGCCAAGCCAATAGGGCTCGTCGACGGTCGTCATGGCACCGAGAAGGCGGGTCTGCGTCGAGCCGTTGTGGCGGACGGGCAGTAGGATCGTCTCGACCGGCACCCGGGTATGGATCGCGGTCATTCCGGTGAAGGTGATGAGCGCGACCGCATGGTCCTCGGTGACGGCGCGCACCAGTGTCTCCATCGCGTCGCGGTCGCGCGGATGCCACAGGCGAGTGAACGAGCGGCCTTTGAGTTCACGCGAATAGATCGAGCAGATGTGCGAGCCGGCGAGCCGGAAGTCGAACTCGTGGCCGTCGTTGAGTTCGAGGATGAAGGTATTGGCCAGGGCGCCGCGGATTTTCGTCGGGTCGAGGTCACGGCGGTCGGGGGCACTGCGCGAGCCGCGCAAGGTATTCCAGTAGTCGTAGAGCGTCTTGGTGCTCTGTTTTTGCATGAACGCCAACCTATATCCCAAGCCCTGGCCAGCGCGCCAACAGGCCCGTCCGCCGCCGGGACGCACCCTCGCAAAAGACCGGGCCGAAATCGCCCTTAAAGCTTCCTTAAGGTTAATGTCGCGGGTGTGGTGTGAATAAGTCGGTGCGAAGGCTGCACAACCTGGAGCTGCAATGAACGAGGACCAAAAACCTCAGGAAAATCAACCGGCTCTGGCACCGACACGACGGCAACCGATATTCAACCTGCCGCTGCCCGTCCTCATTCTATGTGGGCTGTTGCTCGCGATTCAGGCCGCGTCGGACCTGGTTCTTAACGAAGCCGGCCGCGACGCGCTGTTCGCCTGGCTCGCGTTCATTCCCTATCGCGTAATTGATGCAAGCGGACTCGATGGCGGCATTTGGCCGATCATCTGGACGCCTTTCACGCACGCCTTTCTCCACGCCGGGTGGGAGCACGTCGGCTTCAACGTGGTCTGGCTCGCAGCCTTCGGCACCCCCGTGGCGCAGCGCTATGGCTCAGTTCGGATGCTGGTGCTGTTTCTCATGGGGGCCGCACTTGGCGCCCTGTTCTTTGCGCTGACGACGCTGGGGCAAGTGCAGGTGCTGCTTGGCGCCTCAGGCGGCATCGCCGCACTCACCGGGGCAGCCACCCGCTTCATCTTTCAGCCGCCGGTGGTCGCGGTCGACGAAAAGACGGGCGAGCGCCATTTCCTAGGCCGCCGGCTGGCAACATTGGGCGAGTTCTTCCGCAATCCGACTGCTCGCTTCTTCGCACTCACATGGATCGTGCTGAACGGCATTGTGCCGCTGGTCCCCATGTTTACCGGTAATACCGACTTCCAGGTGGCCTGGCAGGCGCATATCGGCGGCTTTGTCGGCGGTCTGCTGCTGGTGCCGCTGCTCGAAAGGAGACAGGTGTGAGCGAAGCCGAACGCATCGAAAAGCTGGAGACCGCGGTCGCCTATCAGGAGCAGGCGATCGAGGATTTGAGCCGTGCTGTCACAGCGCAATGGGCTGAGATTGCCGAGCTCAAGCGATTGATCGGCAACCTCGGCGAACGGATGCGCGAGATTGCCGACAATCCGGCACTGGCCGAGCCGCCGGAACCGCCGCCGCCGCACTATTGAACATAGACGGTCTTTGGGTCGAACAGGCGCGGCTCGCCGGTACCCGCGAGCGCGCCATCCTTGAACACACGATAGAAGCAGCTTTTGCGGCCGGTGTGACAGGCCGCACCACGACCTGACTGCTCGACGATGAGGAGCAGGGCATCCTGGTCACAATCCGTCGCGAGCTTGATCAGCTTTTGCACTTCCCCCGAGGTTTCGCCCTTCTTCCACAGCTTGCCGCGGGAGCGCGAGTAGTAGTGCACCTCACCTGTCTCGAGTGTGCGTTGCAGCGCTTCGGCGTTCATGTGCGCGACCATCAGCACTCGGCCGCTTTCTTCCTGGGCTACCGCGGTGATCAATCCATGCGCATCGAAGCGCGGCGCAAAGACCGTGCCCTCTTCGAGTTGCTCATGGGTAAGGATGCTTGGATCGGCGAAGGTGGTGCTCATGGAGCGGTAGGTAATACCGCCCCATGCCGGCGTCAAAGTCAGCCCTTGAGCGCCACCCAGATCTCGACGGTGCCGAGGCCGGTTTGCGGGTTGAAGTCCGGGCCATAGTATTCGAGGAAGCTGAAATAGCTGTGATCGGCCTCGAGCCGGGCGTCGGGCAGCCCATTTTCAAAGACGGCTGCGCACGTCGCGCGCAGTTCCGAGATGTGTCCGCGATGGGCGAAGCGTGCGTAGCGCGTGGCCGGCAAGGTCATGACGCTTAGGCCAGGCACGACCTCCTTGCTTCGGGTCACTGGCACGCCGCAGAAATAGTCGAAGCCCCCGGAGTCTTCGGACATCCGGCCCACTACGGCGAAGGCATCCCCCACCCGGTTGCCGGTCATTTCCTGGAAATAGGGCGCAGCGCGCGTCCATTGATCCGGGATGTTAGCGAGCGTGCTTCCATCGTAGTGGCCGCCAAGGCCAGCAAGTCGGACGCCAGCGTGATCTTCGATTTTCGGCGGGTCGAGAGGGGTTTTTTCGGCAGGGTCCATTCTGATCGGCTCCACGAGAGGCAGGGCGTTGAGAGAGCGCCTCTTGCGGAGTTCGTCAGGCGTGACCTTGAACTGCTCCCGGAAGGCGCGGGTGAATGCCTCGTGCGAACCATATCCGGCATCGAGAGCCACCCCGAGGATGTCCGGCGTCCCGTCGGCTAACACCTTGGCCGCCTCGGTCAGGCGACGGCCGCGGATATAGGACGAGATCGAGTACCCGGTGGCGATCGGAAAGATGCGCGACAGGTGCGAGCGCGACAGGCCCGTCTGCGCGGCTAACTCGTCGAGCGATGGAGTCTCGCGAAAGCGGGACTCGATCAGCCAGAGGGTCTTGGCGATTGCGGACATGACGTCTCCTCACGAAGCCCGAAGTCTATGCCACGGCCCGAAAAAGGCGACTTGATCGCTATTGCGGTAGATCAGCCCCGGCCGCGGACCATCTGGAAGAAGCGATCCTGCTCGGACTTTTCCTCAGCGAAAACCCCGGTGAAGCGCTGCGTCACGGTCTGCGCGCCGTGTGCATGGACGCCCCGAATGGACATGCACATGTGCTCGGCCTCTAGCATTACCGCCGCGCCGCGGGGGTTGAGGTGCTCGTTGATGGCGTCAATGATTTGCGCGGTCAGCACTTCTTGCACCTGCAGGCGCTTCGAAAAGACCTCGACGAGCCGGGCTAGCTTGGAGATCCCGACGACGCCGTCATGCGGCAGGTAGGCGATGTGCGCCTTGCCGAAGAACGGCACCATGTGGTGCTCGCAGTGGCTCGAGAACGGGATGTCCTTGACGAGAACGATGTCGTCGTAGCCGCCGACCTCTTTGAAGGTCTTGCTGAGAATTGTGCCGGCATCTTCGTGATAGCCGGCAAAGAATTCCTTGTAGGCCTTGGTGACGCGGCGGGGCGTGTCGAGCAGGCCCTCGCGCGCCGGATCATCGCCGGCCCAGGCGATCAGCGTGCGAACGGCAGCTTCCGCTTCCTCGCGGCTCGGGCGGTGAATTGTGTGTTCAGACAACGACTTGACGGCGACAGGCGTGGTGCTGGCGTCCATTTGACTCCCCGGTCAATTTCCGGTGGCAATACGTTGTTTGCCACCTCGCGGTTCACGGATGGTCAGTGACGGGGGACGCCGCTGACTTGCTGCAAGTGCTTATTATATAAGGAGGGAACGACTCCCCTCCAAGGCATAGGCACGTGCATTAGAATGGACCTGAGCGATCTTTATTCCCAAAAGATCCTCGAAATCGCGGCGAACCAACCAATCCCCGGCCGGCTGGCCGATCCGGACGCCTCGGCGCGGCGGGTAAGCCGGGTCTGCGGCTCGTCGATCGAGGTCGACGTTGCGATTTCCGACGAGGGCAACATATGTGCTTACGGGCACAAAATATCCGCTTGCGCACTGGGACAGACGTCGGCTGCGATCGTCGCGGCGCACATCGTCGGCACCCCCGTGGCGGAATTCCGCGCGCTGCGTCAGCAGATGACGGCGATGCTCAAGGCGGACGGCGCCCCGCCCACGGGCAAATGGGCCGACCTCGCTTATCTCGAGCCGGTGCGGGACTACCCGCCGCGGCACACCTCGACCTTGCTGGTGTTCGACGCGGTGGTCGACGCCCTCGACAAGATCGAGGTCCGCGAGGGGGTTAAGGCATTCCCTTGACTCAGTTTGCGAGGGAATTCTGGCGGGTGGTCGACTTTCCGTTCAAGGTCGTCGCCTACGCGCTGATCCAGTTGTACCGCTATACGCTCTCAGCCTTCATGGGCCGGAACTGCCGGCATGCGCCGACGTGCAGCGAATACACGCGCGACGCGATCTGGCGCTTCGGGTTCTGGCCCGGCGGCTGGATGGGACTGGCGCGGATCACGCGGTGCAGGCCGGGCGGCACGCATGGTTACGATCCTGTGCCGGACATGCTTCCCGCCGGGGCACACTGGTATCTGCCGTGGACCTACGGTCGTTGGTCGTAGCGCTCAACCCGGCCGTCGATGGTCGTGCCGCGCGGCCACAGCGCGACGCTCCAACTTAGCGCGTTGTAGCTGAGGTCGCCGCGGAAGAGGAACGCGGTGCGGCAGTGAGCGAGGCCCAAGGCCGTGTCGATCACCTCGCCCGCTGCGACGGCGTCGGGGATCATCGCGGCTACGCCGGTCGAGACGCAGGCCCCGGGAACGGCGGCGATCGAGCTGCGGAGGTCTGCGGCAAAGGCGGGAAGATCGCCGACCGACGTCACCATCGCGCGCGCCGCGACGGGAAGCCAGCCAGGAGGCCGCAGGAGATATTGCACCGGCCCGGACCCGAGGACGATGAACGCGACCAGCACCACGGCCTCGACAGTCCGGAACGAGCCCCGGCGGGCGCGGCTCGTCGCGACAATGACGATGCCCGCCCAAATGACCACGAAGGGGAACGTATAGTAGGAGTGGAACTGCCAGAGCGGGGCGCGGACCGCGAGAAGCTGCGCGACGATGAGTGGCGCCATGAGGACAACGAAGATCAGATAGCGCCAGGTGGCGAGCGCCAGCGCGGCCGCGCAGAGGATACTGGTCAAGGCCTGCGGGTTTTGGACGAAGGTTCCGAGCCGAAGCCGGACGGAGTCCTGCGTCAGGTGCCGCCAGCCGTCGCCGGAATAGTTGGTGGCGAAGGCGGCGAAGCCGGGGAAGTATGCGGCCTTGATCCAGAACATCAGCAGCGAGACAAGGACCAAGGCAGCGCCCAGCAACGCCGGCGGGCTGGCCAGGGTCCGTTTCGAAAGCGGTTCGAGCGCCGCGAGCCCGAACAGGAAGGCGGCGGCGTAGAGCCCGCCATCTTCGCGCACGGTGCAGGCCAGGACGAAAGCCGCGGCTCCCCAGGCGAAACGGCGTGATTGCCAAAAGGCGCTCCCCAGAACGCAGCAGGCAATGATCGCCACTTCGGGATGCGGGAAGCTCGCGACCTGCAACAGCACGTCGCCGCTGAGCGCAAACACGGCGACCGCAAGCAGCAGCAAAGCGGAGCGCGCACCCGACCAGGCAGTCAAGACAAGGCCGCACAGGCCTGCCGCAAAGGCTGCAAATGCCAGCCCCTGGTGCAGGGCGAAGGCGGTGAACCGGTCAACGCCCATGGCGTGGACGAAGACGGTGATCGCCGACAGGTACGGCGTCAGATGATAGTTGAAATAGCTCAGGTCGCTGACGCTGCGCGGATTGGCCAGCCACGGATCGCCGGCCGCCATGATCCAGGCGAACCAGCCGGTATCGAGCAGGTCTGCGCCACCGGCGAAATTGGCCAGTACGAAGCGGTCGTTGACATAAAAGGCGGCGCCGCAAACAAGCGCCGCGGCCGCGATCCTGGCGACGCGATCTGCAGACGTCTCGGCCACTTGCGCCTCCGACTCGCCACGCCCGGAGGCCATGATTGAAGATCGAGTGGTAAAGACCCGGCTAATGCATCTCGTGGTCGGCGCAGCCGTGGCGCGGGCGGAAGAGAAGCGCGAATGTGCCAGTCCTGCCCGCGGGATGACACCTTCGGGCCGGGATGATAAGAGCCCGCCTGCGCCTCCGGGCGCGATTTTCCGGCAATTCCGCCGCAGTCTCATGGAGAGAAAAATGATCAAGGTGACGTTCCCCGACGGTGCAGTACGCGACTATGCGCGTGGCACCACCGGGACCACCGTGGTCGAAAGCATCTCTCCGAGCCTCGCCAAAAAGACCGTCGCTATGAAGTGGAACGGCGTGCTCAGCGACCTGAGCGACCCGCTCGAAGGGGATGGCAAGATCGAGTTCGTGATGCGCGACAGCCCCGACGGGCTGAGCCTCATCCGCCACGACAGCGCGCACGTGCTGGCGGAGGCGGTGCAGGAGCTGTGGCCCGGCACGCAGGTGACGATCGGTCCGGTGATCGAGAACGGCTTCTACTACGATTTCAAGCGCGACACGCCGTTCAGCGAGGACGACTTCCCGCTCATCGAAAAGAAGATGAAGGAGATCATCGATCGCGGCGCCGCCTTTACGAAGGAAGTGTGGAGCCGCGAGGAGGCCAAGCGCGTCTTCGCCGCCAAGGGCGAGAACTTCAAGGTGGAGCTTGTCGACGCCATTCCGGCCGACCAGTCGATCAAGATCTACAAGCAGGGCCAGTGGTTCGACCTCTGTCGCGGCCCGCACATGCGCTCGACCAAAGATGTCGGCCAGGCGTTCAAGCTCACCAAGGTGGCCGGCGCCTACTGGCGCGGCGACAGCAACAACCCGGTGCTGTCGCGCATCTATGGCACGGCCTTTGCTACCCAGAAGGAGCTCGAAGACTACCTCCACATGATCGAGGAGGCCGAGAAGCGCGATCACCGCAAGATCGGCCGTGACCTCGACCTGTTCCATCTGCAGGAGGAGGCCCAGGGGTCGGTGTTCTGGCACCCCAAGGGCTTCACCATCTACAACCAGATGGAGGAGTACATCCGGCGTCGGGTGAACGCCAACGGCTACAACGAGGTGAAGACCCCGCAGCTGATGTCGTCCAAGTTCTGGGAGGCGTCGGGGCACTGGGGCAAGTACCGCGAGAACATGTTCGTGGTTCCCGACGAAGTCCCCGGCACCGAGGAAGAGG